>CAZFGZ010000145.1:0-5778 GCA_964518585.1 uncultured Dehalococcoidia bacterium | reverse complement strand
TGGGACCAGCAGAGGAGGGCGGCCCTGCGTCCAGTGTTTGACACTGGCATCCGCGGCCCCATAACATTCATTGATGGGGTCCAAGATCTCTCAAAGGGAGCCGCGTGCGTTGTTGATCATCCCTCAGTAGCCAGGTCCGCCGGCCTGTTGCTCGAGCAGCGGCGGCTGTGGCCCGGCCGGAGGTTGGTGAGATGGACGTGCCCACCGACAACCTGATCATCCAGGCCCGGGATGTCGTTAAGACGTATGACACCGGCAAGGTGCAGGTGCGCGCCTTGCGAGGGCTTACGCTCTCGGTCCAGAGGAGCGAGATGGTGGCCATAATGGGCCCTTCGGGCTGCGGGAAGACCACCCTGCTGAACTGCCTCAGCGGCCTGGATACCATCGACTCCGGCGAGGTGCTCATCGAGGGCGCCAACATCAACACGCTCTCGGACAACCAGAAGACCGACTTTCGTGCCCGCAAGATGGGCTTCGTCTTCCAGTTCTACAACCTGCTGCCGGTGCTCTCGGCGGTGGAGAACGTGGAGCTGCCGTTGCTGGTGTCCGGCGTTCCCGCCGGGACGGCGCGGCAGCGCGCCCTGGAGACGCTGGACCGGGTGCAGCTGCGGGAGTGGGCCAACCACAGGCCCGGGCAGCTATCAGGCGGCCAGCGGCAGCGGGTCACGGTGGCCCGGGCGCTGGTGAACAACCCGGCCATCGTCTGGGGCGATGAGCCCACCGGGGACCTGGACAGCACCAACGCCCACCAGATCATGGACCTGATCTGCGAGCTCAACCGCAGCGAAGGCCAGACGTTTGTCCTGGTGACTCACGACCCAAATATCGCCGCCCGCACCCACCGCATCGTCTACATGGTGGACGGCCTGATCGTGGACGAGAAGCGGACCGAAGGGAACGGGCAGTAGGCCGGCGATGCTCGCCCTGCCGCTCTACCAGCTAGGAAGACCCTATGGATAGTCTCTTCGGCATCCCCATGGACCTGATCATGTGGGTTTCGCTGGGCCTGCTGGTCATCACCCTGGCAACGGTCGGCCTGGTGGCCCTGCGCAATCGCGTGATGTTCCTCATCGGCCTGCGCAATATCCCCCGGCGGGTCGCTCAGACGGTCCTGATCATCATCGGCCTGATGCTCAGCACCCTGATCATCTCGGCCGCATTCACCACGGGCGACACCGTGGACCACAGCATCAGCAACGAGATCTTCAGGGGTCTCGGCTCGGTGGACGAGGTCATCGAGTTCGAAAGCGAGGAGGGGACTCTCGGCGGGGCCGATGTGCGCATCCCGGAGGGGCTGGTGGAGGAGCTGGAGGACACTCTGGGCGATGACCCGGACATCGACGGCATCGTGCCTGCCCTCTCGGAGGAAGTGCCGGTGTTCAACCCGCGCACCCGCCTAAGCGTGCCGAGCGTGAGCTTCATGGGGGTGGACGAGACGCGGCTGCAGGGCTTCCCGGACATCGTGGACCGGCAGGGCCAGCCACTGGACCTGGCCTCTCTGGCCGACGACGAGCTGTACCTCAACGAGAAGACGGCGGAGGGACTGGACGCCCAGCCCGGTGATGAGGTCACCGTGTTCTTCGGGAACAAGGAGTTTTCGTTCAAGGTCGTGGACATCGCGCAGAAGCGCACCCTGGTGGGCGACTTCGGCCCGGAGCAAAGCGACGGCATGGTCACCCGCCTGGACGCCCTTCAGACAGCCTTCAGCCGCGAGGGCGATGTCGATTTCATCGCCGTCTCCAACCGGGGCGGCGTCCGCGATGCGCTCGCGCTGACAGATGTCGTCACCGCTAAGCTGGAGAAAGCCATCGAGCGCCAGGATCTGGACCTGGCGGTGGAGCCTCTGAAGCAGGACCTGGTGGACATGGCGGAGCAGCTCGGCAACGGCCTGATGACCTTCTTCCTGATCATGGGTCTATTCTCCATCGCCGCCGGCATCCTGCTCATCGTCATGATCTTCGTGATGCTGGCGGCGGAGCGGAAGACGGAGATGGGGATCAGCCGCGCGGTGGGCACGAAGAGGCGTCATCTGGTCCAGATGTACATCTCCGAGGGGATGGGCTACAACCTGATGTCGGCGCTGGTGGGGGTCTTCCTGGGCGTGCTGGTTTCCCTCCTCCTGACCGGCATCATGGCTGCCCTGTTCTCCGAATTCGACGTGTCCATCCAGGCCCACGTGACCGGGCGTAGCCTGATCATCTCCTACTCCCTCGGTGTCTTCCTGACCTTCGTCACCGTGGCCTTCTCCTCCTGGCAGGTCAGCAGGCTGAACATCGTGCGGGCCATTCGCGACCTGCCGGAGCCGGAGACGCGGCCGGGGCGGCGGTCGCTGTTCGTGGCGATCGGGCTCGCAATCCTGGGCGGTCTGCTTATGCTCGCGGGGCTCGGTGGGGGACAGGGCTTCCCCTACGCTCTCGGCGCCACGCTGATCTTCCTCGCTGTGGCCATCGCCGGCCGCTACCTGCGATTCCCGGAGCGGCCCCTGTTCACCGTGTTGGGCCTGATCTTGCTGGTCTACTGGGCGCTGAGCGCCGGCAGCCGCATCCCGCCCGAGCTGGAATACGGCGAGGAGATGTTCTTCTTCAGCGGCATCGTGATGGTCGCCACCGGCACCTTCGTCATCGTCTACAACGCCCACATGCTGCTGGCCGTGGTGACGAGAGTTGGCGGCCGTCTGAGCCGCATCGTTCCGGCGTTGAAGACGGCCGTGGCCTATCCCCTGGCGAGCAAGTTCCGCACCGGCATGACGATGGCCATGATCGGCCTGGTGGTCTTCGCGCTCAGCGTTATGTCAACGATGAACGCCAACTTCAGCCGCGTCTTTCTCAGCGACGAGGCCCGGGGCGGCTGGGACCTGGTGGTGGAGGAGAATCCGAACAACCCTATCCCCAGCCTGAGGACGGCCCTGGACGAGGAGGGCAGCGTCGATACCAGCCAGTTCGCGGCGGTGGGCAAGCTGGGGCTGGCCCGGGCTTACGCCTCCGAGCTGCGCCAGAACCCTGAGGACGAGTTCGAGTTCTACGTCGTTTGGGGGGCGGACGACACCTTCCTGACCGAAGGCGACGTCCCCCTTCAGGCCAGGGCGAGCGGCTACAAGGACGACGCGGCGGTCTGGAACGCCCTGAGCCACGATCCGAATCTGGCCGTGGTCGACGCCTTCGCTACCCAGGAGGGCGGGTTCAACATCGGCGGACCGGCGTTCAAGGTCGAGGGCATCGAGGAGGGGCAGAAGGTCTTTGAGCCTATCGCGGTGGATGTGAAAGACAGAGCCACGGGCGAGACAGGCCGCGTCCAGATAATCGGCGTCACGCAGTTCGGTGCCAGCGCCACCTTTTTCGGCTTCATCACGACGGAGCAGCTCGTCGACAGGGTGTTCGGCGGGGCTGACCTGTCGTACCACTACGTGCGCCTGACTGACCCCGATGCGGCCGAGGAGGTCGCCCGGGATATCGAGGCAGCCCTTTACACGCGCGGTGTGCAGGCCAGCTCCATCAAGGCCGACCGCGAGGAGGACATGGCCTTCTCCAGGGGCTTCTTCTACCTGATGCAGGCCTTCATGGGCCTGGGCCTGGTCGTGGGAGTGGCGGCGGTGGGCGTTATCGCCTTCCGGACGGTGGTGGAGCGGCGCCAGCAGATCGGCATGCTGAGGGCCATCGGCTACAGCCGGGGCCAGGTAGCCCTCAGCTTCCTCATGGAATCGTCCTTCGTGACCATCCTCGGGATCCTCTGCGGCCTCGGCATGGGCATCCTGCTGGCCTTTGTCCTGCTGACGAGCGAGGCGATGTCTTCGCTCGGCTTCGAAGGGGTGTACATACCCTGGGTCCAGATCTCTCTCATCGCCCTCTTCGCCTATGCCGCCTCGCTTGTCATGACCTTCATCCCTTCGCGACAGGCGGCCAGCATCCCGATCGCAGAGGCGCTACGCTACGAGTAGGCGAATCTCGTCGCAGCCTGGACCCCAGAGGCCCGATCTCGTCGTTCTCAACGGGACGGTGGTGGACGGCAGCGGCCGGCCGGGCTTCCGGGCGGACGTGGCGGTCGCCGGGGACCGCATCGTGGAGGTGGGGACGCTGCGGGCAGAGGCGGCGCGCACGATTGACGCTGCCGGGTGCGTGGTCGCCCCCGGCTTCGTCGATGTCCACACGCACGACGACCTGGCGCTGGTGCGAGAGCCCGCCGTCGACTTCAAGGTGATGCAGGGTGTCACCACGGAGATAGTGGGGAACTGCGGCGTGGGCCCGGCGCCGGCCTCGGAGGCCTACCTGGAGTTCTACAGAACAGTGCTGGGTTCCATCCTGGGGCCGGTGGACGTAGCTGAGTGGACGACCACGGAGGAGTACTATCGAGCGGTGGAGGAGGCCGGCCCATCGCTCAACGTGGCTTCGTTCGTGCCGCACAACACCCTGCGCTTCCTGGCGATGGGGATGGAGCGCCGTCCGCCCAGCGCCTCGGAACTCGGCGCCATGAAGGATCTGCTGGCTGCGGGGCTGGAAGCCGGAGCGCTGGGACTTTCCAGCGGGCTCATCTACCCGCCCGGGATGTTCGCCGACACGGAGGAGCTCATCGAGCTGGCCCGGGTGGCGGCGGAGTACGAGGGCATGTACGCCAGCCACATCCGAGACGAGGGCGACGGGCTGCTGGAGGCGGTGGAGGAGGCGATCCGCATCGGCGAGGAGGGAGGCGTGCGGGTCGAGATCTCGCACCTGAAGGCGGCGGGTCGGCGCAACTGGGGCCGCGTGGAGGAGAGCCTGCGGCGGATAGAGGGGGCGCGGGCGCGCGGCGCAGACGTTACCGCCGATGTCTACCCCTACACGGCGGGCAGCACCAGCCTCGGCGTCGCTGTGCTAATGCGGGGGAGCGAAGAGTGGGAGCCTGAGGAGGTCCTTATCAGCAGCGTCCGGCACCAGCACCGGTACGAGGGGATGAACCTGGCCGAGATCGCGCGGGAGATGGGCCTCCCGCCCGTGGAGGCGGCCCAACGCCTGCTGGAGGAGGAGGAGAACGCGGTGGTGGCGGTGGTCTTCATGATGAGCGAGGAGGACGTGCAGCGCGTCATGAGCCACGAGCTGACTATGTTCGGCTCGGACGGCATACCGACTCCCGGCGGGAAGCCGCATCCGCGGCTGTACGGCACTTTCCCCCGGGTGCTGGGACGCTACGTCCGCGAGATGGGCCTGCTCAGCCTGGAGGAGGCGGTGCGCAAGATGACCTCACTGCCGGCGGGCAAGCACGGGCTCGCTGAGCGCGGCGAGCTGCGGCCCGGCTGGCTCGCGGACCTGGTGGTCTTCGACCCGGCGACGGTCACGGATACCGCCACCTACGAAGAGCCCCGCCAGCATCCAGCGGGGATTCGCTACGTCATCGTCAACGGCCGGGTGGTGGTCGATGAGGGAGTCCACACAGGCGCCTCGGCCGGCCGGGTGCTCCGGGCCGCCCGTTGAGGACGGGGCTCTACCCGCGAGACCGGCATCCCTCGTCATCACGCCGGCCGGATAGCCGCAGACCTGAAGAATCGCTTCCGCTGGCATACCAAGTCCCGGCAGACGGTGCTAAAATCTAGCAGGGAGGTGCATGGATGACTTCGGGCGAGGCCGGCGAGCGTAAGGCTTCGGAGGGGGCCCAGCGGGCGGCAGAGACCCGCGAGGTAAGGGTGGGCGATCAGGAGTGCCCCCGCTGTCACAAGCGGTTCACCGCCAGCTATTGGAGCGGCGGGATCATGGTGCAGGCGCGCTGTCTGAGCTGCGACCTCAAGTGGCCCCGGCCGGACATGGTCTGAGA
>CAZFGZ010000144.1:0-5787 GCA_964518585.1 uncultured Dehalococcoidia bacterium | reverse complement strand
ACGGCCTTCTGGTGCAGCCAGGCGTCGACCAGGATCTCGTCCTTTGACCAGAACCCGGCGAATGGGAAGATGCCCGCCAGGCTCAGGGAAGCGATGAGGAACGTGAGGTAGGTCAAGGGCATCACCTTGCGCAGCCCTCCCATGCGCCGCATGTCGAAGGTGAATGTGGCGTGGTTGACGCTCCCTGCACCGAGGAACAGCAGCGACTTGAAGAAGGCGTGGGTGAACAGATGGAAGATGGCGGCGATGTAGCCGCCCACGCCGAGGGCCAGCATCATGTAGCCGAGCTGGCTGATGGTCGAGTAGGCCAGCACACGCTTGATGTCGGTCATCACCAGGCCCATGGTTGCGGCCAGGAGGGCGGTGACGGCACCGACGGCCGCCACCGTGTTCATGGCCCCTTCGGAGGCCTCGAACACAGGGAAGAAGCGGGCCACGAGGTAGACGCCCGCGGCCACCATGGTGGCGGCATGGATGAGGGCGCTGACCGGTGTGGGACCCTCCATGGCGTCGGGCAACCATACGTGCAGGGGGAACTGGGCCGATTTGCCCGCCGCCCCCGAGAGAATCCCCAGGGCGAATACGGTGATCACGCCGCTGCTCAGGGCGCCGGCTACCGCGAGCTCCTGGATCTCACCGATGTCGAAGGTGTTGGCCTTCGCGTACATCAGCAGGATGGCCAGCAGGAAGCCCAGGTCTCCCAGGCGGGTAACCACGAAGGCCTTCATCGCCGCTCGCGCTGCCTCTCGCCGGTGGAACCAGAAGCCAATGAGCAGGTAGGAGCATAGCCCCACCATCTCCCAAGCCACGTACAGCAGGATGAGGTTGTCGGCCAGTACCAGCATGAGCATGGAGGCGGTGAACAGCGACATGTACGCGAAGTAGCGCGAGTAGCCTCCATCGCCAGCCATGTATGCCTGCGAGTAGAACTGCACGGCCAGAGAGACGCCGGTCACCACCATCAGCATGACGGCGGTGAGGCCGTCCACCCGCGCCCCAACGTTGACGGTCAGGTCTACGCCCAGGGAGCGCAGGGTCAGCCACTCGTGGGTCTCGAAGGCGATGCGCTCGCCGTCGGCGGCGATTGCGCTGTCCAGCACCCACAGCGAGAACAGGAAGGACAGGCCGATGGTGCCGACGGTGAGGTAGCCGCTCCAGCGGGGCTCGGGGCGGAGCAGCGCTATGGCCACCAGCGAGCCCAGCGGCAGCAGGGGGATGGCCCAGACGGCCCCTTCTGGGACGGTGCCCAGCATCTAGATCTTCCTCAGGATCTCTCTAGCCACGTGGGTCCTGCTATCGGGCACCCAGATCTCGCGGGGCTCCGCGTACGGCGCAGGGCCCTCCAGGGGCGGAACGATGCGGACCGCCACGCCCTCGGCGCGGAATAGATCCCGCCACACCTCGGCCATGTAGCCCGTCTTCACCTCCATGAACTTCGTCCACACGGTGCTCACCACTTCAGCAGGTTGATACGGTTGACATCGATGGTCTCGCGGTGCCGGTACACCGCTACGGCCAGGGCCAGAGCCACCGCCGCCTCCGCGGCTGCCACCGTGATCACAAACACCGCGAACACGTGCCCGTCGAGCTGTCGCTGGGGATCAGAGATGTCGATGAAGCGGGAGAACGTCACCAGCGTCAAGTTCACGGCGTTGAGCATCAGCTCGATGCCCATAAGGATGGCGACGGCGTTGCGCTTGGCCAGCACCAGGTACATGCCTATAGCGAAGAGAAGGGCACCCACGATGAGGAAGTGCCCCAACCCTACAGACACAGTCAGTATGGGCACCCTACTCCTCCCGCACCAAAAGGATGGCCCCGATCATCGCGGCCACCAGCAAGACCGAGGCGATCTCGAAGGGCAGCACGAACGGATCCAGGAGCGCCTCGCCGATAATCGCGGGCGTGTCCGATGGCGCCGCCCGCGTGACGTTGTTCCAGTCGGTGTCCAGGGCTACGAAGGCGATGGTCCCGGCCATGAGAGCTGCCAGGACGATGGCCGGGGCCTGGAAGACACCCCCGGTGTTTCCGCGGTCGGCCAGGGGCGTCAGCATGATGGCGAACAGCATGAGCACGGAGATCGCGCCGGCGTAAATGAGCACCTGGACCACCGCCACGAAGTCGGCGGAGAGGGTGATGTAGAGGCCCGCGATGCCCACGAAGCTGAGCACCAGGAACAGCACGGCATGGATGAGGTTGCGCGCCAGGATGACCATGCCCGCGGCGCCCACGGTGACCACCGCTAGCACCCAGAAAGCCACGACGATGCCGGTGTCTTCGATCATCCTGCTTACCTCAACAGGAAGGCACTGCAGAAATCCCGCCGGAGGTGGCCCGAGACGTGGCCGAGCCGAACACAAGCCCTCTCCTCATCTCATTTTGCCAGAGGGCCTCAGGACGCCGCACCGGCGGGCTGCTCCGCGGGAACGCTGATGTCTCCATACATTCGGGGCCGCTTGGGCAGCCGCTCGAAGCGGAAGGCCATCAGCCGCGTCCAGGCAACCAACAGCAGCCCGGCCAGGGCGATGTTGACGGCGCTGAAGATGGGTAGCACTACCGCCGCGCTTACCTCGTACTCCACCCAGATGAGCACCTCAAGTGCCACGAGAAAGATGTTGACGAGCGCCAGCGGCAGCAGGAACTTCCAGGCAAAGGCCATGAGCTGGTCGATGCGGAAGCGCGGCAGCGTCCCGCGCAGCCAAATGAGCACGAAGTAGAAGGCGTAGACCTTGCCGATGAAGATGACCCAGCCGGGGATCCAGCGGTTGAGTCCGAAGAGCCACCAGCCCCCGAAGTACAGGGAGGCGATGAGGGCGGAGACGGCAACCCCGTTCACCAGTTCCACCGCGTAGAACATGCCGAACTTGATGCCCGAGTACTCGGTGTGGTAGCCGGCCACGAGCTCGGACTCGGCCTCGGGGATGTCGGCCGGACTTCGGTTGATCTCGGCGGCGGCCGTGACAAGATAGATGACAAACGGCAGGGGCTGGAGCACCACCAACCAGATGCGCTGGTCTTCCTGCCAGAAGACGATGCCGCTGATGCTCATGGTCCCCGCGAAGATCACTACCCCCAGGAGAGTCAGCACCGCAGGGATCTCGTAGCTGATGAGCATGGCGATGCCCCGCATGGCCCCCAGGAGCGAGTACTTGTTGTTGGAGGACCAGCCGGCCATGAACACCGCAAGCACGGTCACCGACGTGATGGCCACGATGTAGAGTAACCCGACGTTGAGGTCGGTGAAGGTCATCCCGGGACCCCAGGGGAGCACGGCAAAGGCCAGGATGGCCGGCACAAACACCAGCACCGGCGCCAGGGCGAACACGACGAAGTCGCCGGCGCGGGGCGTGAGGCTTTCCTTCTGGATGAGCTTGAGGGTATCGGCTATGGGCTGGAGGAGGCCCCAGGGGCCCGCCCGGTTGGGCCCGCGGCGGACCTGGATGCGGCCGACGAGCCTTCGCTCTAGCCAGATGTTGAACATGGCTGCCCCGGCTATGACGATGCCCAGGGCCGCGCAGCCAATGACCGCGCTGACGACGTAGATGAGCCAGTCGGGCCCGCCCGCATCGGCTATCGCATCCAGCATGCGGCGCACGGCGTGCGAAAGGTCGCGGAAGTCGTACCAGGGAGCGAGCAGTGGCACTACCGGTCGACCTCCCCGAGGTTGATATCGATGCTGCCCAGGGTCACTACCGCGTCCGCCACCGTCATCCCCACGATCATCTCCTTCAGGGCCGAAAGGTTGAGCAGAGAAGGCGAGCGTACCTTGAAGCGATAGGGCGTGGGACCGCCGTCGCTCACTAGATAGAAGCCCAACTCTCCCTTGGGCGATTCGATGCGGGAGTAGGTCTCACCTATGGGCGGGCGGAGCATCAGGGGCACATCGGCGCAGATGGGCCCGCCCGGGAGTTGCTCCAGCGCCTGCTCTATGATGCGAACGCTCTGGCGCAGCTCCTCCAGCCGCACGATGAAGCGGTCATAGCAGTCGCCGTTGTAGCCCACGGGGATGTCGAAGTCCATGCGGTCGTACACGCAGTAGGGGTCGGCCTTGCGGATGTCCCAAGCGATCCCGCTGCCCCGCAGCATGGGCCCGCTGATGGAGGCGGCCACAGCCAGGTCGGGCGGCAGCACGCCTACGTCGCGGCTGCGCATCAGGACGATCTCGTTCTCTACCAGGAGGTCCTCGTACTCGCCGAAGCGGTCAGGCAGCTCTTCCAAGAGGGCCCGGAGGGCGGGGGCGAACTCGTCAGGGATATCGAAGGCCACCCCGCCGATGCGCATGTAGTTGGTGGTCAGGCGGGCCCCGCAGGTCATCTCGAACAGGTCCAGAACCTTCTCTCGCTCCCGAAACAGGTACATGAGGGGGGTATGCCAGGCCCCGCAGTCGTTGAGGTAGGTGCCGATGGCCATGGCATGGCTGGCGATGCGCTGGAGCTCGGCGAAGATCACCCGCAGGTAGCTAGCCCGCTCGGGCACGGGAATGCCCGAGAGCTTCTCGGCTGCCAGGCAGTAGGCCAGGTTGCCGGTCATGGCTGAAAGGTAGTCCATGCGGTCGGTGAACGGTATGTTCTGGGTGTAGGTGCGCTCCTCGGCCAGCTTCTCCATGGAGCGATGGAGGTATCCCACCACCATCTCCACTTCTGTGATGCGTTCCCCGTCGAGTGTCACCCGCATGCGGAACACACCGTGGGTGCTGGGGTGCTGAGGCCCGACATTGACCACGAAGGGCTCGGTGCGGATAGGCATCAGGGCGACCCCTCCTGCCCTTCGGGGAACTCGTTGGGGAATCGCCGCAGGCCGGGGCGGAAGCCGCCGGGAAGGGTGAGGAAGTCTTTGCGGAGCGGATGGCCGGGGAAGCCTTCCCACAGGAGCAGCCGCTGCAGATTCGGGTGACCGGTGAAGCGAATGCCCATGAGGTCGTAGACCTCTCGCTCCTGGAGGTGAGCCCCTATCCATACCGTCGTCACCGAGGGTACCTGCGGTTGGTCATGGTCCGGGACACGCACCTTCAGGGTCACCAGGTGATTTCGTGTCAGGGAGGAGAGATGATACACGAGCTCGAAGTGGTCCAGGTAGTCCACCCCGGTAATCGCCACTAGGTACTTGCAGTCAAGCTCGGGGTCATCGCGCAGAAAGCGTGCGACTTCCGGGAGCGCCGGCGGTTCTGGCGTCACCCATTGCTCGGACTCCTCGAGCGCGATGCCCGGCAGAGCCGCTCGGACGCGCTCGGCCACCTGGGGACCTGGCAGAGTTGTCGTCGGCGCAGCCATCCCGCTCCCAATCTTCTAGGACCACTCCAGCGCCTTCTTGCGCCAAGCGTAGGTGTAGCCCACCAGCAGGATCAGCACGAAGATCACCGCCTCTATGAAGCCGAAAAGCTTCACCTGACGGAATGCCACCGCCCATGGGTACAGGAATACCGCCTCGACATCGAAGAGCACGAACATGAGGGCGAAGAGGTAATAGCGGAAGTTGAACTGCCCCCAGGCGTGGCCCACCGTGGTCATGCCGCACTCGTAGGTGTCGGATTTCACCCGGTTCGGCTTGTGAGGACGCAGTTTGACCAGGCCGAAGAAGAACGAACCCAGGATGGCAGCAAGTGGGAACAGGACGGCAAGGATCAGCAGGAAGCCGACTCGGCCATAGGCCTCGAGCAAGGATATCTCCCGGTGTGTGTGCTTGCCTCGCGAATCTCAGCGATGCTAGCACAGGGGATACTTAGGGGCAAGGACATGTACTCGTTCAGTAGATCCCGTACACTTACCCCCTTTCCGTTTGCTTGGTGAG
>CAZFGZ010000143.1:0-5823 GCA_964518585.1 uncultured Dehalococcoidia bacterium | reverse complement strand
GGCCCGAGCGGGACTCCGTGCAGGTCGAACGGCTCCGGCAGGCCGGAGCCATCGTGCTCGGCAAGACCAACGCCCCGGAGTTCGGCTACACAGCCTTCACCAAGAACCTTCTCTTCGGCGTAACCCGAAACCCCTGGAATCCCGCCCGAACCCCGGGCGGCTCCAGCGGCGGCTCCTCGGCCGCGATCGCCTCCGGGATGGTTCCGCTTGCCACCGGCTCCGACGGCGGTGGGTCCATCCGCATCCCCGCCTGCTTCACCGGTTGCTTCGGCATCAAGCCGACCTTCGGCCGCATCCCACGTGGCCCGTTCCACATGCTGACGTGGAGCGACACGGTGGCCTACGGCCCGTTGACCCGCACGGTGCGCGACGCCGCCCTCTACCTGGACGCCGTCGTCGGGGCCCACCCCTCCGACCCCGACTCTCTCCCCCATCCCGGCATCTCATACGTAGACGCGCTCGAGCGCCTGCCCTCGCGCCTTCGCATCGCCTTTAGCCCAACCCTGGGCTACGCCCAAGTCCAGCCGGACGTCATGCGCGAGGTACGCGACGCCGTGCGCGTGTTCGAGCGCCTTGGCCACCGCGTCGAGGAGCTCGAAGAGGGGATTTCGGACCCCGGCCTGGCCTGGGCGGTCGTCGCCGGCGGTGAGGTCTATGCGGAGATCGCCCCCCTCATCGAAGGGCACCGCGCGGAGTTCGGCCGCGGCTTCCTAACAGGAACCGAAGGCGCACGCAACCTCACGCCCGAGCAATACGGAGCGGCGCAGCAGGCCCGCGCCGGCCTGGTCAACTTCCTCTGGCACCTCTTCGAGCGCTATGACCTCCTGCTCACGCCGACCCTTGCCACCGAGGCCTTCGACGCCCACGGGAAGATGCCCCTTGAGATCGACGGTGAGCCGGTCGCCAGCCCGCTGGCGGTCATCCCGTTCACCTATCCCTTCAACCTGTCGGGCCATCCCGCCGCGACCGTCCGCGCCGGCCTCACCGACGCTGGCCTCCCCGCCGGTCTCCAGATCGTGGGGCCGCGTCACCGCGAAGACCTCGTCCTCCAGGCATCCTATGCCTACGAGTGCGAGCGCCCGTGGAACCATCTCTGGCCTCAGGAGATCCCACCGCTCGCTGATGAATGAGCTGCTGCTCGGCATTGACGTGGGGACATCAGGCCTGAAGGCCGTGGTCGCAGACGCGACCGGCGCGGTGAAGGAGGCCGCCACGGCCCCCTGCGAGGTCGCCTCGCCCCGGCCCGGCTGGACAGAGCAGGACCCGGACGACTGGTGGCGGGCCTGTGTGAGGGCCGTAAGCAGTCTTGGCAAGCGGCGCGCCTTTCGCTCCGGCGCCCTGGCCGCCATCGGCCTGACCGGCCAGATGCACGGCTCAGTGTTCCTTGACCGCGCGGACAGGGTCATCCGGCCGGCCATCTTGTGGAACGACCAGCGCACGGCGGCCGAATGCGAGGAGATCGAGCAGAAGCTGGGCCTGGCCCGGCTCGTCACGCTCACAGGGAACCGGGCGCTTACCGGCTTCACCGCGCCCAAGGTGCTGTGGCTGCGCAATAACGAGCCCGGGCACTTCCGGCGCCTGCGGCGACTGCTCCTGCCCAAGGACTACCTCCGGCTTCGGCTTACCGGAGAGCATGCCGGCGACGTCTCAGACGCCTCGGGCACCCTCCTCTTCGATGTGCGCCGCCGCAGGTGGTCGGAGGCGATGTTGAGGGCGCTGGATCTGAGTCCGCAGTGGCTCCCTCCCGCACTGGAATCACCCGAGGTAAGCGGGCGGCTCAGCAGGGAAGCGGCGAGTGCCCTGGGACTCCCGGCGGGAACGCCCGTGGTGGCCGGAGCAGGCGATCAGGCGGGGGGAGCAGTGGGCAGCGGCGCCGTCGAGCCGGGGATCCTCACCTCCAGCATCGGCACCTCCGGCGTTATCTTCGCCGCCACACCCGAACCGCTTGTGGACTCCGAGGCGCGCCTGCACTCCTTCTGCCACGCCTCCCCCGGGCTGTGGCACGTGATGGGAGTCATGCTCTCCGCTGGCGGCTCCCTGCGATGGCTCGCCGATCTGATGAGGGCCGCGGCTCCCAGGGGACGCGAGGTGGAGCAGTGGCTGGACAGACTGGCAAAGCGGGTCCCTCCGGGAGCAGGCGGCCTGCTTTTCCTGCCCTACCTCACAGGGGAACGGACCCCCCATGCCGACCCCTTCGCCCGGGGTGCCTTCATCGGCCTGACCAGCCGGCAGGGCCTGCCGGAGATGGCCCGCGCCGTGATGGAGGGCGTGGCTTTCGGCCTGCGCGATTCCCTGGAGCTGGTGCGGGGGCTCGGCATCATCCCCAAGGAGGCGCGGGCCATCGGCGGCGGCGCCCGCAGCCGCCTCTGGCGTCAGATCCAGGCCGATATCTTGGGCCTGCCCGTCGTCAGTCTGGCCGCCGACGAAGGCCCTGCCTTCGGGGCGGCTCTCCTGGCGGGCGTGGGCGCGGGCCTGTTCCAGAGCGTGCCCCAGGCGTGCCGAACCGCCGTCCGCACCGGGGAGCGGCTCCAGCCGCGTCCCCAGGCGAGCAGCGTCTACGATGATTTGTACGACCGGTATCGTGACCTCTACCCGCTCCTCCGGGACACCTTCCATACCCTGCACGACTTGTCGGCTAGCGAACCCCCAGCAGGAGCTCCGTGACGAGCTGGTCCAGCCGCTCGTAGCCCAGACCAGGACGCGCGAGCGCATCAATGTCGAACCGCATCCCCTTCAGCCTGCGGGCCTTCTCCGCCGAATAGCCGCCGGTAAGCTCAGCCAGGCCAGCGTCCTTGGCGCGCAGAGAAGCCAGAGCGGCCTGTATCTCCCCGTCCTCCTGAAAGCGGCGCACCTTGGCCCGTAGGATGTTGTGGGTGCGCATGCAGCCCAGCGCGAAGTCCCACACGCCCTCCTCGTCTTCCGTCCGGTAGGCATGCGCGTCGAATTGCCTGGGTCCCTGGTATTCCCCCTCCTCCAACAGCTTCACGAGAAAGAACATCCCCTTCGGGCTCTCAGACGCAAAGCGGAGGTCCTGGTCGTACCGACCGGGCTTCTGATCGTTCAGATCGATGTGAAACAGCTTGCCCGCCTCGAGGGCCTGGGCAACGCCGTGGAAGAAGTTCAGCCCGGCCATCTGCTCATGGGCGACCTCAGGGTTGACGCCGACCATCTCCGGCCGGTCCAGCGTGGTGATGAAGTGGAGCAGGTGGCCGGTGGTGGGGAAGTAGATGTCGCCGCGGGGCTCGTTGGGTTTCGCCTCAAGGGCGAAGACCATCTCATATCCCTGGTCGGACACATACTCACACAGGAAGTTGAGAGCCTCCCTGTATCGCCTGATGGCCTCCCTGGGATCCCTGGAGGCGTCCACCTCGGCGCCCTCTCGCCCGCCCCAGAACACGTAGATGTGTGCCCCTAGCTCCACGCCGAGGTCGATGGAGCGCATGGTCTTCTGGAGGGCAAAAGCACGAACGCCTGCCTCGTTGGAGGTGAAAGCCCCGTCCTTGAACACCGGGTGGGAGAACAGATTCGTGGTCATCATGGGGACCTGCATGTCGCAGTCGGCTAGGGCGCGCCGGAACCCCCGTACGATGCGCTGCCGCTGTCGGAGTGTGGCATCGATGGGGACGAGGTCATTGTCGTGCAGGCTGACGCCGTAGGCGCCCAGATCGCTCAGCCTCTCCACGATGCGCTCCGGTGGGATGGCGTCGCGGACAGGCTCCCCGAACGGGTCGCGCCCGCGATTCCCCACCGTCCAGAGCCCAAAGGTGAAGCGGTCCGCCTTCGTCGGCATGTACTCGTCGCGGGTAGTCTGCACGTGAGACCTCCTTCGCCTGTCATGACGCTGGGCTGCCATCGTATTTGACCTCCCCTGCCCGCGTCCAGTACGCTTCGCTGCGCCCTACGGTCCAGATCAGTAGACGGTAGGGTGACGTAGACGTGAAAGTGAGGTACGCTGGTATCGGTATCCGGCCGCACGTCGCCGGCGACGGCTGAGCCCCTGTGGCCGTGATGCCGTTCTTTGTGCGCACAGCAGACCGTGGAGCGACCAACCGATGGCGAGAACGCGCACCAAGCGGACCACCACACGCGCGACCGCGCGCGACGACCTCGAGCCCCTCTTTCACCCCCGAAGCGTCGCCGTCGCCGGAGCCTCGGCCAACGAGCGCAGCCCCGGCCATGAGTTCTTTCAGGGCCTCCTCAAGATAGGATTCCCCGGCCCCGTCTACCCCATAAACCCCAAGCTGGACGAGCTCCTCGGGCACAAGGTCTACCCCAGGCTTCAGGACGTCCCCGGCCCCGTCGATTTCGTCATCTCCGCCGTTCCGGCTGGCGCCGCCCTCGATCTCGTCGAAGGCGCCAGGGCCAAGGGCACCAGGCTCATCCACTTCTTCACCGCCCGCTTCAGCGAGACCGGCCACGAGGACGCCGCCGAGCTCGAGCGTGAGCTCGCCAGGCGCACCAGAGAGGCCGGCATCCGCGTCATCGGCCCCAACTGCATGGGCCTCTACTACCCCAAGGCCAAGCTCACCTTCGATCCCGATCTCCCCACCGAGCCCGGCAACGTCGGCTTCCTCTCCCAGAGCGGAAGCCACGCCTTCCGTGTCATCGGTCGCGGCTCCCTCCGGGGCCTCCGATTCAGCAAGGTCATCAGCTACGGAAACGCCCTCGACCTCAACGAAGCCGACTTCCTCGACCACTTCGCACGCGACCCCGACACCGACGTGATAGCCGCCTACATCGAGGGCGTCCGCGACGGCAAGCGCTTCTTCGAGGCCCTCCGTCGCGCCGCCGGCCGCAAGCCGGTTGCCGTCCTCAAGGGCGGCCGCACCCCGGCCGGCCACGCTGCCACCGCCTCCCACACCGCCTCCCTGGCCAGCCGACAGGCTATCTGGCAGACCGCCGTGCGCCAGGCCGGAGCCCTCGAGGTCGGCAGCCTCGATGACCTCATCGACATGCTCGTGGCCTTCAGGAACGCCGGCCCCCCCGCTGGCCCGCGCGTCGGCGTCCTCGGAGGGGCGGGCGGCGGCACGGTCGAGGCCGCCGACCTCTGCCACGAAGCCGGCCTCGAGCTCGCCCCACTCCCGCAGCAGATAAGAGAGCATCTCCGCGACAAGGTGCCCCACGCCTGGGACTGGGTCGGCAATCCCATCGACGGCTCCATCCTCGGCTTCGGCGCATTCAACCCCCTCGACATCGTCGAGATGATGGCCGCCAGCCCCGCCTACGACGCCATCATCGCCAACACGCCTGTCCACCACATCCTCCGTCATGGCGGCGGTGAAAAGGCCGTCCGCGAGACCCTCGACCGGCTCAAGCGGCTGGGTACCGAGAGCGGCAAGGCCACCATGCTCGTCATCGAGAACCCCGAGTCATCCGAGGAGCACCACTGGAAGGCCGTCATGCGGGCGCGCGACGAGCTCGCCGCCGCCGGAGTCGCCGTCTACCCCGACATCGAGCGCGCGGCCCGCGCCATGAGCCGCTACGTCCACTACGTGGCCGCGCGCCGGCGCCCATAGCCCTCAGCAAGGCGGCCGACCGCCCCCCCTGTCATTCTGACCCTCCCCCTCTTGTCATTCTGACCCTCCCCCTCTTGTCATTCTGACCGAAGCGAAGAATCTCCACCGCCTCCGCCCGGCCCCGTAGCGTTCCTCGTAGGGGCGCACGGCCGTGCGCCCCCGCTCTCTCCCGCCTCCACCTTCCCGCCTCAAGGTTCCAAGGCTCCAGCGCTCCACCACGTAGGGGCGCTCGCCCTACCCCGGAATGTCCCTCGTAGGGGCGGACGGCCGGCCGCCCGCCGCCGCCGGGGGGGGGGGGGGGGGGGGG
>CAZFGZ010000142.1:0-5841 GCA_964518585.1 uncultured Dehalococcoidia bacterium | reverse complement strand
AGGAGAAGACCGTGGCGACGATCACGAAAGCGATAAGGATGATCGCCGTCTCCAGGCCGGTGATACCGCGCTCGTCCCGACGGACTCTGCGCATCAGATCAAGAAGTCGCCTCATTCTCCAGCACCTCCTTCCCTTTCAGAATTGCCTCCCTGCCAGAGCCTGGCCTGTCCTATCGCGGACCAGGCGGAACGGATTTGCCCCAGCAGTTACTTCTCCTTTCTCAGCGCGCCGCCTTGGCTCCGGCCTCGGCGGGCGGGGAGTCCATCTTTCGTCATACGCCATCCGCAGTATGACCCGTTTCAATACTCGGCAGTTTAGACGCCTGAGTTTAGGGTTTTTCCGACAGGATCTTCGGGAAAACCCCTACGCCGAGGGAGAGGTCCTGGCAAGCGCTCCAGATCGCTCGAATGAAGATGTCGAGGAGATTGAAGTTGGGGGCGGGGAGCGGCGAGGGTCAGCTCAGCTCGTCGAGGATACGCCCGTGCACCAGCGACGCCAGCTCCTCCACCGAACGAAACGGCTCTTCGCCGCGTGGGTGCTCCACCATCACCAGGGCCATCACCGGACCCGCGCTGAAGACCACGAAGTCCGACTGCATGCCCTCTCCCACGACAGGCGCCACGCTCCGCCCGCGCAGCGACCCGGAGACCGGCACATCGCTGACGGCGAACGCGACCTCCGGCAGGACACCGCCGAGCCTCTCCCTCCCCAGACGCTCCATCTCGCTGACGAGAAGCGCCAGCCGCGTCAGGTCTTCCCCGCGCGGTTCCCCTTCCAGCGTCAGCGGAGCGTCGGGACGGAAGACGACGTAAGTGGCCACGGCGGAGGAATCCGTCGGGTCTCGGTACGACGAGAACGCACCCGCCACCGTCTCTTCCTCCAGGAGGAGACGGATCACCGGGCTGTTCTCCATGAAAGGATAGGTGTCGGGCGAGACCGCCACCCACCCCGCCGGCAGATCACCCTCCGCGAGCAGGGCCCTGCGAGCCTGGAACTCGTCGCCCCCTCGCGCCGACACGACGACGAACGCGATGAGAGCGAGGAGGAGAAGGAGCTCAACGCCGACCAGGCCCGCCAGCAGTTTTCCGCGGCCGCTAAGACGGCGTGGAAACCGGCGCAGGACGGCCGCTGACAGGATGCTCGGCGATGGCAACAACTGGACTCCTCCAGTCTTACAACGTCCCTACCACAGGCCCATTACACGCCTGCCCGCCGAAACCCACCTCCTGAGACCCCAACGGCCTACCTCCAAGGTGCGAGACCAGGCCTATAGGAAGTGCGCCCTTTGGTCGATAATCACTCGCACTCAGATTGAAGGAGGAGGCCAGCAGTGCCTCATCGATCGCAAGGACTGTGCGCATGGACTAGGGTCGTGGCCCTCGCTGGGCTCGCCCTGGTGGGGTCTGCGATAGTATACCACCCTCCCGCCGACGCGGCCGGCACTCTCGTCCAGGTGACGCCCGCCCACGTCGATATCGGTGTAGACGAGGTCGGCGACGTCAGCATCACCATCGTGGACGCCACAGACCTCTACGGCGCCAGCATCGTCGTGGGCTTCAACCCCGCCATCGCCGAAGTAGTGGACGTCGACCCCTTGCTCGGCGGAGTCCAGGTCTTCCCCGGCGGCTTCCCCGGACCCTCTGAACAACCAGGAAGCGTGCTTCTCAATAGCGTGGACAATGTCGCCGGCACCGTCCAATACCAGTTCACGCTTCTTTCTCCCGCCCCTCCCGTGAGCGGCTCCGGCACGCTCGCCACTATCCGATTCCTCGGCAAGGCGGCCGGGGCTACCTCGATCCTCATCCAGAGCGGCACGCTCAGCGATCAGTTCGGCGCTCCCATGAGCGTCATCTTCTACGACGGCACCCTGTCCGTCTCCGCTCCGCCTGAGCCGACCGCCACACCAACGCAAACCCCGACGCAGGCGCCCACGGCCACGCCTACGGAGACATCTACACCCAGCCCGTCACCCACGCCGTCCACGACGCCCTCGCCGACGGCCGCTTCCTCGGCTACTCCGACACCTGACGGCTCGCCCACCCCTGACCCGAGCGGGACGCCCGCCGACCCCACGGCTACTGCAGCCGCCGACGACCCTGAGCCCTCGACCGGCG
This sequence comes from uncultured Dehalococcoidia bacterium, assembly GCA_964518585.1. Taxonomy (GTDB): domain Bacteria; phylum Chloroflexota; class Dehalococcoidia; order DSTF01; family CAZFGZ01; genus CAZFGZ01. The sequence continues at coordinate 3,726 of CAZFGZ010000142.1, read as the reverse complement.
CGCCCGCGGTCGTGCTGGTGCCCGGCGAGCCCACAGCCACCGCTGTTCTCGTCCAGGCCGAGGCCCGGCCTCCGCAGTCGGAGCCCGATGTGTCCCTGGCAGCCGGGGCAGCCGAGACCCCATCCTCCTCCGAGGCCAGCCTTAGCGGCCTTCCGGCGGCAGGTGACGGCGGCGAGGGCCCCCTCGTACCGTGGAGACCGCTCACGGCGGCTGCGGTCATCGTTCTGGCCGGGGGCGGGAGCTGGGCCTTCTACTACCTGATGCGGGGCGCCACGCCTACCGGCTAGACCGAGGCTGCAGGCCCGAAGTGACCGTTCGGCTCGAGTGCGAAGGAGTCCGAGTTTGCCGCTACGCCCCCTGCTGAGGATATACCTGGTTCTCGCCCTGGCAGGAACGGTGGCCGGCATCGTCCTGCTGCTGACGCCAAACCCGCTCATGCGCGAGAGCCGCGCCGTCCCGCCGGCGTCATCCGAAACCCTACCCACGACCGACGCCCCGCCCACGGATGGGGCCCCGCCCGCCGATGCCCCCTACGCTGCCGGCATCGGAATCGGCCGGCTGGTCATTACCAAGATCGGTGTCGATGCCCCCGTGATCGTCGGAGGTATCGACGCAAACGGGCGTATGCAGGTCCCGGACGGGCCCGAAGACGTCGCCTGGTACGACTTCACTGCCAGGCCCGGCCAGGCGGGCAATATCGTCCTCTCAGGCCACCTGGACCGTCGGAACTACGGCCCGGCGGTCTTCGCTCGGCTCCGGGAGCTCACGCTCGGTGACCTCGTCGAGCTCCGCCTCGAAGACGGCAGCACCTACCAGTACGTCGTCACACAGAGCGTGGCCTACGAAGCCGAGGGAGCGCCCGTCCAGGAGATCGTGGGACCCACCAGCCGCGAGACCCTCACCCTCATCACCTGCGACGGAACGTTCAACGGCGCCTCGATGACGTACAGCCACCGCTTGGTCGTCAGGGCGGAGCGCCTGTAGGGAACTCGGGTCTCGCCAGAGGCTTCGAAGGGCAGTGTGGTCGCGCCGGCCGGCGCCCACCCCGGAGACTAGTCCGCCGTGTGAAGCCGTCCCGCCTCGAATCGAGGCCGCCCGGCCGCCGGGCCTGCCTTGACCCCGCCGGCCCGCCTCGCTGTCGACCGCCCCAGCACAGCGAACGCCACCAGCCCCAGCGCGAAGCCAAACCCCAGGATCACGGCCCGCACAAGCAGCGCCGAGGCCACCCCCAGGCTTCGCGGCACAGCGAGGATCGCCTGGGTCATGCCGGCGATGCTGCCCTCCGTCACCCCTATCCCTGCCGGCAGCAGCGAGAGGCTCCCCGCGAGGGTCGCGATCGGGAAGATGAAGGCCGCCTGCGCCACCAGCGACCACGCCAGCGGCTTCCCGAACCCCACCAGCACGACGAGGAAGGTCAGACACTCCAGCGCCCACGCAACAAGCCCCAGCCCGCAGGACCACGAAAGGCCCGACGGCGAGAACAGCAGCCGCGAGCTCTCGTGGAAGTCCTCGATCGGGGGCACCAGGCGATGCGCCGCCGGCAATCTCCTCACGCCGCGCAGCACGAGTGAAACGAGTCCACGGTGTCGAAGGCCTACGATCGCCGCCACCGCCAGAACCAGAACGGTGACGACCACCGCCGCACCCCGACCGAACAGGATGAAGCCCGTTGCGGCCAGAAGCAGCATCGCCAGCGAGTCGCTCACCCGCTCGACGAGAACGATGGGCGCGGTACGCGCCACAGGAACCCCGTACAGGTCACGCAGGTAGTAGCTCTTCACCCACTCGCCTGCTCGCCCCGGCGTGACGATCATCGCCGTGCCCGCGAGGAAGATCAGGACGTCACGTACGAGGCCTGGGGTCCGGGTGCCGGTCAGGTGCAGCAGCTTGCGCCAGCGCAGGTAGCGCACAACGTAGTTGAGCGTTGTCAGCCCCAGGAGCGCCGGCATCAGGCTCCAGCGAAACCCGGCCAGGGTCGAGGAGACGTCGGCGAAGTCGCCGTAGAGGCCGAGGCCCGTCAGCACCGCGAACGCCGCCAGCAGCGACAGGACCAGACCCTTGCCCCACCCGATCTTCCGGGTTGCCGGATCCCCCACCTTCTGACGCGCGCCCTCGTTGCCGTCGCGCCCGTTCGCCGGCAACGGCGCGTCATCCACCGGGAGACGCCTGTCGCGTGCGGATACGGTCACGGAGCGGCCTCCGCCCTCGCCTGCGAATAGCGCAGGATCCCGAAATGATCGTTCTCGAACGAGAGGTAGAACATCGCCTTCGACAGCAGCGGCCTGAACCTTCCGCCTGTTCGCTTGTCCACGAAGATGTACTCTATGCCCGTCTCGCGCAGGAGATCCTCCACCTCCTCGGGCGACGTTTCGCGCTCGAGAAGGCGAGTCGCGAGAGCCGATTGCTCCTTCTCCTCCCCAAACGCGAGGAACTCCGGTTCGATGAGGCTGTACGTGGGTCGCTCCGCGAAGCCTTCCACCCACCACGCGTAGGACACCCTGTACGGCGATTCGTTCGCGACGACAACGGCGCCGGGCGGGCTGCTCTCCCGCAGCCACTCCAGCGCCTCGAGCGCCGAATCGTCCACGACCTGGTACACAGCCCTCGCCTCCGATAGCCGCTGCTGCCCGCCGCCCACCACGATGATCAGAAGACTGGCAAGCGCCATCCCGAGCGTGACTCGCGCCAGTCCTCGCGCGGCTGTCCTCACCTGGGTCTGGCTGAGATGCTCCTCGGCGAGCGCCACCAGCACCCCCAGCGACAGTACGACGCCCGCTTCGACAAGCTGGAACGCGCGGACCTCGCTCGTCACCGCGAAGACGACCAGCGAGCCCGCGATCAGCCCGGTCGCCGCCGGCCTGATCTCGGCCGCCCTCTGGCCCCGGAACGGCAGCAACATCGACGCGAGCGCCACCACCAACAGGCCGGTCCACAAGAACCGTTGCTCCCCGAAGATGTAGTCGAGCACGCCCCAGATGTCCGTCCGGCTGAAGCCGTTTGGATTCGCTGGATTCCCGTCCAGCAGGCTCAAGAAGCCGATGTACCAGGGGAGGAAGACAAGGGCGAAGAGGGCGGCGGCGCCCATCCATACACCGGCATTGCGGAGGAAAGGACGAAGACTGGCGCGCTGTAGCAGGAGAAGCGTGACAGCGAAGACCAGCAGGGTGGGCGCCGCCAGGATCAGCATGAGCGAACGCCGCCTCCCTGAGATCAGCCCGTCCCCAAGCCAGTAGATCGTGAGCAGCAGGAACGTGGTGGCCAGCAGCTGCGGGTAGCCCCCAAACGCAAGCGTCTCGTTCTGATACGGGGCGACCAGAAATGCCAGCGTCAGTCCGGCGGCCGGCACAGCGGAACACCCTCTGCGCAGAATGAGGTAGAACGGTATCCCCATGAGGACGGATGCCCCAACGCCCAGCACCTTCGCCGCCAGGAGCTCGGGCAGAAAGGCCAGCAAGCCCCGCAGGACGACCAGGGTCACCGGGAAGTACGTCGATTCCGCGGCCTTGACCGGCGTGCCGAACAGCTCGTGCGTGAAGGCCAGCCAGTTCCCCGGGTCCGCTCCAGGCGGCGCCGCCTGATCACTCAGCACGATGAGCCGGTAGGCCGCCACTCCTACCAGGACCGCGATCAGCGCGTAGCGGGTCGGGTCTAGGCTCGCCTTCCAGGACCACCGCCGCGGCTGAGGTCGGCGCTGAGACCGGGCATTCTTGCGGCTCTTTCGGGCAC
>CAZFGZ010000141.1:0-5849 GCA_964518585.1 uncultured Dehalococcoidia bacterium | reverse complement strand
CGTTCAGCGAGCGGGGCGGGCTGGCCGTCCTCTTCGGCAACCTGGCGCCGGATGGGGCGGTGGTGAAGGCGGGGGCGGTGGACCCGTCGATGCTCACGTTTCGCGGTCCGGCGCGGGTCTACGAGTCGCAGGAGGAGGCGTGCGCGGCCATCCTCGCTGGCAGGGTCCACGAGGGCGAGGTGGTGGCCATCCGCTACGAGGGTCCACAGGGCGGGCCGGGGATGCAGGAGATGCTGGCGCCTACCGCCAACATCGTGGGCATGGGGCTGGGCGATAGCGTCGCCCTGATCACGGACGGGCGCTTCTCCGGGGGCACGCGCGGGGCGTGCATCGGGCACGTCTCGCCGGAGGCGGCGGCGGGCGGGCCCATCGGTGCGCTGCGGGACGGGGACATGATCCGCATCGACATCCCGAACTTCGTGCTGGAGGTGGAGCTTTCGGAGGAGGAGATGAAGGGGCGTCTCAGGGAGGCCCGACCGCCGGCGCGCGAGATCCCTTCGGGGTGGCTGCGGCGCTATGCGTCGCTGGTGACGAGCGCGAACACGGGCGCCGTGCTGCGGGAGCCGTAGGGTCGGGGCGAGCGAGCACGGCCTGGGGGCGTCATAGTCCATATGGACTGTCCGTCTGGCTTTTGACGGACACTCTCCACTTCGCGTAGAAGATCGATGGCGGAGCGGGCCCCGCCTGATTTCTCCGTCGAGAGGATAGCGTCGAGCCGAGCGGTGCTGTCCCTCAACCATCGCGGCCGCGCCTGGACTCCCCCGATTGTGAAGGCCCTACCCCCTGGCGCGGCCGCTCCTCTATTTTCGCCAGCCGAACGTGCCGATGGTCGAATCGCCCGCAGGGGCATGGGCCGCCACGCTCCGGCCTCGCCATATGGCGCCGGGGCTCTGAGACGTCCAGGTCCCCACGGCCAAGCCAGCGGAGCTACCCGACCACGGCCGCCGCTCGTGCCCGCGGAGGCAGCGCCAGGAGGAGGGCCGCGCTGAGGAAGGCGGTCGAGGCGCCCACGAGGAAGGGCGCGGCCGGTTGCACCACCTGCCACAAGACTCCCGCGAGAGCGCTGGAGGCCACCGCCATCAGGCCGATGGAGGTGTGATAGACGCCCAGGAAGGTGGCCCTTCGCTCGGGCGGGGCCAGGTCGGCTACGAACGCCCTCGCGATACCATCGGTCATGGCCATGTAGAGGCCGTAGACGGCGAAGAGCGGCCAGACAAGGGACTGCCGGTCGGCGAGGGCAAAGCCGAGGTAGACCAGGCCGAAGATGAGGAAGCCGGCCACCATCACGGACCGCCGGCCCAGCCGGTCGGAGGCGATGCCGGAGGGCATGGCCAGCAGCGAGAAGGCGGCGTTGTAGAGGACGTAGGCCAGGATCACCATGGTGAGGCCAAGGCCCAGGTCCTTGGCTCGCAGGATCAGGAAGGCGTCGCTGGAGTTGCCCAGGGCGAAGAGCACGCTGATGCCCAGGAACACCCAGAATGCCGCGTCAGCGCCCGAGAGGTCGAGGGTGGGTCCGGGAGAGGGAAGGGCCGGGGCGCGCCTGCGCTCGCGCACGAGGGCGATGAGGGCCACGCTGGCGATGCCCGGCACGATCGCCAGGATGAAGATCGGCCGCAGATTGTCCTCGCCCCAGAGGGCCACCAGAAGGAGGGCCAGGAGCGGCCCGAGCACGGCGCCGGCTGTGTCGGCGGCGCGGTGGAAGCCGTAGGCGCGTCCGAAGCGCGCGGGGTCGCTGGAGTCGGCGATGAGGGCATCGCGCGGGGAGGTGCGCACGCCCTTGCCGAAGCGATCGACGAAGCGGGCGAGCAGCACCTGCGGCCAGGCGAAGGCCGCGGCGAGCAGGAGCTTGCCCAGCGCCGAGAGGGCGTAGCCCAGCGCTACGAGGGGCTTGCGCGAGCGCAGGCGGTCGGCGTACCAGCCGGAGACGACCTTGAGGGAGCTTGCGGTGCCCTCGGCGATGCCCTCGATGACGCCAAGGACGGCGACGGGGGCGCCCAGGGTAGTGGTGATGAAGATGGGGATGAGGGGGTAGAGCATCTCGCTGGCGACGTCCGCGCAGAAGCTGACGAGGCCGAAGGCGAAGACGTTGCGAGAGACGCCCGGGACGGGGGACGGCTCGGCCGCGGGTTCGAGGCTCTCGGCACCTGCTTCGCCCGTCAAGTCAGTCGCTAGGCCTCGTGAAGTTCGACGTGTAGCCCAGGAAACGTCGTGTCTCGTCGAGCGGCTCGAACCCCGTAGCGCGTGCCAGGTCGCGCACCGAGTCCATGAGCTGGTAGTCCGGGTCCGGAAGCGTCTCCGTCACCGACATGATGCCTCCGGGAGCGAGAACTCTGCGCAGCTCGCGAAGGGCGCGGGGGCGGTCCGGGATCTCGCCCAAGACCGTCACCATGAAAGCGCAGTCAATACTTCCATCCGCCAGGGGCAGCGCAGTGGCGTCGCCGACCACCACGTCCGTGTTCCGGGCATGGGAAGAAGAGAGGCGTTGCCTCAGGGCCTTGGCCATTTCCGGCTGCAGGTCTATGCAGACGAGGCGGCCCTCGGGGCCGACGAGGCGCGTCGCCTCCACGCTGAAGTATCCCGTCCCTGGCCCCAGCTCCAGGACAGTCGCTCCGGGCCGGACGTGCGATTCCCGCAGCGTTCGCTTGATGGGGTTGACGAGACCCCGGAGCGGCAGGTGGAGCAGCCACCTCTCGCTGAAGGGGCAGGGGCCGCGCCCATATCGACCACGCAACCAGTAGGCTGCGACGACCAGGGGGGCGAGCAACGACGAGACCTTCGATAACCTGAACAGCAAGCGCATGACCATGTCAGGGTCTCCTGTCTGTCTATTCGTTGGTGGGCCTAGCATTGCGGGGCGGGACGGAGGAGGGCTCCGTATCGATGAGCACCTCCGCCACCAGCTCGCGGAGCTTCTCGCGGGCTTCAGCCAGGGTCCGTAGGCCCTCCCGTGTCGCCCGGTAGTAGGTACGTAGCCTCCCGGCGACGCGGTGGCGCTCGCTGTAGAGCAGACCTGCCGCCTTCATGTCGTGGAGGAGCGGATACACGGTCCCCGGGCTGAGGTGGTATCCGTGGCGGGCCAGCTCTTCGATTAGGCCGAGGCCGAACACGCCATCCTCGGCTGCATGATGGAGGATGTGGACGCGGATGAAGCCGAGAAGGAGATCACGAGACACCCGACCAGGAATTGAGGGCTTGTCTTTCATGAACAGGAGAGCTTCTTATCGGATGGCGATATCGCTTTCTGATATGATCTTGCGTCGTTGGACGTTTGTCAAGTGTGCTGCGAGAACTCTGACGCGAATGCCGGGCGCAGGAAGGCGGGGAAGCGGGCCCAGGTCGGGACCGCGCCCCTCTAAGCAGGCCGGGCTATGCCGACGATGAGGGGCTGGCCGGGAGGCACGGAGAGCCGCCAGCTCTGCTCTATGTGGAAGCCGGCGGCGACGATGGCCTGCTCAGTGCGGCGGTTGGCGTGACAGCCCGCCGCCAGCCATCTCCAGATGGGCGTGATCCAGTCCTGGATGGTCCCCATGAAGCTGTCGTCGTTGCGGACGTGCTCCATGAAGCGAAAGGTGCCGTCGGGCTTTAGGACGCGTCTGGCCTCGGCGAGCGATCCGGGTACGTCGCGCACTGTGCAGAGCACCAGCGATGCGACCACGGCGTCGAAGGAGGAGTCCTCGAAGGGCAGGGCCTCGGCCCGTCCCGCGCGCAGCTCCACGTTGGCGAGACCCAGCCCGGCGAGGCGCTTCTGGGCCCGCTTGAGCATGTGAGGGTCAGGCTCGATCCCTATCACCTCATCGGCCTGCTGATAGTGGGGGAGGCTGAAGCCGGTACCGATGCCGATCTCGAGCACGCGACCGGTGGCCTGTCCCATGATGATAGGTCGATACTGGCGCATGATACGCCATTCGGTGCGGCCGTTGAACCAGTCATAGACGGCGGCCACCCAGCGGTGGCCGGTCTCGACGCGAGAATCCTTCTCGGGCATCCCGTCTACGGCTCCGGGGTGCCCGCGGCGGAGAGAAGCGCTGCCGTCATGCGGTGGTTATTCATAAAGATGGCGATAGTTCCGCAACGATCTGTTCGCCGTCGCTGCGACGGCCGGGTCAGTGTAGCATCGGGCGATGTTGGGGATAAGGGCCGTTCAGACCAGTCCCAGCAGCGAGTAGCCCCCGTCCACCAGGACTATCTGGCCCACGATCATGCGGGCGGCATCTGAGCAGAGGAAGGCCACCACCTGGGCGACGTCCTCGGGGCGGACGTTGCGGCCGGCGGGGATGCGCTGGCGATAGGTGTCCAGCAGCTCCTTGGGGATGAGGCGGACGCCCTCGGTGCCCTCGACGAAGCCGGCGGAGACGCCGTTGACGTGGATGCCCTGGGGGGCGAGCTCCGCGGCCAGGTAGATGGTCAGCGACTCGAGCGCCCCTTTGGAGACGCCGACGGCAGCGTAGCGGGGTACGTAGCGTCGTGAGCCGGGGCTGAGAAGATTGACGATGGCCCCGCCCTCCGGCATGAGCTTGGCGGCCTCCTGGGCGCAGAACCAGGGGCCCAGGACGTTGACGTCGAGGGTGTGGCGAAGGTGGCGGGGCAGCGACTGCAGGGCGTCGCGCGGCCGCTCCATGCCCCGCGCGGCGCTGTTGATGAGGAAGTCGAGACGGCCGAAGCGCTCGCGTATCTCGGCGAACATGGCCCGGATCTGGTCGAGGTCGGCCACGTCGGCGCGGAGCAGAAGCGCCCGGGCGCCCCGCGCCTCTATCTGGCCGGCGGTCTCCTGGGCGTGGGTCTCGCTGCGGGAGTAGTTGACGACCACGTCGGAGCCGAGCTCGGCGAACCTGAGGGCCACCGCCCTGCCGAGGCCCCGCGAGCCGCCCGTGACCAGGGTGACTTTGCCGCTGAAGTCCATCTCGCCCTCCGGCGTGAGGCAGTATGGGGGATGCGGCGTGCGGGTTCAAGGGCGGGGCGGACCATACACGGTGCTGAAGAAGTCGCCGCTCGCCCTTCGACGGGCTCAGGACGAGCGGTCCTCAAATCCCGCTCGTGGTGAGCTTGTCGAACCGCGAACGGCCAACCTGGGTTCAGAGCACTCTGGACCACACCGCGTTGACGCGATCGGGGCGGCCGACTATGCTTGCGCCGTCACGGCGAACGGGCGACGGAGGAGACGATGGAACTGGAGGGCAGGGTGGCGCTGGTGAGCGGCGCCTCGGGCGAGGGGATGGGCCGCAGCATCGCCCTCACCCTCGCGAGGGAGGGGGCGGACATCGTCGTCAACTACCGACGGCGCGCCCGGCGAGCGGAGGAGGTGGCGGGGGTGATCCGGGAGATGGGGCGCCGCAGCCTGGTGCAGCAGGCCGACGTGTCGGACGCGGGCGCCGTGGAGGCGATGGTGGAGGCGGCCCTGGCGGCCTTCGGTCAGATCGACATCCTGGTGAACAGCGCGGGTGGAAGCTGGAAGCCCCAGGACCTGCCCGAGATCGAGCCCGAGCACTGGCGCGGCGTCATGGCGGAAGAGATAGACGCCTCCTACCTGCTGATGCGGGCGGCGCTGCCGGGGATGCGCGAGCGAGGGTGGGGCCGCATCGTCAGCATCGGCGGCTATCAGGCCGACGACTGGCGCGCCGGGCCGCCGGGGGCTCCCCTGGACTACCCTCTGGGGAAGGCCGCCCGGCACTGGCTGACGCGCACGCTGGCCCCTCGCGAGATGACGCACGGCATCACCATCAACGCCGTGGCTCCGGGGCCTATCCCCTACGTGTCGCTGGAGGAGGCGGTGGAGGCGGTGCGGCGCGGACCGGCGTGGGCGAGCCGGGACCGTCCGGGGCCTCAGGACGTGGCGGAGGTGGTGGCCTTTC
>CAZFGZ010000140.1:0-5852 GCA_964518585.1 uncultured Dehalococcoidia bacterium | reverse complement strand
CCAAACAGCCCGCACGACACTCCGTCGTGCGGGCTCTCCTCCCCGGGCTGCTGAAGAAAGCTGCCGCTCGCCCTTCGACGCGCTCAGGACCGTGCGGTTCTCAGATTCCGCTCGTGGTGACCCTGTCGAACCACGAGCGGCCCACCTGGCTTTGTGAGCAGCTTCACCTCCCGCTTCTTGACGAACCCCCCCACTCCTGTCACCCCTCCTCTCCTGTTGTCACCCTGAGCGAAGCGAAGGGCCTCCGCCCTCCCCTCTCACCCCGAGCCACGCGAACCGCCTCCGCCCCAAGGTCTCCGCCCCCAGCCTTGCCCGTCCGAGCACTTCGCCCCCGCGCAGCGGGCCGGGGGCTTGGGGGGTGTCCCCTCAAATGCAAAGACTGAGGCCGCGAGCCGCCGCCGCAGGCGGCGTGCGACGTGGCCGAGTCGCCGGCAGACCTCCTCACGCCCTACCGAAACCACGAGGCGGCCACAGCCGCCTCCTCGAACACGCCCTTCCCTCGCCCCCGCCCAGCGCAAGGCATCCCCCTTACCCCTCGCCGCCCTCCTCCCCCGCCAGCAGCTCCGACGGCACCTCCCCCAGCTCCGGCACCTCAAGCGGCCGCGCCAGCCGCTCCCCAAAGCGCCCGACCAGCTTGTCCACGTCGTCGTACTTGCTCTTCGCCCGCCCGATGTGCCCGCCCAGCACGTCGAACTCGCTCTGGAACTTGGCGAAGTCGTGATTGAGCTGGTCCAGCCGACCCAGGATCTCCCTCGCGTGCTGCTCCACCCGCACGATGTGCAGCCCGCGCGCCAGCGCCTGAAGGAAGGCGTAGAACGTGTTCGGCGACACCAGATGGACCCGCTTCTCCAGCGCCTTCGTCATCGGGCTCTCACCCTCAACCCCCACGATCGTCTCGTAGTACACGTTCTCAGCGGGGATGTACATGAGCGCGAAGTCAAGTGTGCCCTCGTCCGGCCGGATGTACTTCGCCACCTCGTCGATGCGGTTCCCCACCTCTCGCACGAACGACCGCCGCTGGCGCGCCCGCTCCTCGTCCGTCCCCGCCTCCAGCATCCGCCGAAACGCCTCCAGCGGGAACTTTGAGTCGATCGGAACCAGCCCCTCCGGCAGGCGGATCACCGCGTCCACCGCCTCGCCGTTCCTGAACCTGTGCTGCAAACCGTAGCCTTCTGCCGGCAGCACCTGGATGAGAAGCTGCTCCAGCAGCATCTCCCCAAATCCACCCCGCAGCTTCGGCGGCTTCAGCAAATCCTGAAGGGCCGAGATGTCCTTCCCCACGTCCAGCATCTGCCGCGTAGACTCGTACATCTGCCCCAACTGCTTCTTGACATCCCCCATGGTCTCGCTCGTGCTGGTAAGCGAATGACTGATGTTGCCCTGCACCGCGTCCAGCCTCGCGTTCATCTCCTGCCGCTGCTGATCCAGACGCGCCGTCATCTCCTGCCGCTGCGTCTCCATCTGCGACTGCGCCGCCCGCGCCGACTCCTGCCCCTGCCGCACGAAGTAGTACGTCCCCCCCGAGATCGCGACCAGCACCACTACCAGCAGAACGATGATGATGGCCTCCATCGGCCACCTCCCTCACCCAAGCTCAACGGCCTCCCCGTACTCCGGCACCCGCACCTCAATCTCCTCGCCCCGCATCTCCTCCACGAACGCCTCCGGCTGCTCCGTGTGGATCGGCAGCACCGTCTGCGGCCGGATCTCCCTCACCAGCTCCATGATGTCCGCCGACGCCGCGTGCCCCGACGCGTGCAGCCCGGGATGCTCAGGGTCCGTCCCCCAGCTCCCGTCGTCCTCCTGGCACGGCAGGCCTATCGCCTCCAGCCCGAAGTGCCCCAGCCAGTTCCGCAGCCGCCCGATGTCTATCCCCTGGTCCTCACTATACACCTCGCTCGACGAGTAGATGTACTTCCCACCCTCCGGCTCGATGTCGATCAGGTTCTTCACGTCCCAGAAGCTGAAGCACAGGATGTACTCCCCCTGCGCCTCCGCCACCTGCGCCCCCGTCACGAACCGATCGGCATAGCCGCGCACACCGTCCACCTCACCCCGCAGCTTCTTCTCCCAGTACTGCGGCTCCACCTTCAGGTCCTTGTAGATCAGCAGGTCCGGCTCGCTCGCCACGCTCGCCACCTCCCCCGACACCAGCCGCATCGCGTCGAGCATGTACGCGTCCTTCGCCAGTATCACCAGCTTCCGCCCGCACTCGCGCGCCACCCCCAGGAACGTCTCCAGCCGCTCCACGTTCCTCGGCCCGAAGTCCGCCACCACCAGCCCCTCCACCCCCCGCACCTCCGCCAGCGCGTTCTCCGCCACGTCCGACTCCGTCGCCTCCGTCCGCTCGTGCCCCCGCGCCTCCAGCTCCCCCACCCGCGTCCCCTCGCACAGCAGCGCCCGCGGCCGCAGCCCCCGCGCCTCCTCGATGAACCGACGCGTCATCTCCCCGCGCGACCCGTGCACCCGCAGGTCCCCCGTGTACACCACCCACCCGACCGACGTCTCCACCGCCCACGCGCACGCCCCGTAGACCGAGTGATCCACCGGGAACGCCTGCGCCCTCAGCCCCCCGATCCGCGACGCGTCCGCCACCGGCTCCGCCACCTTCAGCGCGCGGCCGCTCCCCGGCTTCTCGTTCCAGAACCGCCGCGCCTCCTCGCTCAGCCCCTCCCCATCCAGAAACGCGAACGGCCGCTGGATGTGCGGCACCTTCCGCCAGTCCTTCGCCGACCTCAGCGGGCCCTCGCCCTCCGCCTGCTCCCGAGGCGTGGCGTAGCACACCTCCTTCTCGAACTCCGCGATCCCGCTCACCTGCATCGCCTTCGCGATGAACGCCGTCATCGCCGAGCAGTACACCGGTATCTCCGGCCGCAGGAACGACAGGTACCCCGTGTGGTCGATGTGCGCGTGCGACACCAGCACCCCCGCCACCTCCTCCAGCCGCCGATAGTCCGCCCTCTCCCGGAACCGCGCCCACACGTCCCCCGCCGGCTGCAGGTCCTTTCGGTACAGCCCCTCCAGCCGGGGCAGCAGGCTCCCGTAGTAGAGCCCCTTCTCCTTCTCCCCGAACTCCATCTCCAGCAGGTCCAGCAGCCCCGTCCCCGGTCGCGGCTTCAGGTACTCCTCGTAGTACCTCTCCCGCACCTTGAACGACGTCCCGAAGTCGAAGAACACGCGCGCATCCCCATCCTCCAGCAGGATCTTGTTCCCGCCGATCGAACGCGCGCCCCCGTACACTGTGACCACGATCATTGACTGGCCTCTGGCCGTCTCTTGAGAGAAGCGTGCTGCCTAGGACTTGACAGGCACGAGTTCAGGGACGATAGTATATATAGCTCATCTACCATGCGTAGAAGGAGTACTGGCGTCGTCCGTAAGGGCGGCGTCAGCCTTTCTGCTCCGCTTCTCTCCATTCCCGCGCCAGCTTCCTTCGCCTGTGATCCCGCTCCACCGAATAAGCCGTGAGCAGAAGCGTGTATGTCCGGCGATCAATCAGGAAGACGACGTAACTGAAATCATCCACCGCGATGCCAACGCGTCTTTCCTTCTTTCGCCTGCTCCTCCACCACCTGACGCACCCCGCTTCAACGCCCTCTACCATGGGACGAGGCCAACGGATACGCTCACAACGCCTAATGCCCGGCAGCCGTTCACCCTCAGACGAACCTTCCGAAATCAGATGCCAGAAGGTCAGTTCCTTTCCTTTCCACAACCCCGGTCGCGCCAGGGTCACGGCCTGCCCGCTGAAGGACGGTCGCGAGGACACGAAGTCAGTCCAGAAGAAACCGTAGACTGTGGCCAGATATCGATCCCAATTACCCCCGTGTTCCTTGAGAAGGACCAGAGGTGGCAGCCAATCGGTGGACATCGTCATGCCTGCGACTCCCTAGCTTCCCAACGAAACAAGTTCACCTTTTCCTCCCGCAACAAGGTCGTTCGCACGAGGCTGTAACCAGACCGCTCGCGCATCCGCTCAACCAGCGCCTTCTTCGCCGGGCTCGTGTCAAGGACTCGGTTTGCATAGCTCACTATCCCCGTCAAGAGGTCGACCAGTTGGATCTGCTCAACTTCATGGGAGCGGACGGCTTCGACGCGCTCCAGAACCTCGCGCTCGAAATCGTACATGTTGTTGCATAGGACATCGTGCAGCTTGGCCATCTTCGCGCTGCTCCGCGTGTCCTTGATGTCCAGATATATCCGGTAGCGATCCCTCGGATTGAGGAGAACCTTCAACATGTCAAAGTACATCTTGTAGTACCAGGTGTCGTGCTCGTGGCCGAACTCTCCGTGCCGCAGGATCGACTTGTCCGGCACAATCAGCGCGCGGTAATGCAGGTCGTCATCGTCGAAGAAGTAGTCCAGAACGTCCCCATAGAAACCAGCCTTCGCAGGGGATACCTTCGTCCACTTCATCTCGAAACCGGCAGCAAGGCCGTGGTGTCTCTTGATCTCGCGAATCCGCGTCGCAATCTCCCGTGCCTTGTCCGACACGCACCAAACCGCGCCAAGCACCATCACCCTCTGCCCATCATTCTCCAGGTGACAGCTCTCATCGCAGTAAACGTTGAACGTGGCAGCCATATGACTTCCTCCCCAATCTTGGCCCTCTCCCCCATCCCACCCTCTGCACTCAACCCCTACACTACCACCCAACCGAGGAGTTTGCACCCTCGTCGCTGTTCCGCCACCCTAACCCGGCACCACCCTGCGGGAGCGCAGAGGGGGTGGGCCCCCTCTGCCGGGGGTCTGGGGGTGTCCCCCAGAATACATATCGAGGGCGGGCGGGTGGGCAGAACCACCTATCCCCAAGGCGTGTCGGGCTAGACAGTTCATGACCACCAACCCCCAGGCCCCCTACACCCCCAGCACCTCCGCCGCGTTCCCGCCCAGGATCATCTTCTTGTCCTCTTCAGTGATCTCTGGAAGCCCCATCACCTGCAGGGCCGGCGGGTGCTCTAACGACCTGACCGTTTCGACCCACTCCCTCTGCGACATCACCTCCGTGAACAGTGGCCAGTCGCTGCCGAAGAGGATCTTCCCCACGCCGCCGTGCGTCGCCTTCATCACCGCCAGACACTGCGCCAGCGAGAGAGGCACCTTCTTGAACGACAGTTGCCACCCCGAGATGTCCACGTACACATTCGGGTTCTTGTATGCCACCCCCACAGCCTCATCTACCCATGGTTGGCCCACGTGCGCCATGATGATCTTGATCCCCGGGAAGTCCACGGCCACCTTGTCCAGGTACACCGGCCGGTTGAACTTGAGATACGTCGGAGCGGGCCCACTCCCCGTGTGGCACAGTATCACCGCTCCCAACTGTTCCGCCCTCTCGTAGAAGGGATAGAACGCCTCGTCATCGGGATAGAATCCCGTCACCGGCCACATCTTCACCCCTCGGAAGCCCATCCCCTCCATGCACCTCTCCAGCTCGCTGATGGCCCCCTTTCCCCTTCGCGGATCGATGCCCGCCAGGCCGATGAGCCGGTCTCCGTGGTCACGGATCAGCTCCCCCACGTAGTCGTTGTAAGCCGCGGTGGTCATCTCGGCCCGGTAGCTGAACTCCGGGTCCAGCGCGACGATGACCGACTTGTCGATGCCCGCCTCGTCCATCTCGGCCAGCAGGCGCCCTGGAGAACCGTCGAAGATGTTCTCGAGGTCCCGATAGCCGAAGCCGGCGTTCACGCTATGGAGCATCTTCTCCATGTCGCCCGTGATCATGCTCCGCTCCCAGATGTGACAGTGTGCGTCAACGATCATCCTGTCCTCCCCTTCTGATCGCTCCCACCGAGGTCACCAAGAATCGAATCGCGGGTGCGTCCATTCCGGCCCGCACCCCAAACGCCGTC
>CAZFGZ010000139.1:0-5944 GCA_964518585.1 uncultured Dehalococcoidia bacterium | reverse complement strand
TGTCGGCGCCCTGGCGGCGGCCTCCTGGCAGTCGGCGTTGGGCCAGAGTGCAGCGCTAACCATCGATGCGCCCACCTCTGTCTCCGCAGGCGGCGCCAACTTCGACGTCCGCATCGAGATCGAAGGGGCTCAGAATCTGGGCGCCTATGAGTGGCAGCTTTCCTTCGACCCTGAGGTGGTGGAGTTCAAGAGCGCCACGAATGGTCCCTTCCTGGGCAGCACGGGGCGTACAGCCTCTTGCCAGCCACCGATTCTGCCGCCATCCCAAGACCTTCAGCCGGGGAACGTACGCTTCGGCTGCGGTACTTCCCTGACTACGCCGGACGGTCCCAGTGGATCGGGCCTGCTTACCACTGTCACATTCTCGCCCCTGGCGGGTGGTTCCCCCAATATCCAGTTCGTTTGCGCCGGATTGGCTAACCCGCTCGGCGACTCTCTCCCCATCAGCAACGTGCCTGACTGCGTAGCGGCCATCACCCCCACGCCGGGGCCGGGTCAGACACCGGCGCCTACCAGTACGCCCGGGCCGGGCCAGCCCACCTCAACGCCAGGTGGGCCAGCCCCATCGCCAGCCGCCACCGCTACGCCGACAGGCCCTCTGCCCACGCCCACGCCGCTGCCTCCCGGCCTGGAGGCGATCGGCCTGGCCAGGGGCTGCAACCCTGTGGCCAGCACCTACCCTGATGGCACCTCTATCCAGACCATCGACAGCAGGGTGGGACGCGCGGGCATCCTCAAGTCAATCTGGAAGTTCAGAGCGGGCACCTGGGAGGGCTACTCCCCCCAGTTCCCTGACGTGAGCGACCTGACCGAGGTGGACTTTCTGGACCCGGTGTTCATCTGCGTCTACGACCCCGGCGACTTCGTGCGGCCGTTAGTGTAGGCTTCAGCGGAGCAGGGGCCGCGCGCATCTCTCAGAACCTGTCGGCAAATGGCTGCCTTCTGCGCTGGCCTTCTGGGGTGTGACGGGTCTCCCAAGCGCTGCGAGTTGGTGGCATTTCTGCGAGAGGAGGGCTGACAAGCGACAATGGCGACGAAGAGAAGATTCTGGGTCTCCCTGGCCTTGCTGTTTGCTTTCGCCGGGCTACTGGCGCCCCGCCCAGTGGCTGGGCAGGGCTCCGCGGCCATGGCTGTAGATGCCATCTCAGGGGGAGCCATCGATAGCGCCAGGACGGTGACGGGAAGCGGGCCCTTTGACATCGACATCGTCGTAACGAGCACCTCCGAGCCCTACAAGGCCGAGCAGTACAAGCTCCAGTGGGACGCGGCGGTCCTGGCCTACGACGCCGAGAGGCCTGCCAACCTCGACGGGCTCAGTCTGTGCGGCCAGCCCACTGCCGGCGCCGACACCGTCTGGAACGGCTGCGCGGCCACGGAGCCTACCACGGCTACCGGTGTCGTACACACAGTCACCCTCCACTGCGTGCAAGACGGCACCAGCCCGCTCCATCTGGTGTCGATAGCAGAGGATTCCGCGTTCGGCACTGCGCTCGCCACCGGTCCTGGCACGCCTCTCGCCACCAGCTTGACCGACGCGCAGATCACCTGCGGCGAGGGCGGCGCGCCGCCTCCGCCGCCCGGCGCCTCGCCCACGCCCGGGTTGCCCGCCCCTACCCCGAGCGGCCCCGTTCCCACACCCACCCCGCTGCCGCCGGGGGCGGAGGCGATCGGCCTGGCGGGCGGCTGCAACCCTTTGGCTAGCACCTACCCTGACGACACCCCCATCCAGACCATCGCCGGCGGGGTGGGGCCCGAGGGCATCCTTACCGCCCTCTGGCAGTACCAGGCAGGCACCTGGCTCGCCTACTCCCCTCAGTTCCCTGACGTAAGCGACCTCACCGAGATGGACCGCCTGGACGTGGTGTTCATCTGCGTCAGCAGACCCGGCGACTTCGTGCGGCCCATCGTGTAGCGCCTCGTTGCCGCGGACGCAAGCACAGACGGGGGAAGGCAAGACCTTCCCCCGTCTCTATGATCCGTTCAGGACTGGCGCGATTCTCTCTGGGCGGGCGTCCGCCACGAGCCGCTTCTAGTCGGGCCGGCCCTCCACAGGCACCTTGGCGATGAGCATGGGGATCTGAACGTCCGTGTGCAGGAAGAAGAGGACGGCCTCGAACTCGGCATCAGGATCGAAGGCGGCTCCGCGCTCGGAGGGCACCAGCTCCGATTCGCCCTTTATCTTTCCGCCCTTCAACTCCGGCCGATAAGCCGGTACGAGCGAGAGGGACACCTCTCCATCCTGGCAGATGACGTACTGAAAAATGGCCGCTTCAGGCAGGAGAACGCTGCCCTCGATGACTATCCGGTCGTCCCCCTTCCACTCGGCCTTTACCTCAAGCTGGTAGGGCGTCGTGTCCATGGCGGGCGGATTGCAGTAGCCCGTGAGAGCGGTCGAGTCCAGCGCGGTCGACGTCGGGCTCGCTTCAGGGCCGGGGGTGCCTTCGCCCGTCGATGCAGTCGGACTTGGAGCGACAGGGCTCTCCTCCCCACCGCAGGCTGCCGCCGTGAGGACACCGGCGAGGGCCAGGACGACCAGAAGACAGAATCGTGCGAAGGACAAGTCACTCCCTCCGAGTCGCTATTCGCGTGGCTTCAGGCTGGAGCAGGAAGACCCCTGCCCCTCAGGAAGAGGAAATGGTTATGCTTTCGAGGATGTGCAGTACGATCTCGGCCTTGGGTCCGCTCAGGACACGCTCTACCTGGGCCGCATCGATCTCTCCGGACACGTCGCCCTCTTCCACGAAGACCCGCACTGTGGCGTCGGCAACGACAACCATGACCGCCACCGTGGCTCTGCCGCCCTCCAGGTAACCCACCGCGACCATCCCTGGCAGGCGGCTTCCTAGCTGCTCCTCGCCGGGCAGCGGGCTCGAGACGACCCATCCCCCCTCCTCTACCGGCACCGCCATGGAGAAATCACCGACGACCAGATAGTTCCAGGCGATGCCCCCGGTGCGATCGTGGCCCAGAGACACCAGTCCCGTACGCACGGTCTCTTGGTCTTCGGTGGGAGGCAGCACTACAGGAGTCGGGCTGGGCTCCTGACCCTGCGGCACCTCGGTAGCCGTAGGCTCAGCCGGCGCCTCGGAGGCGACCGTCGGTTCCGGCGTGGCCTCCAGCACAACCAGCGGCTCCTCTGAGGCCTCCCCGGCGACAGTGGGAGAGGACGCCGGAGAAGGCTCGGGGGACGCCTCAGCGGGCGGTAGGGCCCCGCCAGCAGGCGTCACCGAAGGTTTGGACCCGGGAGTGGGAGTCGCTTCGCCGACAACGGCCTCCTCAGGGGTTTCCTCCTCCCCGAAGCGAGCCAGCGCCAGAGCCTGCACAGCCCTCGCATGGCCCTCGCTCGAGACGACCATGGCCTCTTCCAGTTCGTCGGCGGCCCCCTCCTCAACCAGGGGTTCCACGTCATCCAGGACATCCTGCTGCTTGGCGGTCAGCTCGCCGATCCGCTCGATGTGATCCTGGGGCACAGATGCGGGATCCAACGTCTCCACCAGGGACCCCGTGTTGCTGGCGAGCTCCCGAAGGACCGGCTCGCTGATGGGCCGCTCCCTGGCGACCAGACCCTCAACCTCCTCAAGACGCTCCTCGGCCAGTCCAATCCGGAAGCTACGCCTGGCATCCTCGCCGAAGACGAAGGTGAGGCGAGCCCGCTCGGTGAATCTCTTGACCGGGTACTGCCAGTCTCCGGGGAGCGCATTGCCGGCGGTGGCGAGGGTGAATGAAGAGAAGCCAACGAAGGCCAGTACCGCGATCGCGACCGCGGCCAGCGCGGGCCGAAGCGCAGGCCCGGGCAGACGAGGTGGCCAGGGGATGGCCAGCAGCGGCCGCCTCGGTCCAAGGGCCAGAGCCTGGCGCGCGCGGGCGGCGCCCAGGAAGCGCTGACGCGCCTGCGCCTGGCGGGCGGCTGAGGGCTCGTTCGCGTAGGCTTCGCCCAGCGATACGGCGACCCGCAGCAAAGGCTCCAGGCGCCCGGCCCACTGGGGATAGAGAGCCAGGCACTGGCCGATGCTGCGCTGCCCTTGTGCTATCGCCTCGAGACAATCAGCCAGGGCATCTTCAAACCGCTGGTTCACTTCTCACTATCCGCTTCTTGTCCGCCAGCTCCCCCTCCGGCTCAGCGGAGACCAGGAGCTTCTGAAGCTTGACTATCGCCTTGTGCTGCAAGACCTTGACGTTGCCCTCCCGCTTTCCGAGAACGCGGGCCGTGTCGCTTACCGACAGGCCCACGGCAAATCGCAGCCAAATCACCTCCCGCTGTGCGTGCGGCAGACCCCGGGCAGCCTGGAGAGCCTCTTCAAAGGAGAGCTTCGTCTCGACCAGAGCGAGGGGGTCCGGGGCACTGCTCGCCATGGACCGCGGCAGGGGCGCCTCGTTGCGCCGGGAGCCGTTCTTGCGCGCATGGCTGATAACGTAGTTCCGCGCGATGCGAAAAAGCCACGCAGCGAACGGCACCCGCCTCCACTGGAAGCGGCCGATTGCCGTGAGCATCCGGAGAAAGATCTCCTCGGTGACGTCCTCAGCCTCAGCGACACTGCCGGTGCGGGCGTGGACGTAGCGGTAGACTCTGGGGAAGTACAGCTCGTAGAGCTGACCGAGAGCCTGGGCATCACCGGAGCGCGCGCACTCGACGATCTCCCGCTCCTCCTCCTCGGGCAGTCCCTGGGGCAGAGAACGCGGGTCCACCAGGCTCTTCCTCCGTCGTGATGCCGACGCTGCCGATCAGCCCACATCATAGTCGTTTTCTTCCCGCCGGTCTACCCGGCAGACCCCTCGCTGCTGAGAACCCAACCGTTCAATAATCAGAACGTTGGGGAGCAAGGAAAGGTTAACAGGGGGCCAGCACCGTTAACCTTTTCCGTCTCTGGGACGTTTTAACCGTTGTGGTGGCCATCCGCGGCACTGGTCGTAGTGCTGTTCGAGCATTCTCAGAGGCCGCTTTTCCCGCCACCGTCTGTACTTGCGCGAGGTGAAGCGGCCCAGACTCTTGTTCTCGGTTGGTTCACTGGCGAATAGGCCCGCCCGGCCCGACAAGGGCGGCGAGGAAAGAGAGGGGGGATTGCATGTAGCAGCCCGGCCGAAGGTCTGTTTGGGTATCCCTAGCAGACCTCGTCAGTGGAAAGCTCGAAAGCGGAGTGCAGACCAAGTGAAGCAACGACGAGCCGGGTTTCCCCAGCACCAGCAACACAAACCAAGAGCGTGAGTTCGCGGCTTGTTCTGGTATCCGGAGTACGAGACCCAGGCAAGCGAGTTGCTGAGACTGCATTTCCGCAACTAAGGAGGACTGAGCCATTGAGACTTGGACTTAGTAGACTGGGAATCATAGCCCTGGTGGCGGCAGTCATGCTGACGCTAGGCTTTTTCCGCCCGGGCGCGGACACCCCAACCGCCGAGACGGCCTTCTGGCACCCCGGCGGCATGGTTACTCTGCCGTCTTTCTTCCCGGCTCTGCCCGGGGCGGTGGACCAGGTGGCGCCAGCCGTTATCCCCGCCAGCCCGCCGGGGAACGTAGCGGAGATCGCGGTGTTTGCTGACCCCTTTATGGGAATATTCCCGGACACCGGGGCGGTCTTTGACGCCGATTGCAATGTGACCGCTGCCGGAAGCTGGGACTTTCTGGGCAGCGTCTGCTTCAAGGTGCAGGCGCTCAACCTGACCACGTTCGAACTGGGGCACACTGCCGCCACGTGGGGGGCCAATGGTCAGGACCGTCTTCTCTGCAATGAGACCGCCCTGTGCGATCGGGACACCATCGTCAACGATGGGGACATGGCGGTGTTCCTCTACGCCGGCGGCAAGGACGAGGTTCTGGTAGTCACCGCTACCGACGAGGCCGGAGACACACGGACGGCCCAGGTCATCACGGTGCAGACCATGATCGCGGTGCCGCCTGTCGTCGAGCCTGGCCAGACCCCCCTCGTATCGGGGATGGAGGGTGTCTCTC
>CAZFGZ010000138.1:0-6021 GCA_964518585.1 uncultured Dehalococcoidia bacterium | reverse complement strand
CCAGCTGGGCAGGGTGCAGTTCGTATAGCACCCGGACGAGTTGTATTAGCGCGCGCTCTGCTTGGTTTTGGTCCCGGGGGGCGGCTCGCCCGTCGACCCCCAGCAGGCCAGGGTGCCGTCCGTCTTCAACCCGCACGTGTGAACATAGCCCGCGCTGACCTGGCTGAAGGTGCCGACGGGGGGCGTCGCCTGCAAGTAGTCGTTCCAGCCCCAGCAGGCCAGGGTGCCGTCCGTCTTCACCCCGCAGTTGTGACGCTCGCCCGCGCTGACCTGGGTGAAGGTGCCGGCGGGGGGCGTCGCCGACCCGTAGTCGCTGTTCCCCCAGCAGGCGAGGGTGCCGTCCGTCCTCAGCCCGCAGGTGTGAGAAAGGCCCGCGCTGACCTGGGTGAAGGTGTCGTCGGGGTCGGAGGGCGGCGTCGCCTGCCCACGGCCGTTGGACCCCCAGCAGGCCAGGGTGCCGTCTGTCCTCACCCCACAGGTGTGATGACTACCCGCACTGACCGTCTCGGCGAGGAGAGTGGGGTCGTCGGAGAGGGGCGGCGCTTCTGCGTGCGCGCCCCCCCGGGCGAAGGCGAAGGCCAGCACCACCACCGCCAGTGCCACCGCCACGGCAGTCCGTCTGGCAAGATCCTTCTTCATCGTCCTGCTCCTTTCCTTCGCAGGCCGGGCTGCACTGCGCGGAGCAGGCTATCGGCCCTCCGCGTGCCCCTCCTGTCATTCTGAGCGCAGCGAAGAATCTGCTTCACAGAGACCCTTCGCTTCGCTCAGGGTGACGGGTGGTGAAGGCTCGCTGGACCGCGTCGCTCCGCCTCCCTCCATACGGAGCATACGGATACGCGTTGTGCGGGGCCTAGCAATAATACCACGCGTGTCAAGACCTTCGCGCTCGCCCTACACCCTAATGTTCCTCGCAGGGGCAGACGGCCTGCCGGCTCCCGCTTCTGTTTTCCGCCCGGAGCGGGTACACTGGGGACCTACCGACGCGCACCAGGCCCGGACCGTGAGAGGTCCGCTTGCACTCTTCGGGGAGTAACTGCCATGACCACCGCGGCCGTCGACCTCAAGTCGCTGGGCGGGCGCGCCAGGCAGGCCGCCCGCCAGCTCGCCACCCTCTCCACCAGGGTCAAGAACCAGGCCCTCCACGCCATCGCCGAGGCCCTGCTGGCGCACGAGGAGGAGATCCTGGACGCCAACACCCGCGACATGCGCGCCGCCCGCGAGGCCGGCCTGCCCGAGAAGGTCCAGGACCGCCTCATGCTGAACCATGACCGCCTCGAGGCCATCGCCGCCGACGTGCGCACCGTCGCCGCCCTCCCCGACCCCGTCGGCCAGAGCTTCGACATGCGCACCCTTCCCAACGGCCTCATCGTCGGCAAGACGAGCGTCCCCCTCGGCGTCCTCGCCGCCATCTACGAGGCCCGCCCCAACGTGACCGTGGACATCTCCAGCCTCTGCCTCAAGTCCGGAAACGCCTGCATCCTCAGGGGAGGCAAGGAGGCCATAAACTCCAACACCGTCCTCGCCCGCATCATCTCCCGTGCGACCACCGACGCGGGCGTGCCCGCCGGCGCCGTCCAGTTCATCGAGTCCACCGAGCGCGCCCTCATCGGCGACCTGCTGAAGATGAAAGATGCCATCGACGTCGTGGTGCCCCGCGGCGGCGCCGACCTCATCCGCTTCGTCGCCGAGAACGCCACCATGCCCGTCCTCATCGGCGGCACCGGCGTCTGCCACACCTACGTGGACAAGGACGCCGACCTCGAGATGGCAACCGAAATCGCCCACAACGCGAAGTGCCGCCGCTACACCATCTGCAACGCCCTCGATACCCTCCTCGTCCACCGCGATGTCGCCGGCGCCTACCTGCCCATGATCGGCCGCCGCTGGGCCGAGGCCGGGATCGAGATGCGCTGCGACCCGGCCTCCCTCGATATCCTCAAGGCGGCGGACGTGCCCGCCCTCAAGGTCCAACCCGCCCAGCACGATGACTTCGGCAAGGAGCACCTCGCGCCCGTCGCCAGCGTGAAGGTCGTGGAGTCATTCGAGGACGCCGTCGACCACATCTACCGCTACAGCACCGGCCACTCGGACGCCATCGTCACCGAGGACTACAGCGCCGCGCGCCGCTTCGTCGCCGAGGTGGACACGGCTGTCGTCTACGTCAACGCCAGCACCCAGTTCACCGACGGCGCCCAGTTCGGCCTCGGCGCCGAGATCATCGACTCGACGCAGAAGTTCCACGCCCGCGGCCCGGTCGGGCTGCGCGAGATCACCACCTACAAGTGGGTGGTGATGGGCACCGGCCAGGTGCGCCCGTAGGCCCGCCCCTGGCGATCGCTTCCCCGGGCGGCGGGCTATGGCCCAGAGCCGAAATGTCATAGAATGCGGGCGGCGCCCAGCGTCGCGCCCCGGTCGGCGGTGACGCCAGTATTTCCCTCTAAGGAGACCAGCCATGGCCGAGTACGTCTTCGAACGCGATTGCCGCACGCCCTACTCCGAGAGCTACGTGATCACCTCCGCCGGCGACGACGTGGGCCGCGTGGACATCCATTTCACCTCCTCCATCGCCTTCGCCACCCTCTGTGTCCCCGAAGGGTTCAGCGAGGACGAGATTCAGGAGCTCATCAGCGAGATCGATGAGCGGCTGGTGCTCACCACCGACCCCTACCGTGAGGACTTCGTCGTCACGGTGTGGGCGGGCCGGCAGGCCGGGATCTACTCTGAAGAGGAGGAGGACGAGGAGAAGCTGGAGGAGGCTGAGGAAGGCAACGGCCACCGCGACTAGCGGGGCTGTCATCCATTGCCTTCGGCCCGTGCCGGCCCCGGGCTAGCATGGGCACAGACGTACCCGCGTGAGCCTCCGGCGGGCTGTGTGTAGGTAAGGAGAGATCGATGAAGGTATTGCGCTTCGCCCTGGCGCTGATCCTCAGCGTCATGTTCCTGGCGGTGGCCTGCGAAGATGGCGACGAAG
Source organism: uncultured Dehalococcoidia bacterium (assembly GCA_964518585.1). Taxonomy (GTDB): domain Bacteria; phylum Chloroflexota; class Dehalococcoidia; order DSTF01; family CAZFGZ01; genus CAZFGZ01. The sequence goes on along the minus strand of CAZFGZ010000138.1, from coordinate 3,050 downwards.
GAGCGGGTCCCGATGGCTCGGCTCCTTCCCTCAGTCCCGAAGAAGCCCGTGACGCCGCCCTGGCGTTCGCGGCGGAGTTCCGCTTCCCCGACGCCTCCGTAGACGACCTCGTTTGGGAGACCACTGACCTGACCCCGGCCGGCCTGGTGGGCGCGGCCAACCTCCAGTACGACGCGGAGGGCTGGCGCGTCCTCGTCTCGTATCCCGTCGTCGCTCAGCCCACCTACGGGATCGGCATCCAGCGGCTGGAGACGGGCGAGGACTGGAAGGGCCGCGTCACTGGCGAGGAAGAAGTGCAGGAGACCGGCTTCATCGACGCCGACGGCGCCGCCACGCTCGAGGGGATGCTCTCGGCCTTTCCGGAGGAGGCCGAGTTCGATGACCTCCTCCTCACCGACGACAGCCAGGAGTACGGCATCGAGGGCGCCAACCCGGAGGCCGAGGCGGCCATCCCCGAGCTGATCCGGCAAGCCGTCCGCGTCAGGGTCACCGGCCAGCTCGTGACGGGCGTGGCCGACGTGGAGGGCCGCCGGATCGAGGTCGAGTCCATCAAAGCCACCCTGCCGATGCCCACGATAGCCGCGGAGTAGGCCCCAGGGCCTCCTCCGCTCGGCCTGATCGGCTGGCCGGATCCATGTCCGCACCGCTGCTATCACGCTTCACCGGCTGTCTTCTCGGCCTCGCCGCGGGCGACTGCCTGGGCGCCTCCGTAGAAGGCTGGACGGCCGACGACATCCGCCGCCGCTACGGTCGCCTGACCGACATCGTCGCCAGCGCCCACTGGGCAGCGGGCGAGCACACCGACGACACCGCCACGATGCTCTGCATCGCCCACTCCCTGGCCCAGCGCGGCCGCTTCGACCCCGAGGACGTGGCGGATCGCTTCCTCCAGTGGTACCGGGCGGGCGCCAAGGGCATCGGCATGACCACCAGGATTGCCCTCGCCGCCCTCGACCGCGGCGCCTCCTGGGAGACGGCGGGCCAGCTCGCCCATCAGGTCACCCAGCCCTACTCCGCGGGAAACGGCAGCGTGATGCGCTGCGCGCCCATCGGCCTCTTCTTCCACCGCCGCCCCGACGAGCTGGTGCGGGCCAGCCTGGACAGCGCCGCCATCACCCACCCGGACCCGCTCGCGACCTGGGGAGCCGCCGCCCTCAACCTGACCATCGCCGCGCTGGTGACCTCGGACTCGAAGGACGCCGCGCGCAGCGCCTGGCGCCCGGTACAGGAGCCGACGGTGCGCCAGGCCCTCGATGGCGTCGAGCGCCTCTCCCAGGGAGCCCTCACCCCCCTTGGCTTCGTCCTGCACACCCTGGAGTGCGCCTTCTGGTGCTTCCTCCGCACCGAGAGCCTGGAGGAGGCGGTGGTCACCGCCGTCAACCTCGGCGGCGACACCGACACCATCGGCGCCGTGACCGGCGCGCTGGCCGGCGCCCACTACGGTGTCGAGGCCATCCCCGCCCGCTGGCGCGAGGCCATCCTCGCCCGCGAGGAGATTGAGGGGGTGGCGCGGGCCCTCTGCGAGGCCGCCCCTACTTCATGAGGCTGCCGCCGTTGACGTCGAGGCACTGGCCCGTCATCCAGGCCGCGTCGTCCGAGGCCAGGAACGCCACCGCCCCCGCGATGTCCTCCGCTCGCCCCTGACGTCCCAGGGGGATGGTCCCGGTGACCCCCTGCTTGAGGAGCTGGAACTCGGTCCCTGCGCGGGCGGCCATGCGCTGGAAGGTCCCGTCCATCATGTCCGTATCGGTGGAGCCGGGCGCGACGGCGTTGGCCGTGATCTGATACGGCGCCAGCTCCAGCGCCAGCATCTGCGTCAGGCCCACCACGGCGGCCTTCGTCGCGATGTAGGCCCCGTAGTAGGGCACGCCGGTGCGCCCGGACAGCGACGACAGGTTGATGATGCGCCCGCCGCGCCCGCCCTCGATCATGTGGGGGATGGCGGCGCGGCAGCACTGGTAGACCCCGTTCAGGTTCACGTCCACCACGCGGTACCACTCCTCGTCCTCGACTTCCCAGAGGGGATGGTCGCCGCAGAACGCCAGGCCCGCGTTGTTCACCAGGATGTCGATGCGGCCGAAGGCCTCGCGTGCCGCCTCGACCATGCGCGTCACGTCCTCCTTGCGCCTCACGTCGGCCTCCACGGCGAGGGCCCGGCGGCCCAGGGCCTCGATCTCCTCGCATACCGAGGGCACGCCCCGCCAGCCAGCCTCCCGCTCCTCATCGGGGAACGACTCCGGCGCCCGCCCGACTCCCGACACCGCGACGTCTGCGCCCTCGCGCGCCAGCCGCACGGCGATGGCCCGGCCGATGCCCCGCATCCGCGCGGCGCCCGTCACGATGGCCCCTTTGCCTTCCAGCCCTGTCATGCCTTACCCCCTGTCTCATGCGCGTCAGGCAAACCGCCGCCCAACGCGGAACGATCTCGCGAGATCCGCGAGGTCGTATCGTGAGGATCTAGTCCACAGCCCCCTCAGCCGTCCCCGTGCGCCTTCAGGGACGCAAGGAGACCCTCCACCTCGCGCGACGAGCGCGCTTCCACCACAGTGGCTCGATGCGGTATCTCACGGAGACCCTTCCTGACTTCTCGGTGGTGCGCCCGCCAGTGCGTACCGCACCACAAGAGGATCGACTCCTTGCTGAGGAACGACTGCCGCCAGGATTCGTAGTTGCTGCCCCACAGCGGCTCTCTGGTCCAGGCCCGCGTTACCGTCCGCCTGAGCAGCCGCCAGAAGGCGACCCTGAAAGGCACGCGCAGCCAGACCACCGTGTCGGCCATCGGCAGGATGACGTCGCGCAACACGGAGTAGTTGCCGTCGCACACCCAGCCGCCGTCGCGAGTGTCGAGAGCCTCGATCACCTTCGCGCGGAACTCCTCTGCAGGCGTCGGCTGCCAGTCGGGCCGCCAGAACAGGGCGTCCAGCTCTACCACCGGCAGGTGCAGGATCTCCCCGATGCGTCGTGCTACCGTCGTCTTTCCGGACCCCGTTGGGCCCCAGACGACGATGCGACGGCCCGTCGTTCTTCCTCCCGCCTTCTCACCTCGTACA
>CAZFGZ010000137.1:0-6030 GCA_964518585.1 uncultured Dehalococcoidia bacterium | reverse complement strand
GTCTCGCCGGGCGTCCAGTCCTCCTCGGTGATCGGGCGGCCGTCCGGGGCGACGGCGCGCGGGTACTTGTCGTTAGCGAAGCAGGCGTGCGGACCCACGAACACACCGTCCTCCAGCGTCAGACGTGGGTAGAGCGAGGCGCGGTTCTGGATCTTCACCCGATCGCCGATCGCCACGCCCGGCCCGATGTACACCCCCTTGCCCACGATGCAGTCCGCTCCCAGCACAGCCCCCTCGCGGACCTGCGCCTCGTGCCAGATCCTCGTGCGGGGCCCGACGCGCGCCTCAGGCGAGACCTCGGCGGTGGCGTGGATCATCCCTCAAGCACCTTCACGATCTTCTCGGCGGCGTGGCCGTCGCCGAAGGCGGGCGCCGGCGAGCCCTGCGGCCGCGGTCGCCGGGCCGCCGCCACGATGCGCTCCGGCTCGGCGCCGGCCAGCGCGTTCCAGCCGCCGGCCAGCGTCTCCGGCCACTCCGTCTCCTCCCGCAGGGTCACGCAGGGCACCCCCAGCAAATAGGCCTCCTTCTGCACGCCCCCCGAATCGGTGACGATGACCCGCGCGTGCTCCTCCAGGGCCAGCATGTCCAGATAGCCCACCGGCTCCTGGATGCGCACCACAGGCGCCGCCTCCAGGTCCCCGGACATCATGGCCAGCCGCGCCCGGGGGTGCATCGGGAAGATCACGGGCTCGCCCAGCTCGCCCAGGGCCCAGAGGATGGCCTGCAGGCGGCGCGGGTCATCGGTGTTGGCAGGCCGGTGCACCGTGGCCAGGACGTAGCCTCCAGAGCCAAGCCCGCGCTGCTCCATCATACGCCATCGCTCGCGGGCCCGGGGCAGGTGCGCCAGCAGCGAATCATACATTATGTCGCCTACCAGGTGCACGCCCTCGCCGATGCCCTCGCGCGCCAGGTTCTCCACCGCCGTCGCCGTAGGGCAGAGAAGGAGGTCGGCGCAGTGGTCGGTGAGCACCCGGTTGACCTCCTCAGGCATGGCCCGGTTGTAGCTGCGCAGGCCGGCCTCCACGTGCGCCAGCGGTATGCCCAGCTTGGCGGCGGCCAGCGCGCCCGCCAGGGTGGAGTTGGTGTCGCCGTAGACCAGCACGCGGTCGGGCTGCTCCTCGAGCAGCACCCCCTCCAGCCGCTCCAGCATGAGCCCCGTCTGCCGCCCGTGCGTCCCCGAGCCCACCCCCAGGTGATGGTCAGGCTCGGGCAGGTCCAGCTCCCGAAAGAAGACGTCGGAGAGCGCCGGATCGTAGTGCTGGCCGGTATGCGCCAGCACCTCCTGGTGACTCTCACGGAGCTTATGGCTGACGACGGCCGCCTTGATGAACTGCGGCCTGGCACCGACGACTGAGACGATCTTCACGGCGGAGGGTCAGGCGCGGAGGTCGGGGGGAACCTGGGTGGGCTGCACGTCCCGCAGGTCGATGCGGGCCAGAGCGTGCAGGCGGGCGGCGAGCTCATCGCGTTCCTCGGGCAGGTGGGCGGCCAGGTGCTCTATCTTCTCGATGATCTCCTGCGCCGTGCACGCGGGCTCGCTCTCCGTCAGAGAGATCTTGGGATGCTGAGTGCCTACGAGCCGCTCCCGCTCGCTCACCAGCTCCTCCTGCAGCTTCTCACCCGCCCGCAGCCCCGTGTAGACGATCTTGATGTCCCGGCCCGGATCGCGCCCCTTGAGCCGGATGAGCTTCTCCGCCAGCTCCGCGATCTTCACCTCCTCGCCCATGTCCAGGATGAAGATCTGGCCCTGCCGGGCCACCGCCGCCGCCTGGATGATCAGGCTGGCGGCCTCCGGTGCCGACATGAAGTACCGGGTGGCCTCGGGATGGGTGAGGAGCACGGGGCCGCCCCGCTCGATCTGGCGCTGAAAGAGGGGCACCACGCTGCCGCTGCTGCCCATCACGTTCCCGAAGCGCACCGCACAGAACAACGTGCTATCCGCCGCCCCCAGGGCCGACACCAGCAGCTCGCCGATGCGCTTGGTCGCACCATATACGTTGTCCGGGTTGACAGCCTTGTCCGAGGAGACGAACACGACCTTGCTGACACCGTAGTCCCGCGCAGCCCGACACACGTTCAGGCTCCCCAGAACGTTCGCCCGAAAGGCGGCGTCCGGGTGGTCCTCCATGACCGGAATGTGCTTGTAGGCGGCGGCATGGAACACCAGGTCCGGCCGCGCTGCCTCGAAGACCCGCTCCACCTGCCGCCGGTCGGAGACATCGCTGATCCAGAACCGCACGTCCCCGGCCAGGGGGCCGGCGGCGAGGTCGCGCTGGAGGTCATAGAGGCCGGTCTCGTTGATGTCCAGCAGGTGCACCACCGCCGGGCCGAACACCAGGAGCTGTCGCGCCAGCTCCGCACCGATGTAGCCGGCGCCCCCGGTGATGAGCACCACCCGGCCCCGCACGCACCCCGAGCACAGAGCAGCGTCTATCTCCACCTGCTCCCGGCCCAGCAGGTCGTCCACCGTGATCTCGCGAAGCTCGCCGCGGCTGGCCTCTCCGCGCACGATCTCGCGCAGGCTGGGCACGGTGCGCACCGGCAGCCCCGCGACCTGGCAGATACCCACCAGCTCGCGGACGGTCGCGCCGCTGACCGAGGGCACCGCCAGCGCCACCACATCCACGCGGTGCTTCTCCGCTATCGACGGGATGGCGTGTCGGTCTCCCAGGACGGGGAGGCCGTGGATGCGCATGTGGCGCTTGCGGGGGTCGTCGTCAACGTATCCCACCGGCCGGTACTGCCACTGGGGATGCTGAAGGAACTCCCGGGCCAGGAGCTGCCCGGTATGTCCTGCGCCCAAAACCAGCACGTTCGTGACGGCGCTGCCCCAGGCGCCGAACGGGCTGCGTGCCCACAGGCGCGGCCACAGCTTCGTCACGCTCATCGACAGGAAGATGAGGGGCGGCGCGGTCACGTTCACCGTCAGGGGAATGTGCCGGGGGCTCAGGAAGGCGTTCACGCCGAAGATGATGATGGACACCAGGCCGATCGAGGACGCCAGGTTGACGGCGTCCATGATGCCCCCGTACTTCCAGGCCGTATGGTAGGTGCGGAAGAAGTAGTTGCCGATCAGGTAGGCGGCGACGATGAGAGGGCTGACCTTCGCGAAGAACCGGATGGACTCGCCAGGGACGTCTCCGTCGAAGCGGAGGGCCAACGCCGCCGCGTAGCAGGCCACCACCAGCGCCGCGTCCAGCACCAGGGTAGGCAGCAGACGCAGCACGCCCGGCAGAGCGTCAAAGATCCTCGCCCGCAGCCCGCCTCCTGGCTGCCCGGATGGCCCCATTTCGGCGCGGGGATCCGTCGTCGGTCTCCCTCCCTCTATCGCGCCCCTCTGCGCGACAGCATCACAGGCACGGTGCGCGCCAGGATACTCAGGTCGCGCCGCAGCGAGTGGTTCCTAACGTACTCGAGATCGTAGAGCATGGTTTCGTGATAGGTCAAATCCCCGCGCCCGCTCACCTGCGCCAGGCCGGTGATGCCCGGCTTCACCTCGTGCCGAAGCTGATACTCGCGAGGGTACTGCACCACAAGCTCCGGCAGCTCCGGGCGCGGACCCACCAGGCGCATGTCGCCCTTGAGCACGTTCAGCAGGTTGGGAAGCTCATCCAGGCTGGTCAGGCGAAGGTACTTGCCCACGCGCGTCGTCGTCCTGCCGCCGCCGAACGGGTTGAACACGAAGGTCTTGAAGTCGTCCACGCGCGGCACCGGCTCCAGGCCGTTGGGCGTGGCGGATTCATCGCTGTGGATCAGCGTACGGAACTTGTACATCGTGAAGGCGCGCCCTCGCTGTCCCACCCGGACTTGCCTGAACAGGATGGTGCCTCTTGAGTCCAGCCTGATGAGCGCCGCGACAACCAGCATCACCGGCGCGGTCACGACCAGCAGAACAAGGGCACCCACGAAGTCGAAGAGCCTGGTCGCCACGGCCTATCCCGGCCTTCCAGCACGAAGAGTCTCGCGAACCGCCTCGGCCACGCGGACCACGTCCGACTCCTGCATGCGGGGATAGAGGGGCAGTGATACCAGCCCTTCATACACGCCTTCCGCCACGGCGAAGTCGCCCCGGCAATAGCCGAGCGCCTCGGCATAGTAGGGATGGTAGTGAATCGGGATGAAGTGAACGGAGGTGCCGATGCCCCGCCCGCGCAGCTCCTCGACAAACCGGTCGCGCCCGACCGAAAGCTCCGACCCGTCCAGCCGGATGACGTATAGATGCCAGGCGTGAACCACCTCTTCGCGCGCCGTCGGCGTAGTGAGCCCCGGCACGTCCGCCAGACGCCGGCTGTACTCCTGGGCGTAGCGGTGACGCGTGGCCTGGAACTCCTCCAGCCGGGCCAGCTGATGGATTCCGATCGCCGCCTGGATATCGCTCATTACGTAGTTGAATCCCGGCGCGAGCACCCGGTACTGCCAGGACCCCTTAGCGGTGTAGCGGTCCCAGGCATCGTGGCTCAGGCCGTGCAGGCTCAGGAGGCGCACACACTCGGCCAGCTCCTCATCATCAGTGGTCAGCATGCCCCCCTCGCCGGTGGTGATGCTCTTCGTGGGGTAGAAGCTGAACACGGTCGCATCGCCGAGCGAGCCCACCGGCCGCCCCCGATAGCGCGCGCCCAGCGCGTGCGCGGCGTCCTCGATCACCCGCAGACCGTGCCGACGAGCGATATCCAGCAGCTCATCCATCCGGCACGGCTGCCCGCCGAAGTGCACCGGCATAATCGCGCGCGTGCGCGGGGTGATCCTGCGCTCCACCTGCTCCGGGTCCAGGTTGTAGTCGTCCGGGCAGATGTCCGCCAGCACGGGACGTGCCCGCTGATGCAGGATCACGTTGACGCTCGCGGCGAAGGTCAGGGGCGTGGTGATGACCTCGTCCCCCTCGCCGATGCCGCAGGCGACCAGCGCCAGGTGCAACCCCGCCGTGCACGAGTTCACCGCCACGGCCTGTCCGCTCCCCACGTACTCCCGGAACGACTCCTCGAATCGGCGTACCTTGGGCCCGGCGGTGAGCCAGCCCGAGCGCAGCGTATCCACCACCTCGGCGATCTCCTCCTCGCCGATGTCCGGCCGGCAGTAGGGCAGGAAGTTCTCGTCCAGCTCAGCCGCTCCTCTTGACGATGACCGCCAGATAGTGCGTGCGCAGCACCGGGACCTTCTCCAGCAGCTCGCAGGCCAGCCAGGACCAGCGCGCCAGGGCGCGCGTGATGGGCGGCGCCAGGGTGACCCGCCGCAGGTCGATCCTGTGCCCGGCGAAGAGCTCGCGGATGTCGCCGGCCCGCAGTGGTCGCACGTCCCGGTTGCCGGGGTTGATCCAGAAATCGTACAGAAGCAGCACCCCTCCGGGCCGCAGGACGCGTAGCGCCTCGCTGGCCGCCCTGCGCCGCGCTCCCGCCTCCACCACCGAGCTGAACAGCGTGAACGCCAGCGCCAGGTCGAAGACCCCCTCCGGATAAGGGAGGGCCTGAGCGTCGGCCACCGTGAAGCGCATCTGAGGGCCCAGCTCCTGCGCCCGCTGGATGCGCTCCGGCAGCAGGTCGACGCCCTCCAGGCAGCTTGGCGTGGCGCCGTAGCGCACCAGCTCCCGGAGGACGGAGCCCTCGCCGCACCCGATATCCAGCACCCGTCGACCGGCCAGCGGCGTCAGCCGGCAACGGCGCAACGCCGACAGGACGGCGCGCTCGCGCTTCTGGAAGAGGTAGAGGTTGGCGGGCTCGAAGTAGGAGTATCGGGCGTCCAGCCCGCCCTCCGCCCGGCGGGCGTAGGCCTCGCGCAGCCGGTCAGCCTCCGCGCCGTGAGCGCCGGTGACGCTCACCTCGAGACCCCCGCAGCCCGGCCTCGGCCCGCCGACCGGCCCAGGACGAGACCGGCCAGACCCGCCAGAAACCCCAGGCCATAGCCGGCGTGCAGGCAGGCGAACGCCGGGGGCAGCAGGGGCAGGTAGCGCCGGCCCTGCCGGGCCGCGACCACAGTAGAGACGGCCAGCGAGACGGTCACATAGGCCCCGCTCACACCCAGCAGCGGGAGAGCGCA
>CAZFGZ010000136.1:0-6064 GCA_964518585.1 uncultured Dehalococcoidia bacterium | reverse complement strand
ACCAGCATCCCGCCGCACAACCTGGGGGAGATCTGCGATGCCGTCGCCCGCCTCATCGACCAGCCCGATACCACGACCGAGGAGCTCGCCACCATCGTCCAGGGGCCCGATTTCCCCACCGGCGGCGTCATCTACCGCCTGGGGAAGGACTACGTGAGCGACGCCGACGGCCACCGCAAGGAGGTGCTGACCGACGCGATCAAGGACGCCTACGGCGACGGCCGCGGCCGCGTCATGATGCGCGCCCGCGCGCGCATCGAGGAGGCCGCGCGTGGGGGCCGGATGCACATCATCGTCACCGAGCTGCCCTACCAGGTCAACAAGGCCTCCCTCATCGAGAAGATCGCCGAGCTCGCCCGGGAGCGCCGCATCGACGGCATCAGCGACCTGCGTGATGAGTCAGACCGCCACGGCATGCGCATCGTCATCGAGCTGACCCGCGGCGGCCAGGCCCGTCAGGTGCTCAACGCCCTCTACAAGCGCACCGCCATGCAGTCCTCTTTCCCTATCAACATGCTCGCCCTGGTGGAGGGGCAGCCCCGGGTCATCAACCTGAAGGGGGCGCTGGAGCAGTACATCGAGTTCCGGCGTCAGGTCGTCCGCCGACGCTCCCAGTTCGACCTGGAGAAGGCCCGCGAACGGGAGCACATCCTCCAGGGGCTGCTGAAGGCGCTCCAGAACCTGGACCAGGTCATCCAGACCATCCGTCGCGCCGAGTCGGCCGAGCAGGCCAAGGAGCGCCTCATGGCCAGTCCCTTCGGCCTGAGCGACCGCCAGGCTCAGGCCGTCCTGGACATGCAGCTCCGCCGCCTGGCTCGCCTGGAGCGCGACAAGGTGGAGGCAGAGTTCGCCGAGATCATCCAGCAGATCAACTACCTGGAAGACCTGCTCGCCAATCCGCGCAAGATCGACTTCCTGGTCAGGGAGGATGTCGAGGAGATCAAGAAGCGCTACGGAGAGGAGCGCCGCACCCAGATCATTGAGGGAGAGGCGGAAGAGTTCACTGAGGAAGACCTTGTCGCCCACCAGGAGGTGGTGGTCACCCTGAGCAAGCGCGGCTACATCAAGCGGCTGCCCCTTGAGACGTACCACCCCCAGAAACGAGGCGGGCGCGGCATCACCGGCATGGTCACCCGGGAGGCCGACGCCGTCCACCGCCTCGTCGTCGCGGACACCCACGACAGCCTCTTCTTCTTCACCGACCGCGGCCGCGTCTTCCAGCTCAAGACCTTCGAGGTGCCCGACACCTCGCGCCAGGCAAGGGGCATCCCCCTCATCAACCTCGTGGACATCGCCCAGGGCGAACTGGTAACGGCCATGGTGCCGGCCAGGGATTTCGGCAAGGACTATATGGTCATGGCCACGGCCCAGGGCGAGGTGAAGAAGACCGCCCTTTCGCACTTCGCCTCAGTGCGGCGAGCCGGCCTCATCGCCATGGATCTGGAGCACGGCGACCAACTGGTGACGGCCAAGCTGGCCCACGAAGATGACGACGTGATCCTGATCACGTCCGACGGCAAGGCCCTCCGCTACTCGGTACGCAAGATACCATCACGATCACGCGCGGCCGGCGGTGTCCGCGGCATCAGGCGGGCCAAGAACGCCCGCCTGGTCTCCATGGAGCTGGTCCTGCCCGATCACGAGCTGTTCACCATCACCGCCCAGGGCTTCGGCAAGCGCACACCCTTTGATGAGTACACTCCCCACGGTCGGGGCACTCAGGGCCAGCTCAACTACAGGCTCACTCCCAAGACGGGTCCGGTGACGGCCGCGCGCACCGTGAACCCTACCCAGGAGCTTATCGTTATCTCAGAGGACGGCCTGGTGCTGCGTACACGCATGGATAGCATCTCGCAGCAGGGGCGCGCCACCCAGGGCGTGTCGATCGTCGGCGTGAGTCCTGGGGACGCCGTCGCCTCGCTGGCCGCCATCGACATGGTGCAGGCGCCGCCACAGGTGCCCAGCGCTCAGGAGCCGCAGCCGCCCGGCCGCCCCAAGACCGCCAGGGCCGGCAAGCCACGCCAGGCGCCCGCCAGGCAGAAGCCCCAGCCACCACCCAGCCGCCCCAAGCCCGCCGGGGGCGAGGCGGCGCGCCCTCGCGCTGCCCCAGCGAAAACCCCGGCGCCCGACAGGCCGGCCCCTCCCAAGCCGGCACAAGCTGACACGTCCCCGGCTCCCTCCGGGCGGCCGGCAAAGGCCAGCCCCGAGGCCGCCGGCAGCAAGCGACAAGGCCTCCCTCCTTCCAGAGCGCCCAAGGCTTCCTACAAGGAGCGGTGGGAGACGCGAGGCGAAGGGAAATCGGCCAGGGGTCGCCCGCCCTCGGGAGGCGGTAGCTCTCGGAGGCCCCGCAGGGCATAGCCATGCACGGGTCTGCCCGTGGCCCGGACTCGGGCGAACACCCCCTGGATGACATGATCATCCGCCCGGCGCGCACAGAGGATCTCCCTGTTCTCGTCGCCATGTACCAGGACCTCTCGCTGGAGGGCGAGTCCCGCGAGGAGCCAAGCCAGCCCCTTCCGGAGGCCTACGGACAGGCCTTCCAGCAGATCGAGGCGGACCATCGCCAGCACCTCCTGGTTGCGCAGGCTGGCGGCCGCATCATGGCGACCCTCGCGCTCATTATCGTGCCCAACCTGACCTACGTCGGCCGGCCCTGGGCGGCCATCGACAACGTGGTGGTGGCACGCGACGAACGCGGCAAAGGCTACGGCGAAGCCCTGATGCGGCATGCCGCAGAAGAAGCCCGACGCGCCGGCTGCTACAAGGTCTCTCTCACCAGCAACAAGCACCGCTCAGATGCTCATCGCTTCTACGAGCGCCTGGGCTTCGTCGCCACCCACGAGGGATATCGCCTCATGCTCTAGGGGGCGTCTCGCGCCTCACGACCGCGTCGGTCTGGGAGCGCAGCGCAACGCCGGCACACCTCCTACCGCCCCACGCTGAGCCGCTCGATGAGCCAGCGGGGCAGGCCCGCGGCCTCCATCTTTCGCTGCGTCTCGGAGATATCGTACTCCAGGCGATGAAGCGTGATCGCGCCGGCCTCCGCGTCGTAGAGGGCATAGGCCGCGCGGGGGTCGCCGTCGCGGGGCTGCCCGACGCCGCCGGGGTTCATGATGAGGCGGCCCCCGCCCAGTTCCACCGTCTGGCCGTCGGCCAGGTGTTCCAGAACGAGCGGCTGCCCGAGCCGCTCCGCCGCCACGAAAGGCACGTGAGAGTGCCCCACCAGGCTGTAGGGCGTCTCCTGGAGCCTGAGCTGCTCCTGAGCCTGCTCTGCGGACAGCAGGTACTCCCAGATGGGCCAGCGCAGGGTTCCGTGCACCAGCGTGAAGTCCCCGTCCTTCACCGTCTCGGGCAGCGCCTGAAGATAGGCCCTTGCCTCATCGGTGAGCTGCCGGCCGGTCCAGGCCGCCGCGCGGGCCGCCGCGGGGTTGAACTCGCTGGTGTCCATGCGTTCGCAGGCGGCCGCGTCGTGGTTGCCCATCACCACGTGATGGGGATAGCTGCGGAGAAGCTCGATGCAGGCCACCGGGTCGGGCCCGTAGCCCACCACGTCGCCGAGACACCACAGCCGGTCGATCGGTCCCCCCGCCCCGGCGTGGCGGAGCACCGCCTGGAACGCCTCCAGGTTCGAGTGGATGTCCGCCAGGATGACGATGCCCACGGTCACTCGACTATAGCAGCTTTGCCCGGGGCCTGCCGACTTCAGGCGGTCCGAGGGCATCCCCGGTGGCGCCTCTCCGGTGCGGGGTATACAATCGGGGCCGTGAAGGTCTCGGAGCTGGGGGAGTTCGGGCTCATAGAGCGGCTGGCGGAGGAGCTCTCGGCCCAGACAGCCGCCGCCGGTGAGCTCTTCGTCGGCATCGGCGATGACGCGGCGGTCTGGCGCGCCGCCGAAGGAGCCCACATCGCCACCACCGACACCATGGTGGCCGGTGTTCACTTCCCCACCGAGGGCCTGCCCTGGCGCGACCTCGGCTGGAAGTCCCTGGCCACCAACGTCAGCGACATCGCCGCCATGGGCGGCACCCCCGAGTATGCCCTGGTCACCCTGGCCCTGCCCGGCGACTTCTCGGTGGAGGACGTCGTCGAGCTGTACGCGGGCCTGGTCGAGGCCGGCGCGGCCTACGGCGTGACCGTCGCCGGCGGCGACGTGGTGCGCTCTCCCGTCTTCGTGATCACCGTCTCCCTGTCCGGCCGGGCGGAGCTGGACGAGTCCGGCCAGCCGCGACTGCTGAGGCGCGACGCGGCATCGGCCGGCGATCTGGTGGCGGTCACCGGCTATCTGGGCGGCTCCGCCGGCGGGCTGCGCATCCTGACGAAAGACGCCGATGCACCGGGTGAGGCGAGGGAACGGCTCATCGAGGCACACCTGCGGCCCCAGGCGCGACTGGAGGCGGGCCGGGCCGCTCTGGCCGCTGGGATGCGCTGTGCCATCGACCTCAGCGATGGGCTCATGCAGGACCTGGGCCACGTCTGCGAGGCCAGCGGCCTGGGCGCGACGGTGTGGCGCGAGAAGGTCCCCGTGAACCCCTGGCTCTCGCACACGCTGTCCCCCGACCAGGCGCTGCGCCTGGCCGTGGCCGGCGGCGAGGACTACGAGCTGCTCTTCACCGGAACGGAGGACCAGGTGCTGGACGTGCGACGGCAGACGGCCCTGCCGGTCACCATCGTCGGCGAGATGGTCGTGGACCCCCGGCAGCGGGTCCAGCTCCTGGACGAGGACGGGCGCGAGGTGGAGTTGCCAGCAGCCGGCTGGGACCACTTCGCCCGCGGGGAGCGACGCAGCTAGGTGGACTGCCTGGAACTCTCCAGCCGCAGCCCCTCCGAGACGCGCCGGCTGGGAGCACGCCTCGGCCGCCTCCTCCTGGTCGGCGACGTCATCCTGCTCATGGGAGATCTGGGCGCGGGCAAGACCGTCCTCGCCCAGGGCATCGGCCAGGGGCTGGAGGTGCGAGACCCCGTCAGGAGCTCGGCCTTCGTGCTCGTGAGCGAGTACAGTGGCCGCCTCACCATGTACCACGCCGACCTCTACCGGCTGGAGGACCCCTCCCAGGTCGCCGAGCTGGCCCTGGAGGAGAACGCCGCCGATGGCGTGCTGGTCGTCGAGTGGCCGGACCGCGCCTGGGACGAGATGCCCTCGGAGCACCTCCTGGTGCACCTGGAATGGGCCGATAGCCGCGGGCGCCGGCTGACCCTGCGGCCGCGCGGCGTCCGCTATCAGGAGCTGATGGGCCGGCTGGGCCGGCGGCGGCGAGGCTGAGGCATGGAGCTCTCTCTGGACACGGCTTCCGACATGGCCAGCGTGGCCCTCTCCGATCAGGGCCGGCTGCTCGCCGAGCTCACCTGGCGCTGCGAGCGCAACCACTCCACCGAGCTCATGCCCGCCGCCGACGGGCTCCTCCGCCGCCTCTCCGCGGGCAAGGACGACCTCACCGCCGTCTTCGTCTGCATCGGCCCCGGAGGCTACGCGGGCCTCCGTGTCGGCGTCAGCACGGCCAAGGGCCTGGCCTTCGCCCTGGAGGTGCCCCTGGTCGGCGTGGGACGGCTGGAGCTGGAGGCCTGGGCTCACGCGGCCTACCCCGGGCCGGTCTGCCCGGTGCATCGAGCCGGGAGGGGAGAGCTCGCCTGGGCGGTCTACCACGGCCCGGCGGACGGCTGGCGCGAGATAGTACCGCCACGCCTCTCCGGGCCTGATGTGCTCCTGTCGGAGGCGCCGCAGGGGGCCCTCTTCTGCGGCGAGATCGACGACGCCCTGGGCGGGGCGCTTGCCGCGCGGGGCGAGCGCGTCGCCTCCGTCGCCCTGTCCGTACGGCGGGCGGGCTACCTGGCCGAGCTGGGCTGGCGCCGTTTCCAGTCGGGCCGGAGGGATGATCCTAGCACCCTCGTGCCCCTATACTTACGGGAGCCCGCCATCGGGCCGCGGAAGCCGTAGCAGGACGATGAAAGCCTCGGGCAGTCGGAGGTACAGGGGGCCGAGCCCCCAAGGTCTCTGCTCTCAGCCTCGCCCGCCCGGCCTTCCGCCCCCGCGCAGCGGGCGGGGGGCCTGGGGGGTGTCCCCCCAGAT
>CAZFGZ010000135.1:0-6064 GCA_964518585.1 uncultured Dehalococcoidia bacterium | reverse complement strand
CCCCGCCATAGCCGCTCCCCGTCACCCTGCTGGGCTGTCACCCTGAGCCCCACTGTCACCCTAAGCCCCCCCCTGTCACCCTGAGCGCAGCGAAGGGTCTCCGCCCTCCGTCACCCCGTCTGCCTGTTTGCCTGTTTGCCTGTTTGCCTGCTTGCCTGTTTGCCCCTTGGTGCCACCTCCCCCTTGGTCCTCGCCTCCGCCTGCCCTACCATACCCTCACCATGACCGACCGCCCTCGGCCCGGCACACCCTGCGCACAGCCCCGCCTCGCCCGACGCACAGCGGGCGGAACAATCAAACAGTTGCCCGTCCCGCAGACTCGCCCGGAGCCCTAAACCCCGCTCTTTTTCAAGACAATCAAGAAGGCCCCGGCACCGCCGCGGCCCTCCCGCCTCTCGCCTCCAGCTTCCAGCCCCCAGCCCCTACCTCACTCCGCCGCACGGCCGTCCGCCCCTCTCCCAATTGCTGGCCCATTTGGCCCTATGCTATAGTGAGGTGTCTACCAGGCAAACGCGAGGCGCGGGCCTGAGGCCGGGTACGGGACCGGTGAGTCCTCGCTCGGCCTTTTGCCTTGCCGGGTGGACCGCCGTCCGGAAGGCCCCGGTAATGCACCATCCAGCGAGGGAGGAAGCGGTGTACCAGGAGTTGAGCATCTTCAGCGGCAACGCCCATCCAGACCTGGCTCAGGACATCTGTCGCTCCCTGAAGGCCCCCCTGGGAAAGTGCGAGGTGTTCGAGTTCACTAACGAAAACATCTTCGTCCGCATCCTGGAAAACGTCCGTCAGCGAGACGTGTTCGTGGTGCAGCCCCTGGTATCGCCGGTAAACACCCGCGTCATGGAGCTGCTCATCATGATCGACGCCTTCAAGCGGGCGTCGGCGGGGCGGGTGACCGCGGTCGTGCCCTACTACGCCTACGGACGTAGTGACAAGAAGGACCAGCCCCGCGTTCCCATCACGGCGCGCCTGCTGGCCAACCTCATCGAGACGGCGGGCGCCGACCGCATGCTCACCGTGGACCTGCATGCCGGTCAGATCCAGGGCTTCTTCAACATCCCCGTGGACGAGCTGACCGCTCTCTACATGATCAGCCGCTACATCGCCGAGAAAGACCTGAAGGACGCGGTTGTGGTGGCCGCTGACGAGGGCGCTTCCAAGCGAGCCCGCAACGTGGCCCAGAACCTGAACGTTCCCCTGGCCATCATTGAGAAGCGCCGCGTCGGGAACCGGGAGCAGACCGAAGCCCTCAACGTTATCGGCGAGGTGAAGGACCGGCACGCCATCATCGTGGACGACGAGGTCCTCACCGGCAGCACGCTGGTCCAGGGCGCCGAATCGCTGCTCGAGCGGGGCGCGCGCGGCGTCTGCGCCGCCTGTACCCACGCCCTGCTCCCGGACTCGGCCAGCCAGCAGCTACAGGAGAGCCCCATCGAGGAACTGGTGGTCACCGACTCCGTGCCCTTGACGCCGCAGAAGCGGCTGGCCAAGATCACCGTGCTCAGCCTGGCGCCCCTTATCGGTGAGGCCATCAGTCGCATCCACACCGGGAAGTCGATAGGGGAGCTCTTCCAGTAGGACCGTAGCAGCCATGCTCAAGTGGGTAGGTAAGGTTCTAGGCGATTCCAACGAGCGGGAGGTCCGCCGGCTCCGGCCTCTGGTCGACCAGATCAACCAGATGGAGCCGGAGATGCAGGCCCTCTCCGACGAGGAGCTTGGAGGCAAGACCGCCGAGTTTCGCGCCCGACTGCGCCAGGGCGAAACCCTCGATGACCTCCTGCCGGAGGCCTACGCGGTGGTCCGGGAGACGATCCGGCGCATACTGGGGGAGCGCGCCTTCGACGTTCAGCTCACGGGGGCCATTGTCCTCCATGAGGGCAAGATCGCGGAACTGAAGACGGGCGAGGGCAAGACCCTGGTAGCCACCCTGCCCCTCTATCTGAACGCTCTGGAGGGCAAGGGCGCTCACCTGGTCACCGTCAACGACTATCTGGCCAAGCGAGACTCCCAGTGGTACGGGCGAGCCCTGCTCGCCCTGGGCCTCTCCGTGGGAGTGCTTCAGCACGATTCCGCCTATCTGTACACGGCAGAGCAGGTCAGCGATGTCCTCAATATGGAGCACCTGGCCCCTTGCCATCGTCGCGAAGCGTACAAGGCCGACGTCATGTACGGCACCAACCATGAGTTCGGCTTCGACTACCTGCGCGACAACATGGCCGTGACCCACGATCACCAGGTGCAGCGAGAGCTTCACTACGCCATCGTGGACGAGGTGGACAACATCCTCATCGACGAGGCCCGCACTCCCCTCATCATCAGCGGACCCGCCGCCGAGAGCACCGAGATCTACCACACCTTCGCCAGGCTGGTCCCCCGCCTCGCGCAAGACGTCGACTTCACCGTCGACGAGAAGCTGCGGGCGGTCAGCCTTACCGAGGATGGCATGATGAAGCTGGAGAAGGGCCTCGGGGTCAAGAACATCTACGCCCCCGAGAACTACCGCCTCACCCGCTACATGGAGGCCGCCCTCAAGGCCCAGATCCTCTATCAGCGCGACCGCGACTACGTCGTCAAGGACGGTGACGTGGTCATCGTAGATGACTTCACCGGGCGCCTCATGTTCGGGCGCCGCTGGTCCGACGGCCTCCACCAGGCCGTGGAGGCCAAGGAAAAGGTCAAGATTCAGCGGGAGTCCATCACCTACGCCACCATCACCCTGCAGAACTACTTCCGGCTGTACGACAAGCTGGCGGGCATGACCGGCACTGCCGCTACCGAGGCCGAGGAGTTCTACAAGATCTATAAGCTGGAGGTGGTGATCATCCCCACTCACAAGCCCATGGTCCGCGAGGACTACCCGGACCTCGTTTATCGCAGCGCCAGAGCCAAGTTCAACGCGGTGGCGGATGAGGTAGAGGAGCTACACAAGCGGGGGCAGCCTGTGCTTGTGGGCACCGTCTCCATCGAGAACTCCGAGTACCTTTCGGATATGCTGAAGCGCCGCGGCGTGCCCCACCAGGTGCTCAACGCCAAGCAGCATGAGAAAGAAGCGGGCATCATCACCCAGGCCGGACGGGAACGCACGGTGACCATCGCCACCAACATGGCCGGCCGGGGAACTGACATCATCCTGGGCGGCAAGCCCGACGGCCTCGCTCGGGACGAGTGGCAGCAGGAGCACAATGGCGTCGTAGATTTGGGGGGCCTGCGCATCATCGGCACCGAGCGCCACGAGGCCCGCCGCATCGACAATCAGCTCCGCGGCCGCTCCGGCCGTCAGGGCGACCCCGGCAGCTCCCGTTTCTATGTCTCCTTCGAAGACGACGTCATGCGGCGCTTCGCCCCCGACTGGCTGGGAGGGTTCATGGCGAAGCTGGGCATGGAGGAGGACATGCCCATCGAGAGCGGCATGGTCAGCAAGGCCATCGAGCAGGCTCAGAGCAAGGTGGAGGGACACAACTTCGACATCCGCAAGCACGTCGTCGAGTATGACGACGTCATGAACACCCAGCGTGACGTTATCTACACGGAGCGCAACAAGATCCTGGAGGGCGCCGACCTCAAGGCCAACATCCAGGAAATGATGCGGGACGAGAACGATGCCCTGGTTGAGACCCACCTCCCGGAGCGCCAGGAGGAGCACTGGGAAGTCGAGACTCTCCTGGCCGAGGTCGGCGCCATCGTGCGGATCCCCTCCGAGTTCACGCCCAGGACCTTCGCCAGCCTCTCGCGCGACGAGATCCGGGAAAGGCTTCTCGCCTTCGCCGAGGAGGCCTACGAGCGCAAGGAGCAGGAAGTGGGAGCGGATATCCTGCGCACCCTGGAGCGGCTGGTGATGCTCCGCACTATCGATACCCTGTGGGTAGAGCACCTCACGGCCACGGAGGAGATGCGCCAAGGCATCGGCCTGCGCGCCTACGGCCAACAGGACCCCCTGGTGTACTACAAGCGAGAGGCCCACGACATGTGGGGCCAGCTCCTGGACAACATCCGTCACCGCATCGTGCACTCCATCTATCACGTGGAGCTGGCGCCCGCGCGCGAAGAGGCTGCCGCCCGCCAGCCGGTCGGAGTAGGCGCCCGCGCGAACCGTGGGCCCAACGCGGGCGGCGAGCAGCCTGCCGCTGTGCCCGCCGGCGTCAGAACAGGCCGGGGCAGGAAGGTCGGCCGCAACGACCCCTGCCCCTGCGGCAGCGGCAAGAAGTACAAGAAGTGCTGCGGGAAGGCGCCGTGAGCAGAAGGGCCTCCAAGAGAGCGGGCGTCATGTCGGCCGGAGTCATCCTGCTGGACCCGCAGGGGCGTATCCTGCTGCAGCTTCGGGATGACCGGCCCGACATCATGTATCCGGGCCACTGGGGCATCACCGGCGGCGCGAGCCACAAGGGGGAGACCCCCCGGGAAACCGCTTCTCGGGAGGTCCTGGAAGAGACGGGGTTGCGTGTCTCCGACATGGTGCCCTTCAAGGAGTACCGCTTCTCCCGGCCCGAGGAAGGCTGCGAGTACATTCAGCACATCTTCTATGCCGTTACCGACCGCCCGGCGGACAAGATGACCGTCGGCGAAGGCCAACGCCTTCGCTTTGTTGCGCCGGAGGAAATGGACGGCCTGCTCGTCGCCTACAACCATCGCGAGGTTCTGGCGGAATTCGTGGCCTCACCCCAGTACCACGCCTGCCTGAACGGCGCCGTCTCGCCGGAGGAAGATGAGGAGGCCTTGGATCACCTGCGACAGGCCGTGGCCTCTGGTGCCGACTGGTTCGCCGCTCTCATGGAGGCGATCGCGCTGTGGCAGCGGCCCGACGAGACCGTGAACGGCCGCCGCTATCGCTACCTTATCGAGGGCGAGGCCTTCGACTGGTTGCTGCTGGCCGAGCGGCTGTGCGAGGCCGCCGACGGCATCCCGGCCGAGGAGAAGGAGGCATTGCTCTTCTTCGGCCGCCTGCCCGTAGAGCTGGGGGAGGGCCAGTTCAGGGAACTCCTCGGTCCCGCCAAGCACCGGGCGCATCTCAACTACCTCTACGGCGTGACCGTGGAGGAGGCGCTCCAGCTTGCCGTAGAGGAGGAACTGCACAAGGAGCGCCGCTGCCACGCCTTGAGCGCCGACCACCGCGCCCAGGAGACCGCCTTCGAGCGCATCTACGACAGACCCCGCCAGGAGCTGCTGGCGGACTTCCGCCGGGAGCGCGGCCTTCTCCAGAGCGATAGCATCACCTACGGCGAACTGAAGGAGTTCACTTACTGGCTCTTCAAGCACCGCCTGCGCCGCTGCGACCCCGCCCGCGTCGCCTCGGACACCCGGAAGGCCCTCGCTCAGATCTCCGAGCTGGAGGCGACCAGCCGCAGCCGACGGGCAGCCCCCGCGTCGCTCCCGCAGGCCGATGACCCCCCCGGCGTAGTAGTAGACGTAGGGGAAGGGGCGCGTTGACCGGGGCCTCGTTCGCAGCTAGAATGCCCAACGTGATGGCCCCGAGGACTCGGGGCCAGTCCGTGCCAGGAGCACACTGAGATGACTACCCAGGCTCACCCGCGCAAGGATCTGCCCAAGGCATACGACCCTGGCGCCGTGGAGCAGCGCCGCTACGGCACGTGGGAGCAGGCCGGCTACTTCCAGCCCACCGTGGACAGGGATCGTGAACCCTTTGCCATCACTATGCCCCCGCCCAACGTCTCCGGTGACCTGCACATCGGCAGCGCCATGTTCGTGACCATCGAGGACATCCTCACCCGCTGGCATCGCATGAAGGGTGACCCCACGCTGTGGCTGCCCGGGCAAGACCATGCCGCCATCGCGACCCAGAACGTGGTAGAGCGGGAGCTGGCCAAGGAGGGATTGAGCCGCCACGACCTGGGCCGCGAGGCCTTCCTGGAGCGCGTCTGGGAGTGGGTGCTCAAGTACCGCGGCGTCATCGCCTACCAGCTTCGGCGGCTGGGCGCCTCATGCGACTGGACCCGCGAGCGCTTCACGATGGACCCCGGCCCCCGGCGCGCTGTGGCCACCACCTTCGTCAACCTCTACAACGACGGCCTTATCTACCGCGGCGAGCGCATCATCAACTGGTGCCCCCGCT
>CAZFGZ010000134.1:0-6118 GCA_964518585.1 uncultured Dehalococcoidia bacterium | reverse complement strand
CGAAGACATCGGGCAGCCAGTTCTCGGCGTCCGGATAGTCCGCGCGCCATCCCAGCAGGCTCATCTGGAAGTCGCCGCTCATCACCTGCTCCTGGAAGGCGCGAGGCTCCAGGGGCTGGAGGTTGATGTTGATGCCCAGGTGCTCCTTGATCTGGGCCTGCACGAACTCACCCAGCAGGCGGGCGTTGGGCGTGTCGGCGAAGGTGAAGCCCACCTCCGGGAAGCCATCGCCGCCGTCGTAGCCGGCCTCGGCCAGCGCCTCGTGAGCCGCTGCGGCGTCGAACGCGTAGTCGAGCCCGAGCGCCGACTGGTAGCCGGGCATGCCCGGCGGCACCCAGGTGTAGGCGGCCTTGCCCACACCGCTGCGCACCTTCTCCACGTAGGACTCTCTATCGATCGCCATCGAGAAGGCCTTGCGCACCTGGGGGTCGTCGAACGGCGCATCGCGCACGTTGAGGACCAGCGCGAACGTGGACAGGTCCGGGAAGCGACTGACTTCCTCCGCATAGGCAGAGTCGGTCAGGACGGCCCCATAGTCAGGCACAGGCGGGTTGACCATGTCCAGCTCGTTGTTCTGGTAGGCTGCCAGGGCGGCGTTGTTGTCGTCGATCATGCGCACCACGATGCGCTCCAGGTAGGGCGTCTCGCCATACCAGTAGGGATTCGCCTCCAGGGTCATGTGGTCGCCGTGGGCCCACTCGGTGAGCACGAAGGGGCCGTTGCCCACCAGGTTGCCCGCCTCGGTCCAGCCGTCGCCGTAGCTCTCGATGACATCCTGGCGGACGGGCGAGACGGGCCAGAGAGCCGCCAACTCAGGGAGAGACGGCTTGGGCTGTCGCAGACGGACAACCAGGGTCGTATCGTCCACCGCCTCCACGCCGACGGCGTCCCGCAGGGCCGCCAGCGCGCCGGCATCAGTCTCCTCGGAGGTGTACAGCTCAAGGCTGCCCTCGATATCGAAGTAGAACGGCGCATAGGGCGAGGCCAGAGCAGGCTCGAAGAGCCTCTTCATGGCGTACTCGAAATCGCCTGCGGTCAGGGGCTCGCCGTCGCTCCACGCGGCGTCCTCGCGCAGCCGGAACGTGTAGACGAGGCCGTCCTCGGAGATGCCGCCGTTAGCCACCGTGGGCACTTCGCTGGCCACGCCGGGGGTCACCTCTAGATTCTCATCGAACCAGAGCAGCGGCCGGAAGAGCTGCCGCACCACCGAGAGATGCAGCAGCGAAGCCCGTTGGGGGTCGATGCTGTCGGGCTCGCCCGGCAGGTTCACCTTCAGCTCCTGTACCGGCGCGAGCTCTTCGCTGGCCTGGGGTTCCTCTCCTCCCCCACAGCCTGTCAGGGCAAGAGCGGCCAGGGCTGCCGCTGCCAGTAACCCTGCCCGAAGCCATGCTGTTGGTCTAATCATGGGCCCAGAACTCCTTTCCTCTCTGTTAACGCACTCCGAAAGCGGACCCTGCGGGGTCAAGCCGCCGGAGCCTCTACGCCCAGACGGATCAGGGTAGGGCCGCTGGCCCTCTTCATGGTCCCCGGGCAAACAACTCGCTGGATCACCAGCCCCGTGTGCAGGGCGGAGGCCAGAGCTATCGCAGGTTCACCGTTGCCCCCGCCGCTCCCAAGCCGCCAGCGCCGAAAGCGGCGGACGAGGACTCGGCGCAATGGACCATAGCGAACCGCCTGAACCCAGGTCTCCAGCAGTACACGGTGCGTAATCGCTTCCTCAGGCCGATCGCCGGCCTCGGGCGACACCAGCAGGTTCTCCCTTGCCAGCGCCAATAGCACTCCCTCCCTCGAGGGGAAGTGAAAGTAGAACGCACCCTTGGAGCACCCGGCCGCCAGGCAGATCTCCTCCACGGACGTGTCCGCGTAGCCCTTCAGCGCGATGCATCCCAACGCCGCTCGGAGCAATCGCACCCGAGCGGGGCCAGCCTTCGCACGCGCTCCGATCTCGCTAGCATCCATCGCCGCTCCCGAGAAGATGTTCGTCCGCCCGCGCCAGGTCTTTAGCGCGACCCTCCTATCCAAAACACAAACCTGCCCCAAGTAGGGAATTTCCCCTAGGGGAGCTTGACAGGGACTGAAGGGAGAGGTACAACATACCGACGAGTCGGTATGTACAGACGGAGCGCAGGCAGAGGGGACGCATCTGAACACGGTTAGGTCTCCCCTGGCCTAGAGGGGAGGGGAGTTATGAGGAGACTTGCGGGAATGGCCCTGGCGGCTCTACTGGTGGCGGCGGTGAGCGTCGCCTACCAGGCGCCCATCATCTTGGGTATCCGCTGGGGTTGGTGGTAGTAGAAGCCTGGCGGCGGAGGGTTCGCTGCCCTTCGCCGCATGCCTGAGCTTACTAGCGCTCTCCGGAGGCGGGACGGCCCCCGGAGGCATAACCTCTCTCAATGCCGACTCGCGAGGGTCGGACGTGCTGGGGCATCCGACCCGGTCCCTCTGCTGGGCGCTTCGTTCATCGAAGCGCCCTTCGTTATCCTCGAGCTAGGCCGCCCGCGCGAGACTCTCCTCCTGCTGTCGTTCGCGCACCCAGTCGTCAAAGGTCACCAGGAACGCCTCCACCACGGCCGGGTCGAACTGGGTGCCGCTGTGGCGGATGATCTCCTCCCTGGCCTCGTCCCAGGGCATCGCCTTGCGGTAGGGACGGTCGGACGTCATGGCATCGAGGGCATCGACCACGGCGAAGACGCGGGCCCCCAGCGGAATCTGCTGGCCGGAAAGGCCCTCGGGATAGCCCCCGCCGTCGAAGTGCTCATGGTGGAACTTCACGACCGCGGCTGCCCCTGACAGGAAGGCGATGTCCCTCAGCATCTCGAAGCCGATCACCGGGTGACGCCTCATCTCCTCCCACTCTTCGTCAGTCAGGCGCCCCGGCTTGTGGAGGACGAAGTCACGCACGCCGATCTTCCCGACATCGTGGAGGAGGGCGCCCCGCTGCATGTCCACCCACTCCTGGCTCCCCTCCTCTACCCCCAGCTTCCGGGCCATGTCCATCATGTAACGGGTGACCCGGGTGGAGTGACCCTTGGTCTCCCGATCACGGGCGTCCAGGGCCGATACCAGCGCTACCAGGGTGCCGTCGTACGTCTCCCGAAGCTCTTCGGACATCTGAAGTATCTCGCGGTTCACCGTTTCCAGCTCCAGGTTGGTCTTCTTCAGCTCTTCCACATGATGGGCGGTCTTGACGATGTACTGACGCATGACTAGCCGCATCATAAGGGGCGGCACCACGAAGGCCAGCACGCCGGCTACGGCCAGCGCCTCATAAGCCACCGCTAGAGCCAGGCCCAGGAGACCGAACACCAGGTAGTGGGGGAACAGCCACTGGAACTTCTCTTTCCAAACGCTCCAACACTCCTGGCCGGTGGTGAGGCTTACGGCGAGGGCCACCAAATAGGCATTGACACTGTAGTTGACCAAGGCTGCTACCAGCGCGGCGGGGATGAGCCACCCGTTCACCGGCGGGTCTGCGCCCACGAGAAACCGGAAGACTAGGGCAGTGGCCACACCCGCCAGGGTGTAGGTTCCCATGTCAAAGACACGCCTGTACCACTGGCTGGGCCCGAATACCTCGGCCGCCAGAGCCACGAGGGGAGGCACCACGGCGGCCCCCGCAGGGCCGTACAGGAGGGCGATGGCGAAGGTGGCTACCATGCCCACGGAGACGGTCGTGTTGCCGTAGACATGGACGCCGAAACGCTCGAACAGCGCCGCCAGGATGCCGAGAACGACGAGGCCCGCCAGTTCATTGCTGGAGAGTTCCGAGATCCCAGGGCCGAAGTAGGCCACCGCGGCCAACCCCAGGAGGAATACCCCCAGGACATAGACGGTAGCGAGGCGGGTCAGATTGTCGGGGGTACGGTCAACTTGATTGACGTAGCCGGAGGGCTCCTCCTCATGAGGCTTCACTGGCAGCACCACGACTCCACTGCCCGTGGGCTCGTCCGACTGACGGGTGACGCTCTCTCGACCGTCGCCAGTCATCTCTCAAGGCTCCTGCTCTCGCTGATGTCGCGTTGCACAGAGAACCGCCCTGGGGTCACAGCGGTAGACCCCAGCCTAACCCTACCCTTTCATTATCGGCACAGCCCGTATTCCGGCGCATCGCGCTCGGCCTAGCCGACACCTAGGCCGCCTCCTCCAAGACCAGGGTGAGGTCTCGGCGCAGGGTGGCGATGATCCGCTTGTGGAGCTGGCACACTCGCGACTCCGACAGGCCCATGATCTCGCCGATCCGGTGGAAGGGCATCGCCTCACTGTAGCGAAGCTGAAGTATCGCCCGGTCCCGAGGGCAGAGTCGAGCCATGGCCTGCCCCAGCAACTCCAGAGAGGCCTGACGTTCCGCAGCGTGGGCGGGATCGCCATGCTCGTCGTCGTCAAGGGGGTCCAGGAGGTAGCCCGTCTCGTTCTCCCGGTCCTGGAGGATGTGTTCCAGGGACACCACCCTGGAGGTCGAGTCTTTCATGATCTGGTGGACCTGAGCTGGTTGCACACCCATCTTCATGGCGACCTCCTTGGCGGTCGGCCACCGGCCCAGTTGGGAAGCCAGCTCCTGGGACGCCCGCTCCAGTTGCCGCGCGCTCTTGCGCAGGGAGCGCGGCAGGGGGTCAGCCCGGCGGATGGCGTCAAGGATGGAGCCGCGGATGCGGCGTACGGCGAAGCTGGCGAAGCTCGTGCCCCGCTCGGGGTCGAAGGAGTCCACCGCCTGTATGAGCCCCTCCGTCCCGTATCCCATGGCGTCATCCCGCTCCAGGCCCAGGGGCCTGCCGTTGTCGGTAGACATGCGCCCCACCACGAAGGCCACCAACGGCAGGTGCTGAAGAATCATCTGGTCTCGGTCTTGCATGTTGCGCCTCCCCCGATTGCATGGGCGAATTCCGCCCATGAAGAATGCCGCCTCGGAAAGCGACCGATGCGGCAAACCCTCTTACTGGTCGGGGTTGCTGGGCGAACCGGTGAGTGGATCGCCCCCTGAGGCTTTCGGCGGCCCGGCGGCCCTAACTCGCTTCGGGTTGCTCTCGAGCTATAGGCCCGTGGCTTTGCGTCCCCCTCTTTCGAAGGGTTTGCCTTTATCGGTGCCCTCTATTCGGTTGTGGCGACGCTCCGTGCCGCGAGCCTTCCATGCCACTTCAGAGGATCCTGGGAGTCACCAATGCATAAACGCCTCCCCCGGCGATACGTAACAGATCTTTGGGACTAAGTTAGGCTTTTCCTGGTGACGGTTAGGATTCGGTCTGGTATGCTGGCGCCGCGGGGTGGGTTATGCTTGCGGTCCGGCAGCGTGGCGGGACCGGAGCCGCATGGCCCATCATCCGGTCCTCGTCTTGGCGAAGGGCGCGCTCAGCCTTCAGCGCCTCAGCGCCCGCTGTGGCATCGAGGCGCCAGGGACGCCGCTGCGCCCCGCGCCCTGCGAGGTCGATAATCCATCGGGGAGATGGTATGACACGCAGCATAGCCGTCAGGCAACTGCAGAGGGAGCAGACTCGTGGCAAGCTGGTAGAGGCTGCCCTGCGGGTCTTTGCCACCAGCGGCTATGAGCGCGCCACCGTTGACGACCTCGCGGCCGCCGCGGGCTACTCCAAGGGCGCCTACTACTTCCACTTCTCCACCAAGGAAGAGATCCTGCTGGAGCTGCTAGACGCCTGGAGCGAGGATCGCACCGCCCGGCTGGAGTCGAGCGCAAGCGCCGATCAGCCGGCGGCGGTTGTACTGATGGAGATGGTGGAGGCGCTCCTCTCCTATGAGGATGACAGCCCTCACCAACCGTCCCTGCTCCTGGAGTTCTGGTCTCAGGCCCTGCGAAGCGAGCAGGTACGCCGCCAGCTCAACGCGGCCTACGACGGCTGGAAGGACCTGCTGGCCGGCGCCTTCAAGCGCGCTCGCGACGAGGGAGTCATCGCTGAGGATGTGGAGCCGGCGACGGCTTCCGCCCTGGCCCTGGCCGTCCACGATGGTCTGGTGCTGGAGAGCTGTCTGGGCCTGCCATGGGCCGCGAAGACCTCCATCCGGCGGCTGGTGGCGGCCCTCCTGGCTCCCCTCATGGAGCCTGAACTCGACCAGGACTCCGCCCCGTAGCCTTCCGCCCCAGCATCACCAGAGCGGGCGGGAAGGGCTG
>CAZFGZ010000133.1:0-6120 GCA_964518585.1 uncultured Dehalococcoidia bacterium | reverse complement strand
AACCGGACACAGGTGGTCGACAGTGCGGGTGCGACGGAGTACGGCTACGACGGCCTCGGTTCGACGCGGCAACTGGCGGACAGTGCTGGGAGCGTGGTGGGGACGTACGAGTACGACGCCTCCGGGTCGGTGCGGGCGCACAGCGGCGTGGAGGCGCAGTCGACGCACACGGGGGGCAGCGGGACCCGAACCGGCTGGTGTACCTGCGGGCCGGGTACTGTGACCCGGAGACCACTGCTCCGTGACTTGTGGTCTGTGCTCCTGACCGCGCACAAGCCAGCTCCGGGTATGAGCGCCATATGCACGAATGGAATCCTGGCACCCCACTCCAGCACGGACGAGCAGCATAGCAGCCCGCAGGTCTGTACTTGCGACCTCGCCCCCTGTAGAATCGACGGTCGTCGATCGGTGGCTCACACAGATCGCGCAGGCGCGCGGATTCCGTGAAAGGAGGTCGAGGTGAAGCTGCTCAGTGAGTTCAAGCAGTTCTTGCTGCGTGGCAATGTGGTGGACCTGGCGGTCGCCGTCGTCATTGGTGCTGCGTTCGGGGCCGTGGTCACCGCTATGGTGGAGGACCTGATCACGCCGATCATCGCCGCCATCTTCGGCAAACCCGACTTCTCGGCGCTGGACTTCACAGTCAACGACAGCACGTTCAGATACGGCGACTTCATCAACGCTGTCATCGCATTCGTGCTCATAGCCGCGGCGGTCTTCTTCTTCGTGGTTGTGCCGGTGAACGCCCTGATGGCGCGCGCCCGTCGGGAACCGCCTGCCGACCCGTCCACGCGCAAGTGCCCGGAGTGCCTGAGCGAGATTCCGCTCGACGCCCGGCGTTGCGCGTTCTGCACGTCGGAGGTCGCACCCGCCTAGCGCTAGCGGAGGAGGAGACGGCACGTGTCAGGACGGGTGGAGGCTGGTTTTCGGCCGGCCGCGAAGGTGCCAGAAGAACACCGTGGGGTGCCGACACCCTGTGCCTATCTGAGCGGCTGTGACGCGGGGCTATGAGGTCTGGCGCCTTGGGGGCCTGATGCCCTCACGGAGACCCGGCGCCTCGGCTTCCGGCAGGTGGCTGGCTGACCTGAGAGAAGGCCGGCCGTTGCAGGGACGGTGGGCCGTCTCAGCGGCCCACGGACCGCATGCTGGCCGAGGAGGAGGCGGCGTGGGAGTCGGTTCGGTGACCCAGGGTCGCCAGCCTGCGGGTGAGCCGGGAACGGCGGCTGTCGCTGCGCTCCCTTTGCAGCTCAGCTACCCGCAGGGAACGCTTCGGCGCCCCCCGCAGCTCCTGCGGCCGCTGTCCGGCTTCATATTCTAGATATACGGCAGAGTACATCCCGCATCACCTCTCCTCACCAGGCGCATGGGCTGGCCCCCGCGTCGGCTCCATCGACTGCCGCTCCGGAGACCGCCCTTTGGCCAGACCATCGTATCTACCCCCCGGGGTCCACGTCCGAGGCCGCGGTGGGTGGCTGCTTGACCTGAGCAGGGCCAGATGCAATATTGGCAACCCGACACCCTGCCAGAGACAGGAGCTGACCTGCGCGGCGAGATGGTAGTGCTTTGCTTCGGCAGCCGTGGATTCCCAGGCGACGCTGTTGCGCTTGAGCTGGGGGAATCCCTAGATCTGCCCGGCGTCACCTTCGTTACCTGTTCCTCCCCAGAAGACATCGTCGATTACCTCGACCAGGATCTGTACGTGATGGACGTGGCAGAGGGGGTGTCGGAGGTCACCCTGGTCACCGACCCCTCCCAGCTCGAGCCCCCTCCGGCGGTTACTGCCCATGATCTGGACCCCGGCGTCTTCGTACGGCTCGTGGAGCGCCTGTACGGGGTGTCGGTGCCCGTCATCGCCTTGCCGATGGGCGCTGACGTTGATGTGGTAAAAAGGCAACTCCTCAAGCTCATAGCCACCTTACGCGCAGGAAATGCGCGGCGCAGGAGAAGCAAGGGTCGTATGCCCTGATGAGCTGCTCCGCCGCCGCCACGATCTCTCCCCTCCCTTGCTCCGCCAGACCGGACAGCAGGATGCGGAGGTCATCCTCCATGCTGCGCAGGTTCTGGGCGGTGGGGGTGATGATGTTCGCCCGCGTGATGTATCCGCCAGAGTCCAACACGTACTCGTGCCACAGCGTCCCCCGGGGCACCTCGATGGCGGCGACCCCGCGGCCCTCTCGCAGCGGAATCTCCGGCACCGGCTCGGGCCTGGGCTCCAGTTCGTCCAGGATGCCCAGCGCCTCGTCGACGCTGTGCACGATCTCCACGGCCTGCGCGAGGTTGTTGTGGAAGGGGTTGTCCAGACCCTCCACAAGCGGCCCCGATTCCGTCAGCCGCCTGGCATCCGGGGATAGCCGGTCGATATTGTTGGCGACCCGGGAGAGCGCGCCCACCATGTAGGTGTGACCCTCACGCACGACGAAGTTCGCCGTCTGGTCCGGCGTGTGGTACTCGGTGACGAAACGGTCGTATTGCGCCTGCTCAAACTCGTGGTCCGCGCTGCGGATGCGGCCTGACAGCACGGCGTACTCCTCGTCGCTTTGCAGGCAGAAGTGTTCCGCCGGGTGGTGCAGTTCCGGGTAGGGCAGACTGTTGAAGAGCTCCGCCGTGGCGACGGCCGCCGCCTTCGCTCGGTCCAGCCGAATCTTCAGGGAGTCGAGCTCCGCCGCTGACGGCACCCTGAGGAACCCGCCCACGGTCGCCGAGACCGGGTGCACGTCCCGTCCTCCCACGATCCTGATCGTCTCGTTGCCCGCCTTCATCAGCCTGAGGCCCGCTTCCACGTGCGAGCGATGCTCCAGCACCATCTCGAGGGCAGATGGGGAGCCCACGTAGTCCGGCAAAGCGAAGAAGAACAGGTGAGTGGCGTGGCTGCGGATACGCTCCCCTAGAGTCATGAGGGTCCGCAGCGCCCTGGTCTGCTCGCTCACCGCCAGACCAAGGGCGTTCTCGATGGCCTGAACAGCGCACACGGTGTGGGCGCAGCTGCAAATGCCGCAGATGCGGCTCGCTATCTCAGAGGCCTCGTTGTAGCGCCGGTGGAGAAGGATGCCCTCGAAATACCGGCTGCCTTCCACCGTCCGCAGCTCGCACTGGTCTACGCGCCCGTTGGACACGCGAAGGGCGAGGGTGGCATGCCCCTCCACCTTGGTCATCTCTTCAAGTACGATACGCTTGCTCACGGGACCCCCTCCAGCTCACGTTCTAGCTCAGGTATCTTCAGGCCGACGAAGGTCCGCATGCGTTCCAGGATGAACTCGCGGCTGAATCCTTTGCCCTCCAGCAGATCGAGGAAGGCCGGCAGGTTGGCATCGTCCGTCTGCCCGCGACAGCCCCAGCACTCCAGACCCCCGTTGGGGCAGACGGCGTCGCATCCGCCGCGAGTGATGGGTCCCAGGCAGGGCTTTCCAAGCTCCAGGAGGCAGAAGTTCCCGTTCCTTCGACACTCCACGCAGACCGGGCTGGTGTAGGGCCGGGGCTCCTTGCCCATGGCCACTGCCTTGATGAACGCCAGGATCTCGCGCTTGTTCGGCGGGCAGCCCGGGATGGTGTAGTCCACCTCGACGTGCGTGTCGAGCGGGGT
Organism: uncultured Dehalococcoidia bacterium; assembly: GCA_964518585.1. Lineage (GTDB taxonomy): Bacteria > Chloroflexota > Dehalococcoidia > DSTF01 > CAZFGZ01 > CAZFGZ01. The sequence goes on along the minus strand of CAZFGZ010000133.1, from coordinate 2,543 downwards.
GGGCTCCAGGTCCCGGATGTCATCCTCCTTTTCCTTGATGAGGTGCTGGTAGTCCTCGGGCACGGTGAACCGTCGGTAGGCCGGCACGCACCCGGTATCGGCACAGGTGCCAAGGGCCACCAGCTTCCTCGTCTGGCTCCTCACCTGCTCCAGCAGGGACAGGTCACGCGGTGACGCTACCAGCCCCTCCATGAACACGAGATCGAAGCTCTGCTCCTGGCTGCTCGCCTTCACCATGGGGATTGCCTGTACGTGCATGTCCAGCAGCCCGAGGAGGTCCAGGAGGAGCTCCTCGTTGAACAGCACGGAGAACTGGCAGCCGGCGCAGCCGGTGATGCCGAAGAATCCTACTTTGAGCCTGTCAGCCATTCATATGCTCCTTGAGAGAGTCCCAGCGAAACACGGGGCCGTCTTGGCAGGTGAACTTGTCACCGATCATGCAGTGACAGCACTTGCCGATGGCGCAGTACATCAGCCGCTCCATCGACAGGAAGGTATGGTTCTCCTGCAGGCCCTTCTCCTCGAGGACCTGGGCGGCTACCCGCATCATGACCGGCGGGCCGCAGAGCAGGGCCGCGGTGTCGCCGGGGGGAATGTCCGTCTTCCGCATGAGGTCGGTGACGAACCCCTCGCTCGCCTCCAGGCGCTGGCCGTCCTCGAACGTGTCCAGCGAGACATAGACGGGGAAGTGCGTGCGCCAGTGCTCGATCCGGTCGGGGAAGATGACCTCCTTTGCGTTGCGGAACCCCAGGAAGATCGTCACGTCGCCGTAGTCGTCGCGATGGCGGTGGACGTACTCGATGACCCCCTTCAGCGAGGCGACGCCGGAGCCGCCCCCGGCCAGCACCAGGTTGTGATTCCAGGTGGCGTCCATCGGAAAGCCGTTGCCAAACGGCCCGCGGATGAACACCGTGTCGCCGGGACGGGAGGCACCCAGCGCCCGCGTCACGTTGCCCACCTCGCAGATGTGGAGAGTGACCGTCGTGCCGCCCCAGGAGGCGATGGAGATCGGTGCCTCTCCCACCCCCAGCACGGACACCTGGAGGAACTGCCCGGGGTCATGCACCAGGCGCAGGTCTAGCGTGAGAGTGAAGTTCTCCGGGGTGTCTCTGACGTTGCTGAGCACCCTAGCGGGCTTCGGTATGTATGGGTTTCCATTAGCTTGCACTGGCCACCATCCGGTTTATCATGCCCACCCAGTCGATGCGGCTGGGGCAGTAGCTGATGCAGCGGCCACAGCCGGTGCAAAGAGTCACGTTGTACCGCTGCCGGAAGTACTCCAGCTGGTGGTAGATGCGATGGCGGAACCGCTCGCTCCGGCGTTCCCGAAGGCAGACGTCCCCGGCCACGCGGCTGAACTCCTTGAGCTGGCAACTGGACCAGCAGCGATTCCTGGAACCACGGCCGGCATCCCCCAGCTCCACATCATCATGGATCTCATAGCAGTAGCACGTGGGGCAGAGAGTCGTGCATGCCCCGCAGCTCAGGCAGTTCCGCACACCCTCCTCCCAGCGTTCGTCGTCGTAGAACGCCGCGATTTCCGTTGTCGCCAGCCCGTCCGCGCCTGGCGTCCGCCGGTCCTCCTCCCGCAGCCCCTCCTCCGTTAGCTTGAAGTAGCGTGGGAACTCGTGGATTAGCTGGCTGCCACGCTCGGACCCTTCCTCCACCAGGAAGTAGCCCGCACGCTGCACGAACATAAGGTCCTGGCAGTCCTTCAGGTTCATCGCGCCGCAGAAGCAATAGGGGCTGGGCGGTTCCGCGCAGTGGTACCCGATGAGCACGGAAGCCTCGCGACGCTGAGCGTAGTACGGATCGCTCGGCTCCTGCATGAACACGAGGTCCTGGTGGGATAGGGCGTTCAGGTCACAGCGGCGCACGCCGAAGAATACCCGGCGCTCCACCTGCTCCACGGGCACCGCCAGGTCGGCGCGCTCATACACGAAGAGAACGTGTTCCTTCGGGAAGAAGAACTCCTTGATAGGCAGGTAGGGGTTCTCGGTAAGGTCGATGGATCCCCCGTCCGTCACCTCCTGGAAGCGCACCACGTCGGTCCGCACCGGAGCGACCACGCGGTACCGCGTCGCCATAGCGGTGATAAAGGGGTCCAGTTGTGTTTCCTCAAGCCTGTACAAAGGCATCTATCCAACTCCTCGCTCCGTGGGGGCGGGCGCCTAGCGCCGCGATGCTAGTACGCTGCGGCGCTCACGGCGTTGCCTGCGCGGCAGGGGCACGCACAGAACGGGGCACACCCTGGAGTGGACTACCGCGTTGCACACGCTGCCCTGGGCCAGCTCCCCCAGCCAGCTCCGACAGTGGCTGGACATGACGATGAGGTCGATGCCGTTGTTGCGGGCGATGGTGATGATCTCCTTCGCTATGTCCTGGCTTCGACCGACAAGGCATCGCGTGCGGTCCGTCGGCAGCTCATAGCGGGAGACCAGCTCGTCGAGGTAGGTCCGTGCCTTCTTCATCATCGCCAGGATTTCGGCCTCGATGCCGCCTTCCCACTCGGGTTCATGGTGGACATGGCTCTTCGTGGCCGC
>CAZFGZ010000132.1:0-6165 GCA_964518585.1 uncultured Dehalococcoidia bacterium | reverse complement strand
GACAGAGCATGGGCGGACGGCCGTCCGCCCCTACGACGAACATTGCGGGGTGGCACAGGCGCGAGCCAGGGGGGGCGGTCCGCAGAGATTCTTCGCTTCGCTCAGAATGACAGGGGGCGGTTCGCGAACCGCCCCGACGTGGTGGAGCCCTGGAGCCTTGGAGCCTTGGAGCCTTGGAACCAGGGAACCGGGAGGCGGAAAGATGGAGGCGGGACAGAGCATGGGCGGACGGCCGTCCGCCCCTACGACGAACATTGCGGGGTGGCACAGGCGCGAGCTGGCGGAGGCGAGCCGCAGGGATTCTTCGCTTCGCTCAGAATGACAGCAGGGGCTCAGAATGACAGGGGGGGTGGTTCGCGAACCGCCCCTACGTGGTGGAACCCTGGAGCCAGGGAACCGGGGAAGCAGGAGACGGGAGGGTGGAGGCGAGACGGAGCATGGGCGGACGGCCGTCCGCCCCTACGACGAACGCTACGCGGTGGGGCAGAGGCGAGCGAGAGGGGGAAATGCTCGGGCGTTGAAGGCTGAGGGCGGACACTCTGGGGGCTGTGCCCCTCCGCACTCCTCCTTCACGGTGAGCTGAAGCTCGCTTGACGGCCCCCGAGAGCGGGGCTACCATCGGGCGCAGGCGAGGCGCGCGTGGGAGAGGGGGTGCCCTGGGCGGGGATGGCCTAGGAATGGAGAGCGGGCGATGTTTCGGGAGAAGCTGGAGTCGGCGGCGGCGAGGAACGGGAGCCTGCTGTGCGTGGGGCTGGACCCGGACCCGGCGCGGCTTCCCATCGAGGGCGTGGGGGCGTTCAATCGGGCGATCATCGAGGCGACGGCGGACCTGGTGTGCGCGTACAAGCCGAACCTGGCGTTCTACGAGGCGCTGGGCGAGCAGGGGTACGCGGCGCTGCGGGAGACGCTGGCGGCTATCCCGCCTCACATACCTACCATCGGCGACGCGAAGCGGGGCGACATCGGGAACACGGCGCGGGCGTACGCGAGCGCGGTGTTCGACGTGCTGGGTTTCGATGCGGTGACGGTTAGCCCGTACCTGGGCGGCGACTCGCTGGCTCCGTTCATCGAGCGGGAGGACCGGGGGGTGTTCGTGCTGTGCCGGACGTCGAACCCGGGCGCGGCCGACTTCCAGGGGCTGGCGGTAAGCAGCGACGGGGGTTCCCGGCCGCTGTACGAGGTGGTGGCGGAGCGGGCGCGGTCGTGGAACACGCGGGGGAACGTGGGGCTGGTGACGGGCGCTACGTATCCGGAGGAGCTGCGGCGGGTGCGCGAGCTGTGCCCGGAGATGCTCCTGCTGGTGCCGGGCGTGGGCGCGCAGGCGGGCGACCTGGCGGCGGCGGTGCGCGGTGGGCTGGACGCGCGCGGGGGCGGCATCCTGGTGAACGCGTCGCGGGGGGTGCTGTACGCGTCGAAGGGGGCGGACTTCGCGGAGGCGGCGCGGGCGGCGGCGGAGTCGCTGCGGGACGAGATCGAGCGGGAGCGGGAGGGGGCGCGGGGCAAGGGGGGCCCTTAGGGGTGGTTCTGGAGATAAGGATGGGCGACGTGGTGCGCCTGCGGAAGCCGCATCCGTGCGGGGGGTTCGAGTGGGAGGTGGTGCGGCTTGGGGCTGACATCGGGATTCGCTGTCGGACGTGCGGGCGCCGGGTGCTGCTGGACCGTCGTACCCTGGAGAAGAGGCTGAAGGCGTTCGTATCGCGGGGGGAGCCGCCGGACGTGGAGAAGGAGCGGCTGATCCTGGAGAGGGAGGATCGGGCGCCCTAGGGGCGTTCTCCAGCATGCTGAGCGCGCGCGTGCCAAGGCTGTCATGGGCTGCCATCACGGGAGGGGGCAGCCTTCTCCAGGAGGAGGCCTTCCGGCGGCTGTGGATAGGTCGCGTCATCTCTCACGGCGCGTACAACGCTGTTCTCTACACGCTCCTCATTCTGGTGGTGCAGAAGACGGGCGCCAGCATTCACGCGAGCCTGCTGGTGGTGTCGTACATCCTGCCGACGGCCACGCTGGGGACGATCTCGGGGGTGGTGGTGGACCGGCTGCCGAAGGGGATGGTGCTCTTCGGGGCTAACCTGGGCCGGGCGGTGCTGCTGCTGGGGCTGGTGGTCATCGGGGACAGCGTGTGGGCGATCTACGGCATCGCGTTGCTGCTTGCGGTGACCACGCAGTTCGCGTCGCCCGCCGAGTCGGCGGCGCTGCCGCTGGTGGTCGAACAGCGCGATTTCATGCGGGCGAACTCGATCAACAATCTCGGGTCACTGGCGGGCCAGGCGGTGGGCATGGCGGGGCTGGCGCCGGCGTGCCTGGCGACGGTGGGGGCGGACCCTCTGTTCATGGTGGCGGCGCTGATGTGCGTGGGGGCGGCGGTGGTGTTCATGGGGGTGCCGGGGCTGGGGGGTCTGAGGCCGGCCGGGGGGACGAGCATCAGCGACGTGCGGGCGGATTTCGCGCGGGCCTGGAGCACGCTGACGCGGGACGTCGGCACGTACATGAGCGTTATCATCCTGGTGCTGGCCAGCGCCTCTGCGCTGGTGTGCGTGGTGCTGGTGCCGAGGTACGCGGACAAGGTCATGGAGATCCCGGCGCGGAACGCCATCTTCGTGTTTGCGCCGGCGGGGCTTGGGATCCTGGCGGGGCTGCGGCTGGTGGAGTGGATGGCGCGGCGGCTGCCCAGGAGCTGGCTGGTCGGCGGGGCCTTCGGGCTGTTCGTGGGGGCCCTGGCGGCGCTGGGGATGGTGCGGCAGAGCGCCGACGGCCTGGAGGATCTGAACCCGTTCGGGCTGTTCAGCCCAGGGCCGATGGGGGAGCAGGCGGCGCTGATCCTGACGACGATGGGCTTCGCCACGGTGCTGGCCTTCGCCTATACTGTCATCGGCGTGGCGAGCCGGGCGATGGTGAACGAGCGGGTCCCGCTGGAGATGCAGGGTCGGGTGTTCGCGGCGCAGGTGGTGCTGACGAATCTGGCTTCTATCCCTGCCATTCTGCTTTCGGGGGCGCTGGCGGACAAGATGGGGGTGACGCCGGTGCCCATCATAGTGGCCGGAGCCATCCTGGCGGCGGCGCTGTGGGCGGGTGCTCGGGTCGCCGCGAAGCAGCCGATGGTGAGCTAGCAGATGCGGGAGCAACGGGGCTACGTGGAGGTCGAATCGCCGCAGCGGGTTGCGAAGCCGCCGCCGGTGCTGGCGAATCGGGGGTTTCTGCTTCTCTGGCTGGCCCAGCTCTCGTCACAGACGGCTCAGAACGCGGTCCTCTTCGGCCTGCTGGTGCTGGTGGTAGACCTGACGAGCTCGAGCATATACACCAGCGTGCTGGTGCTGTCGTTCGTGGTGCCCTCCTTCGCGTCCGGGGTGTTCTCGGGGGTGCTGGTGGACCGGTGGAGCAAGCGGCGCATTCTGATCTTCACGAACGCGCTGCGGGCGGCGGCGGCGATAGCGTTTCTGCTGGGGAGCGACCACGTGTGGGCGCTCTTCGCGGTGAGCGTGGCGTTCGCGACCTTCAGCCAGTTCTTCACGACGACGGATGCCGCGTCGATTCCCTTCCTGGTGCCCCGGCAGCAGCTCATGGGGGCCAACAGCATGTTCAGCGCGGCTATGACCGGCTCGCAGTTCGCGGGGATGGTGTTCGTGTCGCCGATTCTGCTGAAGTCGGCGGGGTCCGACGCGCTGTTCATCACGACGGCTGTGATGTTCCTGGTGGCGAGCGGGCTGGCGTACTTCCTGCCGCCGATCGGGAGCGAGAGCGAGGGGGGGTCGACCTGGCCGGGGCCGGCGGAGGTGCGGGGGGCGGTGAGCGACTACCTGAAGGCGCTGGGGACGCTGCGCGCGGACCCTGTCTCGTACCTGGCCCTGTTCCACCTGACGGTGAGCAGTTCGCTGGTGCTGCTGTTCGCGGTGCTGGTGCCTCGCTACATGCAGGCGATCCTTGAGGTGTCGCCCGACAACGCGGTGCTGGTGTTCGCGCCGGTGGGAGTGGGGGCGCTGCTGGGGCTGCGGATGCTGCCGTGGATGGCGGGGCAGTGGGGGAAGACGAGGACTGTGGTCTGGGGGCTGCTGGGGGTGGCGATCTGCCTGGCCGCCTTCGGACTGGTGGAGACGATCGCCGAGGTGCTGGAGCGCACCGAGCACCTGAATCCGTTCGGGGCTGAGCGGCAGGTGGGTGGCCTATCGATCCTGATGGCGCTGACGATGATTTTCGCGGGGCCGCTGGGGTTCGCGTATGCGATGGTGAACGCGCCCGCGCAGACGACTCTGCACGAGCGCGCTCCCGTGGAGATGCGGGGGCGGGTGTTCGCTTCGCAGGTGGTGCTGGCGAATGCGGTGTCGATCATGCCGCTGATGGTGGTGGGGGGGATCGCGGATCTGTACGGTGTGAGCCCGGTGATCCTGGCGATCGCCGTGGCGATGACGGTGGTGGCGGGGATAAGCGCGCTGATGGAGATGCGCTGGCCACCGGGGGAGGCGGTGGCATCTTCTGCGGTGGACGAGGCGGCGCCGGTATCGGGCGAGGGCGGGTCGGGGTGAGGTGCGGCGTGGGTTTCGTTGACAGTGGTCGAGGGGGTCGGTTAGACTTGAGATGCTGTCCCCCGGTCGGTCTGGTGTGGGGTGCGTTGTAGGAGGTGGGCGTGTGATCGAGATGACTATCGAAGGCATCCGCGTCAGCCTGATGAACTATCAGAGGGTGGTGATTCTGAAGGAGAAGGATGCTGATCGGTATCTGCCCATCTGGATCGGTCCGGCGGAGGCTGACGCCATCGCGGTGCGTCTTCAGGAGGTAGCGGTGGCGCGGCCCCTGACGCACGACCTGCTGCGCTCGGTGCTGGACGCTCTGGGGGCGCAGGTGAGCTGCATAGTGGTGAACGACCTGTCTAACGACACGTTCTACGCCCGCATCATGCTGGAGGTGGACGGTCGCGCTCTGGAGATCGACTCGCGGCCCAGCGACGCCATTGCGCTGGCGGTGCGCGCTCAGGTTCCCATCTATGCGGAGGAGGCGGTGCTGGAGAAGGCGGGCGTGTTTCTGGACAAGGAGGAGGAGGCTGCGCGGGAGGGGGGCGAAACGGAGCCCGGCGGCGAGGTGGCCCCGGAGGAGCTGGAGAAGATGTCGGCGTTCCGTGAGTTCATCGACAGCCTGGACCTGAGCGACTTCGACAAGCGTAAGTCCTGACGCCGACCGGCAGGCTGAGTTCAGGGGGCACCGAAGGGTGCCCTCTCGTCATGTGCGGCGCGGTTCGCGTCAGGGCGTGCCGGTGGAGACGAGTGGGTGACACCGATGGGCTGGGTGAGCGCACCCGGTTGACGCCACCAGGGTCTGAGGCTACCATTTGTGAGCAAATGCACAGTGCGCGGCGGGGGCTTGGCTGGGTTCTCGCCGGGTGCGCTCAGAGGAATCATGCCGATTGCCATACCAGAGGTCGTGATCGAGAGGCTCCCCACGTACGCCCGCGCCCTGGCGCTGCTGGAGGAGCAGAGGCGGGAGGTGGTGAGCTCTCAGGAGCTGGGGGCCGCGCTGGGGGTGACACCGGCCCAGATCCGGAAGGACCTCAGCTATTTCGGCCGCTTCGGGAAGCAGGGCCGTGGATACGACGTCACGCGCCTTCTGGAGCAGTTACGTCAGATCCTGGGCCTGGAGTATCACTGGACCATGGCGCTGGTGGGGGTTGGGCAGCTAGGGCGGGCGATCCTGGGTTACGCCGGCTTCGCCTCGCAGGGGTTCCGGATCGTGGAGGCGTTCGACACGGACCCGGGCATCGTGGGCTCCACGTTCGACGGCTGCACCGTCCACGATAGCAGCGAGATACCGAAGGTGCTGAGACGCCGCCCGGTGGACATCGGCATCGTAGCGGTGCCGGCGGCCAGCGCGCAGCGGGTCATCGATACCCTGGTGGCGTGCGGGGTGAGATCGATTTTGAACTACGCGCCTATCGCGGCGCACGTGCCGGGGCAGGTGCGCATCAGGCATATCGACCCGGTGCTGGCCCTTCAGAGCATGACCTTCCACCTGAAGGACCAGCCACCGTCAACGGCGAAGTAGCGCCGCCACTCCCGAAGACCGCCGTCAGCGCGAGGCCCGGGCGAAGGCCCGGGCCTGCCAGGTTGACGCGTGAACCGCCGGGGCCTAGTAGCTGGCGACGAGCGATTCCTCCTCGGTGGGCAGGCTGCGCTTGATGATGTC
>CAZFGZ010000131.1:0-6174 GCA_964518585.1 uncultured Dehalococcoidia bacterium | reverse complement strand
AGATGTGCGGCCCGGATACTGTCGCCAAGCGCATCGATACGGTGGCGGCGGCCCTTCACGCGCGGATGTCCGTTGCCGACGTCGAGTCGCTGGACCTTAGCTATGCGCCGCCCTTCGCTGCCGCCTGGGAGGGCATCCAACTCGCCGCTCAGCGGCTCCTGGAGAAGCTGCGGCGGTAGGATATCCCTTTCGCCTAGCCTGGGCGCGCTCTCCCTTGCGTCCGACCAGCCGGCGTCAACAGGACTGGAACTCAGTGGGTCCTTGACGCGGCGGACGTCCCGCTAGGCGGCGCGGAACCAATCGCAGACTGTTTCGGGCAGCCCGCGGGCGAAATCCTCGTGCAGGGCCTCATCCAGACATGCCTTGAGCGCGCAGAAGACACACTGGCAGCGCCTCATCGCCTCTTCACCGACATCGGCCGCGAACAGATCGAGCCCCCCGAGGGTCTTGTCGCGCGGACCCGTCGCGTCCAGGCCCGACAGTGTCCAGCCGATGAAGGTCTGGCTGTCGATATGGGGATCTGGCTCCGGCCGGCAGCATTCGAGGAAGGAGGAGAGCTCGCTAGGAAGACAAGCCTGAACGCGGCGCGCTTGCTCCTGCGAGAGGACTTCTGATACAGCGCGCATCACCGCCAGAGTCGCCACTTCCGCCTCCTCGAACGAGGTGAGCCTCGCCGTCTTCTGCACCTGTGCTACCAGTTCTCGGTACTCCATCTCGCAGCTCTCCCTCGGGAGCTAGACGAACCGCTCCTTCAATGTCTCGTACTGTTCAATGCCTGACATCTTCGTCAGGTCCAGCAGCCGACCGGCCGGCGAGCCGTCCTCCAGTGCCCTGACCTGGTCCTCGTAGGTAGGTACTCCCTCGGCCTGGTAGATGACGCCCAGAGGTATGCGCTCGCCCCACTCCTGCGCCCTGGCCCAGGCAGCCGTCCGGTCGCTGGGATCGTAGTCTTGCTCCTCCTCCAGATGGTAGATCCTCTCGCGATACCAGGCATAGGTATTGACCCGGTTGAAGGTGACGCAAGGCTGGAGCACATCGACGAGGGCGTACCCCCGGTGGGCGATGCCCCGGGCGATGAGTTCGGCCGCATGCTTTGGCTCGCCCGAGAAGGAGCGCCCGATGAAGGTAGCGCCAGCAGCCAGCGCGATAGCCATGGGGTTGAACGCCGCCTCGATCGCTCCATCAGGAGAGGTGGTGGTGATGAAGCCGACGTCGCTGGTGGGCGAATACTGGCCCTTGGTCAGGCCGTAGATCTGGTTGTTCTCCACGATCTGGGTGATGTTGGGGTTCCGACGGCAAGCGTGGACGAAGTGGTTCCCACCGATGCCGTAGCCGTCGCCATCGCCGTTGACGACGAGGACATGCAGGTCGGGATTGGCAAGCTTGGCGCCGGTGGCCACGGCCAGGGGCCGGCCGTGGATGGTCATGTAGCCGTTGGCGTTCATGCAGTCGGGCAGCTTGCTTCCGCAGCCGATCCCCGAGACGATCAGCACCTCGTGCGGAGCGATGTCCAGGTCGGCCAGGGCCAGCTTCACCGCCCTAAGGATAGCGAAGTCACCGCACCCCGCACACCAGGTCACCTCCACCGTCGTGTCGTAGATCCTCGGGTCAATCTTGGTGACCGTGACGCACCTCCTATCCCAGCTCGTCCACGATGTCTTCGGGAGAGAAAGGCCGGCCGTCGTATCTGTTGACGGTCCGGTCCACGCTCCGGCCGGTGGACATTCGGATCAGGCGGGCCAGCTGCGACGTGTAGTTCTGCTCTACCGCCACGGTGCGGCGGCAGGCGTCCAGCATCCCGGTGGTCTCCTCCGCCGGAAAGGGCCAGAGGTCCGAGAAATGGATGAGGTTCGCGCTGCCGCCGTCCGAGTTGACGAGGTCCACCGCCTCACGGCAGGGGCCGTAGGTTGAACCCCAGCAGAGCAGGGTCAGGTCCGCCTGGTCCGGCCCGTAGCGCTTGGGCGGCCGGACCTCACGGGCGGCTGCGCTCAGCTTGCGCATGCGCTTGTCCATCATCCGCCGCCGGTTCTCTACCGCCTCAGTGATGTGTCCATACTCGTCATGCTCGTCGCTACTGGCCGCATAGACTCCGTTGGGGTGCCCGGGGATAGCTCGCGGCGAGATACCTGACTCGCTGAAGGCGAAGCGGCGATAGCCGTTCCCCCGGCTCTCCAGATGCTCTGGCGACAGAAGCTCTCCCCGGTCGATGGTCACGCTGGAGAAGTCCAAGGCCTCCTTCTCGAGGGTGCGAAGGGAGGTCGCCAGAAACTGGTCCGTCAGCACGATGACCGGGCACTGGTAGATCTCGGCGAGGTTGAACGCCCGCCAGCCCGCCTCGAAGCACTCCTCCACCGTGCCCGGCGCCAGAACCACGCGTGGAAACTCGCCCTGCGAGGCGTTGATGACGAAGAGCAGGTCGGCCTGCTCAGTGCGCGTGGGGAGGCCGGTGGACGGGCCGCCCCGCTGCGCTTCCATCACCACGAGTGGCACCTCGGTCATGCCCGCCAGGCCCAGGGCCTCCACCATCAGAGAGAAGCCGCCGCCGGACGTGGCCGTCATCGCCCGGGCACCGGCGTAGGAGGCACCGATGGCCATGCACACGGCCGCGATCTCATCCTCGGCGTGCTTCGTGACTACCCCCATTTCCGGCGGCAGCGCCGCCATCCACTCGACAATAGACGTAGCGGGGGTCATGGGATAGGCGGAGATGAATCGACAACCCCCGGCCAGCGCCCCCAGGCTGACGGCCTCGTTGCCGTTGATCAGAATGCGCTGCCGACCTTCGCGGGGCTGCAGCTTGTACCCAAAGGCCGCCGCGTGACGCTGACGGGCCAGGTCATAGGCCGCCTGAGCTACCGCCAGGTTGCTCTCCACCACCGCGGGGCCCTTGGCCTGGAAGTTCTGACGGGTCACGTCCTCCATGTAGGACAACGGCCATTCGCACACCCCGGCCGCCGCGCCGAGGGCCGCGGTGTTGGTCATTATGCGGCTGCCGTGCTCCTCGGCAATGCTCACGAGGGGCATCGAAAAGCATTGCACGCTTCGCCGCTTCAGTTCTTCCTCGTCCACCTCCAGCCCCTCTTGGAAGATCACGCCGCCCCCCGGGGCGATGTTGTCGAGGTGGAGGAGCACCGTCTCCGCCGTCAGCGCAAGAACAAGGTGGACGGGGTTGCTGTGGGAGTACATGGGCCGCTCCGAGAGCCGGATCTGATAGAAGTTGTGTCCGCCGCGGATGCGAGAGCGATAGTCCTGCATGGCGAACACCTGGAGCCCCCCACGGGCGAACGCCTGACAGAAGCCCGCACCGCTCGATTCGACTCCCTGGCCAGCATCTCCCCCGATGACTATGCTCATGTCGTTTGTCACCGCATCTGCCACATGAACCTCCTTTCCTCACCGCCGCCGAAGAGACAATAATCATACCGTCGCTCAGCAGCCCACAGCAACAGGCGGACCCGAAATCCTTAACTGGTCGCGTTTGCAGCAATGGCACCGTAGGCATCTTGACAAGCCGCATTCGCCTGGTAGCATGTCGCCATCAGCCCGAGGCAGGTACTGAGCATGGCCAGTCCGGTCCGTGCGTCCTCCAACGCCTCCCCGGAGTGGCCAACTGGCTGGGTTGCCCGGTCTTGACATGAACATGGCATGCAGGTAGGATTGGGAATGATTATCACTACCTCCATTTTGAGCGCAGGAGATCTCAGTTGCGGTCAAGCCAGAAGGTCAGGATGACCCGCCAGCGTCAGGTCATCCTCGAAGAGCTTGGAAAGGTGAGATCGCACCCTACCGCCGACGAAGTCTACGACATGGTGCGGCGACGACTACCACGAGTCAGCCTCGGCACTGTCTACCGCAACCTTGAGATGCTGTCTGAGCTGGGCATGATACGGAAGCTGGAGCTAGGGGGTAGTCGAAGGCGGTTCGATGGCAACGTCAGAGACCACTACCACGTGCGCTGCATAAGTTGCGGCCGTCTGGAGGATGCGCCGGTCAAGTCAGTCGCTCCGGTTGAAGACGCCCTCCGTCGGGTGACCGACTACGAGATAATCGGGCATCGTCTTGAGTTCATTGGGTTATGTCCCCAGTGCAAGAAGAGTGCGCAGCGCTCTCATCAGTAGGACCTGGAGTGCAGGGAGAAAGGAGAGGCGAGGATGGAACTGAAGGGAACGAGGACAGAGAAGAACCTCTTGACGGCGTTCGCAGGGGAATCGCAGGCGAGGAACCGCTACACCTACTTCGCTGAGAAGGCCGCGGAAGAAGGGTACGTCCAGATCGCGCAGATCTTCGAGGAGACGGCTAGCCAGGAGAAAGAGCACGCCAAGCGGCTCTTCAAGCTGCTCAAGGGAGGCGAGGTTGAGATCCAGGCAGCCTTCCCAGCCGGAGTGATCGGCACGACGGCGGAGAACCTCAGGGCCGCTGCCGCTGGGGAACACTACGAGTGGGAGGAGATGTACCCGTCATTCGCCGAAGTCGCGCGCGAGGAAGGCTTCGGGAACGTCGCCAACATATTCGAATTCATCGCCGTAGCTGAGAAGCAGCACGAGAAGCGCTACCTCGCCCTTCTGGCAAACGTCGATTCCGGAACGGTGTTCAAGAAAGACAAGCCTGTCGTCTGGCGGTGCCTCAAGTGCGGCTATCTGCACGTCGGCGACGAGGCGCCCAAGGCCTGTCCAGCCTGTGCGGCCCCACAGGCCTACTTCGAGCTGCTGGCCGAGAACTGGTAGCCGGCACGCCACAAGCAAGGAGGTGAGAGAACTGCCATGCTGAGCGAGAAAGTACAGGAGAAGCTGAACGATCAGCTCAACGCGGAGCTGTACTCGTCCTATCTCTACCTATCCATGTCCGCGTACTTCCAGTCACTCAACCTCAGCGGCTTCGCGAACTGGATGCGCGTGCAGGCCCAGGAAGAGTTGTTGCACGCGGTGAAGTTCTACGATTTCGTCAATGAGCGGGACGGCAGGGTTACCCTGCACGCGGTCGAGGGCCCGCCCTCCGAGTGGGCCTCGCCACTCGCGGTCTTCGAGCACGTGTACGAGCACGAGCAGAAGGTCACCGGCCTGATCAACGACCTGGTTAACCTCGCCATCGGCGAGCGCGATCACGCGACAAACATCTTCCTTCAGTGGTTCGTCAGCGAGCAGGTCGAGGAGGAGGCCTCCGCCAACGAAGTTGTGCAGAGGCTCAAGCTCCTGGGTGACGACAAGAGCGGACTCTTCATGCTTGACCGTGAACTGGCCCAGCGCGTATTCACCACGCCGCCGACGACAACGGAAGGAGCCACAACGTGACCACCGCCTTCAACGCCGACGAGATCTTCGAGATAGCAGAGCAGGTCGAGAGGAATGGGGCCAGGTTCTATCGCCGTGCGGCGCAGGGTTTCACCGATTCGCGTGCCCGACAGAAGCTGTTGGACCTCGCCACCACGGAAGACCAGCACGAGAAGGTCTTCGCCGCCATGAGGGCGGAGCTGTCCGACCAAGAACGCCAGCCGCCCGCTCCCGATCCGTGGGGTGAAGTGGCCTGGTATCTCCAGGGAATCGCCGACGGGCACGTCTTCGATGTGAAGGCAGACCCCACCAAGAGACTGACTGGCAAGGAGACCCGGGAGGAGATCCTCAGGATGGCCATTGGCATCGAGAAGGACTCCATAGTTCTCTACCTTGGCATGAGGGACATCGTTCCGGACAGGCTGGGCAAGGACAGAGTCGATGCCATCATCAAAGAGGAGATGGGCCACATCGCTGTCCTGAGCAACGAGCTGGCGTCCTCAAGACGATAGCTCCAGGTGATGGGATGAACGCAGACCGTGAGAATCCGCAAGGGGGCGGGATATGAGGCCGGTCCACGTTGCCGGACCGCACACGGCTGATGACGTGTGCAACGCCCATTCCGAATCTGAACCCTCAACGCAAGGAGGCTTCCGATGGAGGAACATGAGAAGACGCTGACCACCAGCTTCGGCACCCCGGTCGACGACGACCAGAACACGATGACTGCGGGCAGCCCTGGCCCCGCCCTGCTGCAAGACGTTCACCTGGTCGAGAAACTCGCCCACTTCGACCGCGAACGCATCCCCGAGCGCGTGGTGCATGCAAAAGGGACGGGTGCCGGTGGCTACTTCGAGGTCACCCACGACGTGACCCAGTACACCAAGGCCAAGTTCCTCTCCGAGGT
>CAZFGZ010000130.1:0-6182 GCA_964518585.1 uncultured Dehalococcoidia bacterium | reverse complement strand
GCATGGTCGGCAGGGGCAGGAAGACCAGGTCGTCCTCGTCGCCGGTGCTGGTGGCCCCCTTGGCTTCCATGACACCGACGACGCGGAAGGTGAAGCTGAGGGTGAAGCGGCCGCCGCCCACTGCGAGCCGCACTGTCTCGCCGACGGGGTCCTTGTCCCCGAAGAGCTCCTCGGCGGTGCGGCTTCCCATTACCGCCACCAGGCCTTTTCGGTCCACGTCGGCCTGGGTTATGAAGCTGCCCTTCTGGACGTAGAACTCCCGCACGTACTGGTAGCTGGGCGTGGTGCCGGTGGCGGGCGCGACGACGCTTTTTCCTGCGTAGATGAAGGTGGCGCTGAAGGTGATGCTCTGGGCGGCGACGCCCTCGATGTAGGGGAAGCGCTCCGGGTCATCGATGGCTTCGGCGTCCGTGTCGACCAGGGTCAGCACCTCACCCTCAAAGCCGCCGCCCGACTCGGCCTGGGCGGGCCGGACGAAGAGGAGGTTTGTCCCCAGCCCCCGGATGCGCTGGGTGACGTCCTCCTGCGCTCCCTGTCCCACCGCCATGAGGGTGATGACCGCGCCCACGCCGATGACGATGCCGAGCATGGTGAGTGACGAGCGCAGCTTGTTGGCGACGAGCGCCTGGAGCGCCGTGCCCATGGTGTCGAAGAGGTTCACGCTGAAGGCCCCCGGGCCGGGTCGGCAGGCGGTCGCGACCCGTTGCGTTCGTCACCCGCTATGGCACCGTCGCGCAGACGGATGGTGCGCCGGGCGTAGGCTGCCACCTCGCTCTCGTGGGTGACTAGGAGGACGGTCATCCCGCGTTCCTCGTTGACGCGGCTGAAGACTTCCATGATCTCGTGGCTGGTGGCGGTATCGAGGGCGCCGGTGGGCTCGTCCGCCAGGATGAGGGAGGGGTTACTCACCAGGGCGCGGGCGATGGCGACGCGCTGCTGCTCGCCGCCCGAGAGCTCCGTCGGCCGGTGGTGGATGCGGTCGGCCAGTCCCACTTCGTGCAGGGCGCGGGCGGCGAGCAGGCGCCGGCGGGGGACGCCCCGGTAGATGAGTGGTAGCTCGACCTGCTGGAGAGCGGGCAGGCGCGAAAGGAGGTTGAAGCTCTGGAAGACGAAGCCGATGCGGCGGTTCCGCACCTCGGCCAGGCGGTCCTCGCTGAGGGAGCTCACCGGCAGGCCGTCGAGCTCGTAGAGGCCGCTGCTGGGTTTGTCCAGGCAGCCCAGTATGTTCATGAGGGTGGACTTGCCCGACCCCGATGGGCCCATGATCGCGGCGAACTCGCCGCGTTCGACGTCAAGGTCCAGCGGCCGTAGCGCTTGCACGGTGACCAGGCCCATCTGGTAGACCTTGCTGATCCCTCGTAGCCGGATCATGGCCATGGCTAGCGGATCCCCTCGGGCAGGTCCTCCTCTTCGCTCTCCTGATCCGCCTGGACGGTGCCCGGCACGACGACCTGGTCTCCCTCCTGCAGTCCTGAGAGCACCTCGGTGTTGTCTGTGTCGCTGAGGCCGGTCTCAATGGCGCGGATCTCAGACTCGCCATCGACCATCAGCTCGACCACGATCTCCTCGCCGCGTTTGCGGATAGCGCGGTTGGGCACGACCAGGACGTCTTTGCGCTCCTCGGTGACGATCACTGCGGAGCCGTTCATGCCGGGCACGGGCCGGTCGGCCCCGTCGGCCGCCGAACCCGCCGCCTGCGAGCCGCCGGCCGCTCCGTCGGAGCTGCTGGCCGTGTCTTCCCCAACGCCGATCAGGGCACCCTCCACCATGTAGGTGACGATGCCTCCCTCGACCTGGGGCGCCAAACCGATGGCTGAGATCACTACCGGGAAGGGCCGCCCCTGGATGGCATCGAAGATGATGAGTCCCACCATGCCGGGACGCAGGCTGGGCAGGTCTGTCTCACCGACGGCCAGGCGCACCTTGAGAGCGCCGGGAGTAAGCAGGGTGATGGCGGAGAGCTGAGAGCTTGAGCTGACCAGGTCGCCGAGCTCGATGCCGATGCTGGCGACCGTGCCGTCGTAGGGGGCCTTCAGGGTGGCCTCATCGACGGCCTTCTTGGCCTCGTCGACGGAGATCTCGGCCAGGCGGACCTGCTGTCTCTGCATGTCCACGTCGTCGGGGTCGGCGCCGCGCAGGATCTCGTCGCGGTTGGCCATGGCGGTGCTGAGGGTGGCCTCGGCGCTCCTCACGGCATCTTGCGCTGTCCGGATGTCGCGGGCGTCCGCGCCGTCGCGGAGCTCCTGCAACTGGGCCTCCGCCGCCTCGACGCTCTCCTCGGCGGCGTCGACGGCGGCGCGGGCCGCCCCGATGTCCTCCACGGAGGGGGACAGCTCGCCCAGCTGGGTTTCGGCGGCGATGAGGTTGGACTGGGCCGCCTCCAGGCCTTCTTCGGCGGCGGTGACAGCGGCTTCGGCGGCCTGGAGATCCTCCGCCGTCGGGATGCCGGCCAGTGCGTCGAGATTGGCCCGGGCGGAGACTTGAGCGGCCTGTGCCGCTTCCAGATTCAGCCGGGCATTGTCGAGGGTGTTCTCGGCCGAGATGTAAGCGCTGTTCGCGTCGAGGAGCGCCTGTATCACGTCATGAAGGGTGGGGCAGAAGGCCTCTGGGATGCCCTCCGGGCAGTCGTAGACCTCTTCGTCCGTGCTGGGGTCGTTGAGGGCGGCGAGGAGACGGTCAACGGATGCCTGGTCCAGCGGCACCTGGGAGAATGGGCAGAGGGGGTCGGTGCGCTGGAGGGTGTCGATGGCATCGCAATAGGCGTCGCCGGCAGACCTGAGGTTCCCTTCCGCGGAATCGAGGGACGCTTCGCTGCTGGTCACCAGGTTCTCGGCGGTGTTGACGTTGGCCCTGGCGGTGACGACGGCCGCCTCCGCTGAGGCCACCTCTGCCCGCGAGGGCGAGTCCTGTAGCTGCTTGCGCTTGGCCCTGGCCGATTCCAGGGTCGACCGGGCGGAAGCGACGCCCTGCTCGGCGCTGTCCACGGCGGCGTCGGCGGCGGCCAGCTCGGCGGGGGAGGGGCTGTCGATCAGGGTGTAGAGCTTGGCCTCAGCGGAGGCCAGGGTTGACTCGGCTGACGCGACGGCCTGTTCGGCCACGGCCAGATCCGCCGCCGATGGCCCTTCCACCAGCTCGTCGAGGTCCCCTTGGGCCCTGCTCAGGCTGGCCTGGGCGGTGGCGATGGTCTGCTCGGCGGCCAGCAGGTCGGCCTCGTCGGCGCCCTTCAGGATCTGGCGGAGGCGGATCTGCGCCAGCGAGAGGTTGGCCTCGGCGGTGGCGAGGCGGCGCTCCAGGTCGTCCTTCTCCAGCGCGGCCAGCGGGTCGCCGACCTTGACCTCCTGGCCAAGGGTGACCAGGACCTCCTCGACGCGGCCCATGCTGGCGAAACGGAGCTCGGTCTCGTCGGCGGCTTCGGCTGTGCCTGAGGCGGCGATGGTGGCGCGGATCGTCGCCCGTTCGACGGGTACGGTCTGCACCTCCTGGCTCACATTGTCGTCGCCGCTGAGCCAGAACTGCCAGGCGACGAGACCGGCGGCAACCGCGGCACCGAAGGCAAGCAGCAGGGCCCCGCGTCGGAGCCAGCGGCCGCGGGCCTCCAGCCGGTCGAGGTCCATCAAGCTGTCGTTTGCCACGCCTCGCGCCTTTCGCGTGCAGCAGCCCTTTGGGGCGTGAGGGCACGGAGCGATTCTGTATCAGCCTCGGGAATATGTCAACTCAGCGGCGCCGCCACAGGCTGCTGGTTCGAGCAAGTCCGACCTTCTCTGCAAACGATCAACGTGAGACGGGCTATCCCAGTTACATCGAGAAGACACCACAGGAGCAATAGACCCCTTCAATAGTGAGCCGCTGGCCGGCTGCCTGACCGGCGAGGAGACGGATGGAGCGCTTTCAACCCGCCGTGGCCGGTGAGCTAGAGCGTCACCGGCGAAGGGTAATAAGATGGCCGTGACGCGGACGCTGACGGAGTCTCGACCGCCCGGCTGGAGGAGATGGCGCATGGCCAGTCCTTTCGACCCGATCACCGTCAAAGGGGTCAAGCTCCGCAACCGCTTCATGCGCTCCGCTACCTGGGACAGCACCGCGACTGACGACGGCGAGGTGACGGACGCCTCCGTAGGGATCATCGAGGACCTGGCGCGCGGGGGCGTGGGTCTGATCGTCACCGGCTTCGCGTACGTCTCTGAGCACGGAAAGGCCGTTGGCCGGCAGCTTGGCATCTCCCAGGACCGCCACATCGATGGGCTGCGACGCCTGGCGAACGCCGCCCACGACCACGACGCGAAGATAGCGGCGCAGATCGCTCATGCCGGGATCCACCTGCTGCGCGTCCGGGGCGCGGGTCGCACCGCGCTGGCCCCCTCAAGGACCGAGGCCTTCCGCGCGCCACATCGGGCGATGACCCCAGCGGAGGTCGAGGAGATCGTGCGTGATTTCGGCGCGGCCGCCGCGCGGGCGAGGGAGGCGGGATTCGATGCTGTGCAGCTCCACGGGGCGCACGGCTATCTCATGAGCCAGTTCCTCTCGCCCCTGACCAACCGCAGGACGGACGAGTGGGGCGGCTCGCCCGAAGGGCGGCGACGCTTTCACGTCGAGGTGATGCGCTCCGTGCGGCGGGCGGTCGGTGATGACTACCCTGTGTGGATAAAGCTGGGCCTGCGAGACCGCAGGCGTGGCGGACTGCCGCTCAGCGAGGGCATAGAAGCCCTGAAGGCGATGACGGCGGAGGGCCTTTCGGCCGTGGAGGTCAGCACCGGTTTCGGCTGGGGGTCAGCCCAGATACGCAGGCCGGAAGATGAGGAGCGTGCCTACTTCCGCGATGACGGCGTCGAGGCCAAGCGCGCCGTTGACATTCCGGTGATGCTCGTGGGAGGCATTCGAAGCCTGACGATGGCCGAGGATATCCTCCGTCGCGGCGACGCCGACATGATATCGATGTGCAGGCCTCTCATACGCGAGCCCGACCTCATCGCGCGCTGGCAGCGCGGGGACACTGCGCCCGCCAGGTGCCTTAGCTGCAACAAGTGCTTCCAGTTCGGCGCCCGCGGGGAGCCGCTGGAGTGCGGGGAGGAGCATCGCCTCCGAGAGGAGGGTGGCGAGGATTGACGCGCTGCTGAGGCGGGGCAAGCTTGACTCGGTGGGCACGATCTGGCACTGTGGCCGAGCCGAAAGCCGCAAGTTTCCGAGGAGAAAGCCATGAACGACCTCGCTTCCCTGGATGCCACCGCCCAGGCCGAACTCGTGCGGCGAAAGGAGGTCAAGGCGCTTGAACTCGTGGACGCCGCTATCGACCGCATCGAGCGCCTGAACCCCACTCTCAATGCTGTCGTCACTCCTATGTACGACCTGGCCCACGAGGCGGCCTCCAGCCCTTTGCCAGACGGCCCTTTCGCGGGCGTCCCCTTCCTCCTCAAGGACCTGCTGGTCGAGTATGCCGGGGTTCGCTTCACCGAGGGCTCGGCCTTTCTGGCTGACCACGTGTCAGAGCAAGACAGCGAGCTCGCCGTCCGGCTCAAGCGCGCCGGCCTCATCGTCCTCGGGAAGACCAACCTCCCCGAGTTCGGTATCCTGCCCACCACCGAGCCCCGCCTCTTCGGCCCCTGCCGCAACCCCTGGGACACCGGCCGCACCACGGGCGGCTCCAGCGGCGGCTCGGCGGCGGCCGTGGCCGCCCGTCTCGTTCCCATGGCCCACGGCAACGACGGCGGCGGCTCCATCCGCATCCCCGCCTCCTGCTGCGGCCTCTTCGGCCTCAAGCCCACCCGGGGGCGCAACCCGATGGGTCCCCACCTCGGGGACATGTACGACGGCCTGGTGGTCGAGCACGCGATCACCCGCTCGGTGCGGGACAGCGCCGCCCTTCTCGACGCCACCTCGGGGCCCGACCTCGGCGATCCCTACTGGGCGCCGCCGCCCGCGCGTCCCTTCCTGCAGGAGATGGGTGCCGACCCCGGACGGCTCCGCATCGCCTTCACCGCTCAGGCCGCCACCGACGTGCAGGTGCACCCCGACTGCGTGGCCGCCGTGCGCGACGCCGCTGCCCTCTGCGCTGACCTGGGCCACGAGGTCGTGGAGGCCGCCTTGAATATCGACGGCGAGGTGCTGATGCAGGCCTTCATCGTCCTCTGGTCGGCGGCGAACGCCTGGACCTTGGATGACTTCGCGCGCAGGAGCGGCCGGACGCC
>CAZFGZ010000129.1:0-6182 GCA_964518585.1 uncultured Dehalococcoidia bacterium | reverse complement strand
CGAGAAAGGGGAGACTTTGATGAGACGGCTACTGATCATACTTGTCGGGCTGGTGGGGGTGCTGGCTGTAGGGTGCGGCGGCGGGAACGGCGACGGGAACGGCGGCGATGGGAACGGGGGCGCCGGGAACGGGGGCGCCGGGACGCCGGTCGGCAACCTGGAGTGCCAGATGCCGGCCGACATCGAGAGCTACCGCTTCACTATGACGATGACGATGGAGCAGGCGGAAGGGCTCGACGAGGCGGCGGAGGGCGGGCTGCTGGCGGGCCTCACGGACATGCGGGTGGAGGGGACCTTCGTGGCGCCGGATCGGGGCGAGCTGTTGATGGAGTATGGGGGGACGGAGCTGCGCGGCATCACGATCGGGGATGACGAGTGGGTCAAGTTAGGCGAATCGGACTGGCAGGAGGCGACGGAGGCGACGGGCCGCGTGACCTTCGCGGGGGACGTGTGCGAGGACTTCGCCGTGCCGGACGTCGGCGGCCTTGAGGGGAGCGAGGAGCGGGTGAACGACGTCGACACCTACCACTATCACCTGGACGAACTCGAGACCAGCGACGTGGCCCAGTTCTTCAGCGGAGGTCGCGTTGGCGAGACGGATGAAGAGGACTTGGGGGCTGAGCTACAAGAGGGCACGCTCGATCTGTGGCTGGCCGTGGAGGGCAACTGGCCGGTGCGCGTCGAGGGCGAGTTCAGGCTTCAGGATGAGGAGGGAGCGGAGGCAACCGTGTCTTTGTCGATCGACGTCAAGGACGTGAACGACCCAGACATCAAGGTCGAGCCGCCGATAGGGTAAGCCTTAGGGCGTAGGGAGCGGTTCTCCGCGGCCGGGCCCGCGAGGAGGGGGCAGAATGACAGGAAGCAGCATCATGCGCCCGGCGGAAGAGTTCAAGAGGGAGGCGCGAGAGAGGGCCTACAAGTACGAGTGCGAGTTCCACGGGTGCAGTCAGGCGGTGCTGCGTACGTTTCAAGAGCTTCTCGACTTGAAAGATGATCTGCTCTTCAAGGCGGCTGGGCCGCTGTGCGCCGGGCTGGGGTCGGGGAAAGGGTGTGGGGCACTAGCGGCGGGAGCGATGGTCCTGGGGATGGTGCACGGTCGCGCTCGCGAGGAAGAGGGGATCGGGGGCCTGCTGAAAGGGTTCACGCTTGCCCAGGCGCTGGTTCGGAGATTCGAGCAGGAATTCGGCACTACTGCCTGCGATGAGCTCTCAGGCGTTGACTGGACCGATATGGAGGCTGTCATGCAGTTCTTCTCCACTGAAGCCGCTGAGAAGGCCTGCGAGGTGGCAGGGAAGACGGCGGAGATTGTAGCGGACCTTCTGAGCCAGGAGGCGTAGCGGGCGCGGGGCGGATAGTCTCGTTGACGTGAATGGAGGCAGAAGGGCGGCTCCGGAGAAGGGGTAGGAGTGGGGTGGGGCTAGCATACGAAGCGGCATGAAAGGAGTGGCAGTAGATGGGAGCGCAAGACGTCACCATCCAGCCGGGCTGGCAGGTACGCGGGGTGTGGTACGAGGGGTGCGCGTCGGAGGGGCAGTGCCCGCTGTACTTCGGACGCGATATGGAGAGCCCGTGTCGCAACTTCGCCGTGTACGATATCAGGGAGGGGCAGATAAACGGCGTGGACATGGCCGGAATTCGAATCATCAGCGTGGCAGATATCCTCTCGACGCGGGCGGCCGAGCTGGGGGCCTCGGGGACGGCGGCGGCGGTGTACGTGAGCGAGAACGCGACGGAGGAGCAGCGCCCGATCCTGGAGGCGTTCGTGGCGACGAGCCTGCCGCTGCCGGTGAGGGAGCTACGCGGGGTGAAGTTCGTTCCTATCGACATCTCGCTCGACGGGCCGAGCTATCACATCACGATGCCGTTCGGCGAGCTGAAGGGGTCGCTGACCAGGGGCGGGGACGGCACGAATCCGCAGCGCATCGAGAATTCGGCGGTGCCGTTCCTCCGCGAATTCAGGATCGCCAATACGGAGCTGTGGAGGTATAAGGACCTGGGGAGGAACTGGGAGTACCGAAACCGCAGCGGCACCGTGGGCGACCTCGCCTGGCCCCCGTAGGGCGGCGCAGGGAAGCAGGGCGCGATCGGTTCGTGGGTGCCGGTCCGCCGCGTGCGGGCTAGGGGGGGCGGATCTCTCCGGCTCCGGGGCCGCCCAGGGGCACGAGCTCGCCGTCCTGGACCTGACAGGGGATGAGGCCAAGGAGGGTGAAGACCTCGCCGGCCTGGAAGCCGGAGGTGCCGTCCATGAGCTCCTGAAGCTGGTCGCCGGGCTCGGGGACCCGGTCGCCCTTGGAGTCGAAGGCCAGGGCGCCGGTGACGTCACCTTCGCCATCGTCGGGCTGGAGGGCGAGTTCGAGGAGGCCGTTGACAACTTCGTCCTGGGGCTGGTGCAGCCGGCCGTCGTGGTCGTGGACGCGGGAGAGAAGCAGAACGTGTTCGCACCGGACATTCAGTCGGGGGTTGAGGAGCTCGTCGGCCTTCTTCAGGCGCAGAGCGTTTCGGCGGATAGCGCCGACAATCTTTACGGGACGATGGCCCAGGAGCCACGGTTCAGTGACGCCGGCGACACGGAGCTTGTCTTCGTCCCCATCGACGCGGACGACGGCGAGGAGCGGGCGATCGACGTGGAACTGGTATTTGCCCTCGTGGTTGGAGTGGATGCCCAGGATTCGGATGGCGGAGTGAGGCCTCGGCCGGGAAATACGATGTCAGCAGCTACTTGGATGGTGAGGTGACACGATGAAGAAGCTAGTGTTCTTGATGGCAGCCTTGATCGGTGGGGTGATGGCTCTCCGCGCGCGCCTGAGTCCGCGCCACAGCGCAGCGCCAGAAAAGGTCGCTGAGGAGGCCGGTTCAGAGGGCGCTTCCGCTACCCCAGAGCAGGAGTGAGGATGTCGAGGTGTGAGAACTGCCCGATGCGAAGACGGGCAGAGAAGAACCCCACCTCGCTCCTGGCCAAGATCTGGCGCTGGCACACGAAGTGGTGTCCGGGCTGGAAGGCTTATCAGCGGGAGCTGGCTGAGCGGCAACGCGGCTAGGAGGCCGGCGGACGGCCCTCCACGTCGTGCTGGGGTCTGGCTACTAGGGGCCCGGGCACGAGTCGCCGGACTGATCCAGTACGATCAGAACGTCAACGATGATGCTGACGGCGGCGTCGGGCGGACCGGCGCGCGGACCTACGGAGCGGTCGTAGGCGACGCCGTCGGGCACGGTGTCGGTGTTGACGTCATCATCGTAGTCCCTGAGGGCAGCGTTGGGCACGCCGAAGCGCGAGACGCCGGAGTACTCGAGGACGGCCAGCACGTCGGCGATGATGCTGATGGCGTGGTCCCTGCTGTCGATGCCGCTCCCGTCGCCGCTGATGTGGCCGCCACTACCGAGGGTGGGCACGGGCACGTCGTAGAAGTCCCACGGGTCTGAGGGGTTGCCGGGCGGGCTGAGGGCGGGCTCGGCGCTATCGTAGCAGCCGTCGCAGTCGGCGTCGTTGGGGAAGACGCAGTAGTCCGCGGGCAGCGAGCCAGCGTCGAACGGGTTGGACCCGTGGGTCTCCTCTGCGAAGTCGGTGTAGGTGTCACCGTCGGCGTCCATGAACAGGGTTGAGCCGGTGCCGGAGTTAGAGCCGGAGTGGAGGGCGTCGGTGCCGTAGACGGCCTCGCAGGCGTCGGTCTCGTAGTCACCGGTGTTGGGGCCGTGGCCCGTCCAGCCGGGGTTGTCGGTGTTGTCGTTGGTGTCGATGGGCTCGCCGATGTCGTAGGTCGCATTGTTGTTCAGGTCCGCCCAGTCGGGGTCACCCTCGTCGTTCGAGTCGTTGTAGGCTATGCCGAGGTGGTACAGCGGTGGGTTGGGGGTGACGTCGTAGGGGGGCGGGTAGTTGGCCGGTTGGGTCTCGGCGACGTAGCAGTACTTGGCCTCTGCGCCGAGAACGCCCGGCGGCGGCGCGCCCGGCTCCGCGGGGGGCTCGGGGTAGCCGATGGAGAACTGGTCGAGGCACTGGTTGTCGTTGTCCAGGTAGGTGCCTGGGATGGGACTGGGGTAGCCGGTGCCATCGCCGGTCAAGGCGGGCGCGGGGTCACACAGGTCGCCCACACCGTCGCCGTCGGTGTCCTGGAGGTGGGCGTCGGGCAGCGTGGGGCAGTTATCCATATAGTTCAGGTAGGTGTCACCGTCGACGTCCTGGCCGGTGTCCCAGGGCGGTTCGGTGTTCCAGCCGTCCGGGTACTTGTCCTGGGAGTTCCCCGGGCATCCGAAGCTCTGGTCGCAAGTGGGGTCCTCAAAGGGGTCGCAGGTGCCGGTGAGGGTGTCGCCGTCGCTGTCGTCGGAGCCGGTGCCGGTGGACGGGTCGGTGTCGCAGCGGTCGGCGTAGCCGGGGATGGTGTCGCCGTCGTAGTCGGCGGCGGTGGACTTGGTGACGGTGTAGTCGTAGGGTCCGCAGTAGTCAACAGGGCAGGTGACGAGGCGGTTGAGCTCGGGCGTGACGGTGAGGTCGGGCCAGGTGTCCTCGTCGAAGTCGGGGTCAGCGGTGAGGCCGTAGACCGTGGCCGAGGACCAGTACGGCGGGCAGGTCTGGACGGTCTGGGCCAGGGGGTTGTAGCTGGGCGTGGAGGGGTCGGGCGGAAGCAGACTTGGGTACTGGACCAGGGTGACGTTCAGGTAGCCATCGATTCCCATGCTGTGGAGGCTGTAGACAAGGAGGTTGACATCCGTATCGCTGGTGATGCCAGCGACGATGGGCAGTCTGGCGATACCGTAGGAGCGGCTGACGGCCGAGCCGGGGGGCATGCCGATGGCCGCTTCCATGGCGGGGATGGGCTCGGGCAGCATTGTGACGGCCTTGGGGGCGCAGGCGGGGGCCATGGGGATGAAGCCCGTGGGGTCACAGCCGCCGGGGTATGAGGGGTCCGGACTCTGGGTCTCGAGGACGGGGACGGTGCCGTTGCTCTGGTCGGTGACGGCGTTCCAGAGCTCGAAGGTGTCCTGGAGAGTCAGGGTGTCGACCGTGGTGTCGGCGTTGACGTCGGCGCCGCAGGGGACGGGCTGGCCGATGACGTGGGGGTCATCGGCGGTGCCGACGTCGTCGATGTTGTGCTTGAAGGAGGCGTCCAGGAGGACGTTGGAGGTGATCTCCAGGGTGCTCTGGCCCACTTTGGCGCCCAGGGTGGGGGGCCGGTTGGGAGCCAGGCCGGCGACGGGGTCGGGTATGCCGTCGTAGGTTACGTCCGCTCCCAGGGGGCCGGTGGTCCAGACTACGTTGGCCCGGTCGAAGAAGGACTGGCTGCCGCCGGGTCCGCCCTCGGGCTGGAGCCAGAAGGTGGACACTATGTCCGGGCACTCGTTGCTCTCGATGGCGCCATCGCCGTCGTTGGTGCCGCCCGGGGTTGGGCAGGCGCCGGCCGTGTCCAGCATGTAGACGTCCCAGCTCATGCTGCTGGCGTCGGCCCAGACGGTGGTGGTGGTCCGGTTCCCCATGGCGAGGAGCACGCCGACCAGGGCGATTATTCCCAGCCCGGCTGTCAGGGCTCTAGGCTTCATGTGAGCGGACCCTCCATTGCCTCGCGCGGTGGCTGACATTGCCGGCCTCATGCTACTGTCCCTGGCCGGGGTGAGAGCCCGGCCGCTCTACGAACGCGCATGAACAGGGAGCCGATCCGTCTTCGGCCAAGGATGATGCCGAGGGTCATGGCTACGAGGGCGAGGTCAACGGTGGCGGTGGTGCCGTAGGTGCAGGAGGTAGCGTTGCTGAAGCTGCCGAGTGGCTCGCCGATGGGGTCATCGGTGGTGCGGATGACCTCGTTCTGGGTGTCGGAGACGATCTGGGAACCGCTGTCGGAGGCGACGGCGACGCCTGCGGGGGAGTTCAGCAGGGCATCCGTGGCGTCCCCGCCGTCGCCGCCGTAGCCGAAGAGCCCGAGGGAGCCGGCGACGGTGGTGAGGATGCCCTCGCCGAAGTCCATGCGACGGACGGCGTGGTTCTGAGTATCGGCGATGAAGATGCTGAGGTCGGGGCCGGCGGCGACGGCCTCGGGCGCGTTGAGCTGGGCCTGGGTGGCGGGTTCACCCTCGCCGGAGGTGCCGGGGGTGCCGGTGCCGGCGATGGTGATGATGGTGCCCGAGGGGCCGTGGACCCAGCGGATGCAGTGGTTGTCGGTGTCGGCGATGAGGAGGTCGGTCGCCGATGCGTACGT
>CAZFGZ010000128.1:3942-6342 GCA_964518585.1 uncultured Dehalococcoidia bacterium | reverse complement strand
TCGCCGAGCTCGAGCCCCACCGCCGCGGCCCCTACGCCGGCGCCGTCGGCTACTTCGACCTCTCCGGCAACCTCGACACCGCCATCACCATCCGCACCATCGTCATGAAGGACGGAGTGGCCCACGTCCAGGCCGGCGGCGGCGTCGTCTTCGATAGCGTCCCCGAGAGGGAGTACGAGGAGACCCTGAGCAAGGCCCGCGCCCTCCTCCGCGCCATCGAACAGGCCGAGCGCACCGCCGAGGCCGCCCCCCGCGGCAGCCTGGGGTACTGATCCCATGCCCGCCATCCTGGCCTCCGCCCTGTTCGAGCGAGAAGGACGGGTCCTCATGGCCCACCGTCGCGCCGACCGGCCCCCATTCGCCGGCACCTGGCACCTGCCTTCCGCCGTCGTCGCCGAACAGGAGTCCGACGAGGACGCCCTCGCCCGCCACGCCCGCGAAGAGCTCGCCACCGAGATCGCCGGCCACGAGTTCGTCGAGACCATCCACCTGGAGGACCCCGCGCTCGGCGAGCGCTACGCGACCAACGTCTATCGCGTCGGCTACGAAAACGACGTTCGCTTCCGCTCCGGCGGCCCCTACGACGACGTCCGCTGGCTCCTCCCCGGCGAGGTGGCCACCCTCGACATGCCCGCTCCCCTCAAGGAATGCCTCCTCGCCCTGCTCCGGCCCGAGGCAGAGCCCGACCCCGCCTACGCCGAGCGCAAGCGCCGGCTCTACGCCGGCTACGCCCCGACCTACGACGAGGATCACGCCCTCTGGCTCGGCGAGGAAAGGCAGAAGCGTCTCCTCGAATTCTTCACCCAGGGCCTGACGCCCGGCATGCGCGTCCTCGACGCCGGCTGCGGCACCGGCGTCCACCTGCGCGCCATCTCCGAGGCCATCGGCAAAGAGGGTGCCTGCGTCGGCCTCGACATCTCCCCGGACATGCTCGCCCTCGCCCGCCGCCGCCTCATCTTCGCAAAGAACTTCGCCCTTCGCGTATGCGACCTCTCCCACGGCATCCCCCTCCAGGACGCCTGGTTCGATGCCGTCATCGCCGCCGGCGTCGTGGACCAGTTGCCCGATGCCGACCTCTTCTTCGCCGACGTGCGCCGAGTGCTCCGGCCCGGCGGCTTCCTCGCCGCCACCGTCGCCTGCTACGAGGGCGACTCCGCAGCCGAGCGCGCCCACGCCGAGGCCAGCAGAGACCACGACCTCTACTACCGGCCCTATCAGGAAATCGTCTCGGCGGTCCGCCGGGCCGGCCTCACCCTCGAGTCAGCCGAGTTCGCACCTTCTGAGCCGTCTCCCCTCGGTGCCGAGGTAGAGCGCCGCTTCGAGCCGTTCATCGACATCGCTCGCAAGCTTCGAGCCCGCGGCCTCGACCCCGAGACGGTCCGCCTCGGCTCGGCCATGGTCCGCGCGCAGCGCGAGGGCTGACCCATGCTCCTCCTCCTCGACAACTACGACAGCTTCACCTACAACCTCTACCAGTACCTCTCCGAGCTGGGCGCCGACATCCGCGTCGTCCGCAACGACCAGGTCACCCCAGACGACATCGAGGCCATGGCCCCCCAGCGCATCGTCATCTCCCCCGGCCCCGGCACCCCCGACCAGGCAGGCATCAGCCTCGACGTGGTGCGACGCTTCGCCGGCCGCCTGCCCATCCTCGGCGTCTGCCTCGGCCACCAGTGCATCGGCCAGGCCTTCGGCGCCGTCGTCGAGGGCGCCGGCGAGATCGTCCACGGCAAGCTCTCCGCCATCCACCACGACGGCCGCGGCGTCCTCAGCGGCCTGCCCAGCCCCCTCCAGGCCATCCGCTACCACTCCCTCGCCGTCCGCCGCGACACCGTCCCCGACTGCCTCGAGGTCACCGCCTGGACCGACCGCGGCGTCGTCATGGGCCTCCGCCACAAGGAGCACCCCGTCGAGGGCGTCCAGTTCCACCCGGAGTCCATCATGACCGATGTCGGCAAAGACCTCCTGCGCAACTTCCTGGAGACGAAGTCTTGAGGGTGTCACTCATGTATGAGATGCTATCGCCACCCGCTCTGAGGAGGCTGGCATGAAGAGGCTGATGATCTCTGTCGATGACGATACGCACGAGGACCTGCGGGTCCTGGCATCCCGCAAGCGCAGCACCATGGCCGCGCTCGTCCGCTACGCCCTCGACAAGACCTTCGAGGACGATCTGGACGTCATCGCCGGCGAGCGCGCCCTCGAAGAGGCGCAGCGTGATCCGTCCGGTATGATCACCATCGAGGAGTACATGGCTCGCCGCGGCCTCTAGTCGAAAGTCGGACAGTTCGGTTGCCGGGAGCGTCATGATCCGTGAAGCCGTCGCCGCCCGCGTCTCTGGCCCTTGCGCCTGGGGGAGTCCAGAGGGGGCCCCGCCCCCTCTGGCGGGGTCGCCCAGGG
>CAZFGZ010000128.1:0-3932 GCA_964518585.1 uncultured Dehalococcoidia bacterium | reverse complement strand
GGCGCCCCCGCCCCGCCCGCCCCGCGCCCGCCCCCCCCCGCCCCCCGCCCCCCCCCCCCCCCCCCCCCCCCCCCGGGGTCGCCCAGGGGTGTCCCCTGGGTTCTAGTACAATAAGATGTCCCCCTCTCGCCGCATCGCGGGAGGGCGACCACAGGGGGAGGGTTCCACCACCATGATCCGTGAAGCCATCGCCGCCCTCGTCTCCGGCGAGCACCTGACCGAAGACCAGGCCGCCGCCGTCATGAACGAGATCATGTCCGACCAGGCCACCCCTGCCCAGTTCGGCGCCTTCGTCACCGCCCTCCGCCTCAAGGGCGAGACCGTTGACGAGATCGCAGGCATGGCCCGCGTCATGCGCCAGAAGGCCCAGCGCGTCCGCGTCGAGGGCGCCCTCCTCGACACCTGTGGCACCGGCGGCGACGACAAAGGCACCTTCAACGTCAGCACCGCCGCCGCCTTCGTTGCCGCCGGCGCCGGCGCCCGCGTCGCCAAGCACGGCAATCGCGCCATGACAAGCCGCTGCGGCAGCGCCGACGTCCTCGAGGCCCTCGGCGCCCGCATCGACCTCCCGCCCGAGGGCGTCGAGGCCTGCCTCGCCCAGACCGGCTTCGGCTTCATGTTCGCCCCCACCTTTCACCCCGCCATGCGCTTCGCCGCCGGCCCCCGCCGCGAGATCGGCGTTCGCACCGTCTTCAACATCCTCGGCCCCCTGACCAACCCCGCCGGCGCCACCGCCCAGGTCCTCGGCGTCGCCGACCCCCTCCTCGCCGAGAAGATGGCCCTCGTCCTGGCGCGCCTCGGCTGTCGCCGCGCCCTCGTCGTCCACGGCGAGGACGGCCTCGACGAACTGAGCGTCAGCGCCCCCTCCCTCGTCTGGGAGGTCAAAGAGGGTCGCCCGAGCAGCTACACCCTCCTGCCCTCCGAGGTGGGGGTGGGCACCCACCCCGCCGAGGCCCTGCGCGGCGGCACCCCCGACGACAACGCCGCGGCCCTCCGCTCCGTCCTCGCCGGCGAGCAGGGGCCTTTGCGCGACTTCACCCTGCTCAACGCCGCCGCCGGCCTCGTCGCCTTCGGCCTCGCCTCCCAGATCGCCGAGGGAGTGCAGCTCGCCGCCCGCGCCATCGACAGCGGCGCCGCCCGCGACAAGCTTGAACGCTTTGTGGAGGTAAGCAACTCCCTTGGACACGACTGAGCCCACCATCCTCGACCGCATCGTCGCCGACAAGCGCGAGGAGCTCCCCCGCCGCCTCCAGAAAGAGCCCATCGACCTCCTCCAGCGCCGCATCGCCGAGATGTCCACCCAGTTCAGCCGCGGCGACCAGTGGAGCCTCAAACGCGCCATCCTCGAGGGCCCCCGCGGCCCCGTCGCCGGCGGCAAGCGCGTCCGGCTCATCGCCGAGGTGAAGAGGGCCTCCCCCTCCAAGGGATGCTTCCTCTCCTCCCCCGACCACCGCGCCCTCGGCAGGACCTACGTCCACCTCGGCGCCGCCGCCATCTCCATCGTCACCGAGACCAAGCACTTCCTGGGACATATCGAATGGGTCTGGGACCTCCGCGTAAGCCTGTCCGGCTACTACCCCGGCGGCCGTCCCTCCCTCCTGCGCAAGGACTTCCTCTTCGACCCCTATCACCTCTGGGAGTCCCGCGCCTACGGAGCCGACGCCGTCCTCCTCATCGCCGCCATCCTCTCCGAGCAGCAGCTACGCGACCTCATCGCCCTGGCCGAGCAGCTCGAGATGGACTGCCTCGTCGAGGTCCACAACGAGGCGGAGATAGAGAAAGCCCTCGCCGCCGGCGCCGACCTCATTGGCATCAATAACCGCGACCTCCGCACCTTCGAGATCGACCTCGCCACCACCGAGCGCCTCCGCCCCCTCATCCCCAAAGACAAGATCGTCGTCAGCGAGAGCGGCATCTCCACCCGCGCCGACGTCGAGCGCATGGCCGACTGCGGCGTCCACGCCATCCTCGTCGGCGAGGCCCTCATCACCGCCCCCGACGTCCGCACCAAGATCCTGGAGTTTCGCGTATGACCCACGTCAAGATCTGTGGCTGCATGCGCGTTGACGACGCCCTCGCCGCCGCCCAAGCCGGCGCCGACTTCGTCGGCCTCGTCTTCGCCCGCAGCCGCCGCCGCCTCTCCACCGAGCGGGCCCTCCAGATCGTCCGCGCCCTCGGCACCCCCCTTCGCGACCTCGGCCAGGCCGAGCCCCCGCCTCACTACGAGGGCGGCACGTCCGATGTCCCCGCCTGGTTCCACCACGGCGCCGACGCCCTCGAACGCCTCCTCGCCCGCAAGCGACCCCTCACCGTCGGCGTCTTCGAGGACCAGCCCCTCGAACAGGTCGACTCCATCGCCGACGAGGCCGCCCTCGACCTCGTCCAGCTCAGCGGCGGCGAGTCCTGGCAGGACTGCCTCCTCGCCAACCGTCAGGTCATCAAAGTGGTGAACAGCGAGGCCTTCGCCTCCGCCGAGGACCTGCTCGCCGCCCTCCAGCCGGGCACCGCCATCGCCTGCCTTCTCGACTCCAGCCGCGGCCGTGGCCGACGCGCCGACTGGCCCCTCGCCAGCGCCCTGGCCGACCGCCTCCCCCTCATCCTCGCCGGCGGCCTCACCCCGGACAACGTCGCCGACGCCGTCCGCCAGGTGCGCCCCTGGGCCGTCGACGTCAGCACCGGCGTCGAGACCGACGGCGCCAAGGACCCCGACAAGATCCGCGACTTCGTCGCCGCCGCCAAGGAGGCCTGACCGCCCATGACTATCCCTACTCTCCCTGACAAGCGCGGCCGCTTCGGCCCCTTCGGCGGCAGGTTCGTCCCCGACACCCTCATGACCGCCCTCGACGACCTCGACCGCGCCTTCCGGCAGGCCTGGCGCGACCGCCAGTTCCGCCGTGAGCTCGACGCCCTCCTCCGCGACTACGCCGGCCGTCCCACCCCCCTCTACTTCGCCCAGGGCCTCTCCCGTCACTGCGGCGGCGCCCGCATCTACCTCAAGCGCGAGGACCTCGCCCACACCGGCTCCCACAAGATCAACAACGCCCTCGGCCAGGGCCTCCTCGCCCGTCGCATGGGCAAGCCCCGCATCGTCGCCGAGACCGGCGCCGGCCAGCACGGCGTCGCCGCCGCCACCGTCTCCGCCATGCTCGGCCTCGAGTGCGTCGTCTACATGGGCTCAGAAGACGTCCGCCGCCAGGCCCTCAACGTCTTCCGCATGAAGCTCCTCGGCGCCGAGCTCCGCACCGTCGACATCGGCAGCCGCACCCTCAAGGACGCCATCAACGAGGCCATCCGCGACTGGGTCACCAACGTCGCCAACACCCACTACCTCCTCGGCAGCGTAGTCGGCCCGCATCCCTACCCCCTCATGGTCCGCCAGTTCCAGACAGTCATCGGCCGCGAGGCGCGCAGGCAGATCCTCAAGGCCGCCGGCCGCCTGCCCGACTACGCCGTCGCCTGCGTCGGCGGCGGCAGCAACGCCATCGGCCTCTTCCACCCCCTCTACCGCGACACCTCCGTCCGCTTCGTCGGCGTCGAGGCCGCCGGCGAGGGCCTCGACTCCGGACGCCACGGCGCCAGCCTCCTCCGCGGCCGCCCCGGCGTCCTCCACGGCTCCCACTCCTACCTCCTCCAGGACGAAGCCGGCCAGATCCTGCCCACCCACAGCATCTCCGCCGGCCTCGACTACCCCGGCGTCGGCCCCGAGCACAGCTTCTACAAGGAGTCCGGCCGCGCCCAATACCTCGCCGTCACCGACCAGCAAGCCCTCGAGGGCTTCCGCCTCCTCAGCGAGACCGAGGGCATCATCCCCGCCCTCGAGCCCGCCCATGCCGTCTACCACGCCGCCAAGCTCGCCGCCGAGCTCCCCCAGGACGCCGTCATCCTCGTCTGCCACTCCGGCCGCGGCGACAAAGACCTCGACGTCGCCGCCC
>CAZFGZ010000127.1:0-6347 GCA_964518585.1 uncultured Dehalococcoidia bacterium | reverse complement strand
CTCCAGGCCCTCGCCGCCGTGCTCGGCGGCACCCAGTCGCTCCACACCAACTCCAGGGACGAAGCCCTGGCCCTGCCCAGCCAGGAGGCGGCCGAGCTTGCCCTGCGTACCCAGCAGGTCATCGCCCACGAGACCGGGGTGACGGACACCGTCGACCCCCTGGCCGGCTCCTACTACGTCGAGCACCTCACCGATCGCGTTGAGGCCGAGGCCCAGGACTACATCGACCGCATCGACGGCATGGGCGGCGCCCTCGTCGCCATCGAGCAGGGCTTCCCCCAGCGCGAGATCCAGGGCAACGCCTATCGCATGCAGAAGGATTTCGAGGCCAAGCGTCGCATCGTCGTAGGCGTCAACGAGTTCGTCGAGGAGGAGCCTCCCCTGGCCGGCCTGCTCAAGGTTGACCCCAGCGTCGGCGAGCGCCAGCGCCGGCGCCTCCGCGAGCTGCGCGCCAGCCGCGACAACGCCCGCGTCTCTGACCTCCTCGCCCGCCTCGACGAGGTCGCCCGCGGCACTGAGAACACCATGCCTCTCTTCATCGAGTGCGTGGAAAACTACGTCACCCTCGGCGAGATCTGCGGCGTCCTCCGCTCCGCCTGGGGGGAGCAGAAGGAAGCGCTGGTCATCTGAGGGCCCGTGTCCCGGATAGGCCGGACAGTCTAGCGAAGGGGAGTGCCATGACCTCGACATCAGGTGGTGACAGGGACCAGCTCGTGAATGACCTGGAGCAGGCCAGGACTGAGCTTCATGCCAGCTACCAGGGCCTGTCGGACGTACAGATGATGCGCGTGGGAGCCGTGGGCGACTGGTCCATCAAAGACGTGCTGACGCACATATCCTCGTGGGAGGAGGTCACCCTCAGGGACCTGGCGCGCCTCGCTCGGCGAGACACGCCCGTCCTGGTCGGCTTCGACCTCAACAAAGTGGACGACTGGAACGCCATGGCCATGTCCCTCCGGCGCAACCTGCCCCTCGCCCAGGTCCTCCGGGAGCTGGAAGCCACCCGTGCCGAACTCACGGCGGCCGTTGCCAGGCTCCCCGATTCTGCCCTGGCCGAGGGACAGTTCGGCCGTGCCCTCGTCACCATCTGCACCGTCCACGACAGGGAGCACAGCGAGGACATCAGCAAGTGGCGGCAGCGGGAGGGCCTGTGATCAAGAAGATCCACCACATCAGCATCGTGGTGCGGGACATGGAGGAGGCCTTCCTCTTCTACCGCGACGCCCTCGGCCTTCCTTTACATAAGATCACCATCCTTGAAGACCAGGGGGTCAAGGCCGCCGTCCTTCCCCTCGGCGACTGCGAGATCGAGCTGGTCGAGCCCATCCGGCCCGATACCGGCGTCGCCCGCTTCCTCGAGCGCCGCGGCGAGGGCTTCCACCACATCTGCCTCGAGACCGACGATATCGAGCGCGAACTCGATGGCCTGCACGCGAGAGATGTCCAGCTCATCGATGACGAGCCGCGCAGCGGGCTGGCCGGTCGTGTCGGCTTCGTTCATCCCGATGCCCACCACGGCGTGCTGGTTGAGCTGGTCCAGCCCACGGAGTAGGCTATGTTCAAAGCGAAGCGGCTTGACCATGTGGCCCTCTCCGTTACCGATGTGACGGAGGCCGCCCAGAGCTGGCAGCGTACCCTGGGACTGAGGCTGGACGCGCTGCTTGAGCCCCACGGCTCGCGCCGCCGGCTCGGCAGGCTGCCTGTGGGCGACGCCTTCATCGAGCTCGTGCAGCCCCTCGGTGGGGCCGCCGCGCCGGGCGAAGCCAGGCCTTCCGTGGCTATGGAGGTGGACGACCTCGTCGCCGCCGTGGCCGACCTGCGTCGCCGCGGCGTAATCGTCTCGGACCCCCACGATGGGCCCTGGCCGGGCACGAGGGTGGCCCGCATCAGCCCCGAGTCCGGCCACGGCGTGCCCATCGAGCTCGTGAGCCCTATCGCAGGACCCGAAGGAGAGAGAAGCCCTCAGGAGTAGTAGCCATGGGTCAGATAACTTCGATGGTCGATATCGCTGCGCCGGTCGAGAACGTGTGGAACGCCTTCAGCGACCCCCACGGCTGGCCCGATTGGATCGAGAACACCGTGGCCATCCTCTCCGTCGAGGGCGAGCCCCTGGCCGAGGGCACCACCTACCGCGAGCGCAGCATCGTGATGGGGCCCTGGAAGTCCGAGAGCCGCTGGAAGGTCACGCGCTTCCAGCCGCACAGCATCCAGGTCCACGAGGGCCATCTCCCCGGCGTCGGGGCCCTTGTGCTCACCGTGGGCTTCGAGCCCGCCGGCGAGGAGGGCACACGCTTCAGCATGGCCCTCCGCTACGACACCATCCTCGGGCCCCTGGGCGCCCTTCTTGACCGTCTCATGGTCAACCGCATGATGCAGCGCAGCTTTGACCGCAGCGTCGTCGAGTTCAAAACAAGGGTAGAGCGCTCCCAGGGCGGCTAGCGGCATGACGGCGGACTCCGCCCCCGCGCAGCGGCAAGGTTTCCGCCCTCATCCTCCCCCGTCCGAGCATTCCGCCCCCGCGCAGCGGGCGGGGGGCCTGGGGGGTGTCCCCCCAGATTAGAACATAGAGGCCGCGAGCCGCCGCCGCAGGCGGCGTGCGACGTGGCCGGGCCGGCGGCATGCCTCCTGGGCGCCAACCTGGAACCAGCCGCAGACGCGCTATATAATCTTGGCGGGTCGGCGTTCACCCGCGGGCGGTAGTCCGGACCCGAACCAGCGACCGCGCGAGTCAAGAGATGGTCGAACAGCAGAAGCTCCGCATCCTCATCGCCAAGCCGGGCCTTGACGGCCACGACCGCGGCGCCAAGGTGGTAGCCCGCGCCCTCCGCGACGCCGGCATGGAGGTCATCTACACTGGCATCCGGCAGACGCCGGAGATGATCGCCGAGGCCGCTCTCCAGGAGGACGTCGACGCCG
This sequence comes from uncultured Dehalococcoidia bacterium, assembly GCA_964518585.1. Taxonomy (GTDB): domain Bacteria; phylum Chloroflexota; class Dehalococcoidia; order DSTF01; family CAZFGZ01; genus CAZFGZ01. The sequence goes on along the minus strand of CAZFGZ010000127.1, from coordinate 3,431 downwards.
TCGGCCTCAGCATCCTTTCCGGTGCCCACATGGAGCTCTTCCCCAGGGTCGTGAGCGCCCTCGAGGAGCGGGGCATCAGCACCGACCAGATCCTTCTCTTCGCCGGCGGCATCATCCCTGACGAGGACATCCCCCAGCTCAAGGAGCTGGGCTTCCAGGCCATCTACCGCCCCGGCGCCAACACCGAGGAGATCATCGAGTTCGTCCGCTCCTGGGCCCGAGCCCGCCCGAGCCCCGGCGGCGCCCGGGGGTCGTGAGGCCCGTGCAGGACCTGGTAGAGCGCCTGCTCTCCGGCGACCGCCGCGCCCTCGCCCGTGTCATCAGCCTGGTCGAGGACGATTCGCCCCAGGGCCACCAGGCCCTTCGCCTGCTGTACAGCCGGACCGGCCGCGCCCATACCGTGGGCATCACCGGCGCCAGCGGCTCCGGCAAGAGCACCCTCGTCGCCTCCCTCATCCGCGAGTACCGCTCGCGCGGCCGCACAGTGGGTGTGGTGGCCGTGGACCCCTCCAGCCCCTTCAGCCATGGCGCTCTCCTCGGCGACCGCATCCGCATGCAGGACCTCGCCTCCGACGCTGACGTGTTCGTGCGCAGCATGGCTACGCGCGGAGCCCAGGGCGGCCTCGCCGCCGCCACCGCTCAGGTAGCCTCCGTGCTGGACGCCGCGGGCAAGGACGTCGTCCTCATCGAGACGGTCGGCGTCGGTCAGGACGAGGTGGACATCGCCGGGGCCGCCCTCACCACCGTGGTCGTGCTCACCCCCAGCGCGGGCGACGACGTGCAGACCATGAAGGCCGGAATCATGGAGATCGCCGACATCCTCGTAGTCAACAAGGCCGACCTCGCCGGCAGCGACTCACTGGTCACCCAGCTTGCGGCCCTCATCGCCTCCGCTCCGCCCGGCGCGCGAGAGACCCCCATCCTCAAGACCATCGCCACCCGCGACGAGGGCACCGCCGAGCTGGCCGACGCCGTCGATCTCCACCGCCGCCACCTGGAGGAGTCCGGAGAGCTGGCCCACCGCCGTCAGGCCGAGGCCCGCCAGCAGGTCCTGGCCATGGCCCGCCACCGCCTCCTCGCCGCCGTGCTCGACGCGACCGAGCGTGACGGCCGTCTCGAGGACCTCGTACGGGCCGTCGCCGAGCGCACCCTCGATCCCCACAGCGCCGCCCAGCAGCTCATCGAAGCCGCCCGCCGCAAGACGTGAGTGGTGCAGAGCCTATGGCCTCCGCCCTCAGCCTTCCCCGCCCCACGATTCGGTCCCCGCGCCCCCTGTCGGGGGGTCTGGGGGGTGTCCCCCCAGACTAGAACATAGAGGCCGCGAGCCGCCGCCGGAGGCGGCGTGCCACGTCGCCGGGTCGCCGACAGGCTTCGTGCGCACGCCGCCCTGGCGCTCCCCTGTCATTCTGAGCGCAGCGAAGAATCCGCTTCGTCGAGACCCTTCGCTCTGCTCAGGGTGACCGCAAGGCAGCGTTTCTCCAGCACGCCCTTCACCCCACAGACTGAGACGCCAGCCTCACCTCCTTTGACAGCCTTCGGCCGCTCTCCTATGATCTGAGTGGCCTCGGCGCCCTCCTCCCGCAGAGGGGCCAGCGAGATGGTTCTGCGGCTATGCCCGAAAGCTCGTCGGCCTGCCGAGCCCAAGGCGGCTGAACCCTAGATGTCGATTCATCCTCCGTATCCCTTTCCGCCCCTCCTGGCGCAGGATGGACTGGCCGTTAGCGGGCTCGGGATCCCGCTCGCTGTGGTCGTCCTCGTCGTCAGCGTCCTGGGGTACGCCCTGGTCAACAGCATCGAGATAGCCGTCGTCGGCGCCAACCTCATCCGCATCGGGCACCTCGCTCAGCAGGGCAGCAGGGGTGCCCAGGCCATCGAGCGGCTCAGCGCCAACCAGGACCGCTTCTTCGCCTCCATAGTCCTCTTCCAGAACCTCTTCGTGGTCGTGGCATCGGCCATGACCGCCGTCATCGCCGTCGAGGCGATGGGGGGCCTCGGCATCCTCGTCGGCACCGTCGTCATCACCTTCGTCATCGCCCTCTTCGGCGAGCTGACCCCCAAGGTGCTGGCCGCCCGGGCCACCGAGCGATATGCCGTCTTCGTAGCGCGGCCTGTCGAGTGGCTGGTCAGGCTCCTGGGACCCTTGGCGGTGGCCATGGCCGCGGTGCCGCGCTTCCTCTCCAGGGTGCTCCTCCGGGGCACGGCCTCAGTCACGCCCGCTGTCACCGAGGGGGAGCTGCGCATGCTCATCGACCTCAGCGCCGTGAGCGGCGAGGTGGCCCAGGCGGAGGCTCAGCTCCTCGAGCGCGTCTTCCACTTCCACGACCGCCGCCTCAACGAGGTGATGGTCCCCCGCACCGAGGTAACCTGGCTCGAGCGCGGCACCCCGGTCAGCGAGTTCTACACGGTCTTCGACCGGGCGCCTCGCTCCCGCTTCCCCGTTTTCGAGGAGAGCATGGACAACGTGATCGGCATCGTCGGCATCAAGGACGTCCTGCGGGCCCTCGCCCGCGGCGAGATCAACCCCTCCAGCCCCGTCGAGACCTGCATGCGGCCCGCCTACTTCGTGCCCGAGAGCAAGCTCATCGGCGAGCTCTTCGCCGAGATGCGCGACCAGCGCCAGCAGATGGCCATCGCCGTCGACGAGTACGGAGGCACCGCCGGCCTCGTCACCCTGGAGATGCTGCTCGAGGAGATGGTCGGCCGCGTCGCCGACGAACTGGTCCCGCCCGTCCCCGAGTTCGAGGCCATCGACGAGCACACCGTCCAGGTGGACGGCGGTATGGGCCTCCACGAGGCTCGCGAGACCTTGGGCCTCGCCATCCCCGAGGGCGACTACGAGACCGTGGCGGGCTTCGTCCTCAGCCAGCTCGGCCACATCCCCCGCGAGGGCGAGGCCGTCACCGGCGAGGGCTTCCGCATGGTGGTGGGCGAGGTGCGCGGCGTCAAGATCGAGCGCGTCGTGGTCACAAGAACGTAGGAAGATGATGAAGAGCCCCGCCGGCCGGGGGTACAGGGGGCTCCGCCCCCAAGGTTCCTGCTCTCGGCCTTGCCCGTCCGGGCATTCAGCCCCCGCGCGGCGGCAAGGTACTTGCCCTCAGCCTTCCCCGTCCAAGCATTCCGCCCCCGCGCAGCGGGGGGGCCTGGGGGGTGTCCCCCCAGATTCTGAGATAGAGGCCGCGAGCCGCCGCCTCCGGCGGGGTGCGACGTGGCCGGGTCGCCGGCAGACTCCTTGGGCGCGCCGTTAGAATGAAGGCCCAAAGGCTGCGCGTCACCTTCTCTCGGGGCGAACAGGTCAAGTACATCACCCACCTGGACCTGATGCGCTTCTGGGAGCGGGCCCTCCGCCGCGCCGCCGTGGACCTGGACTACTCCGAGGGATTCACGCCCCGCCCGCGCATCTCCCTGGCCGCGCCCCTGGCGGTGGGCGTCAC
>CAZFGZ010000126.1:0-6406 GCA_964518585.1 uncultured Dehalococcoidia bacterium | reverse complement strand
CCTCCCCGGACGCACAGCGGGCGGAACAATCAAACAGTTGCTCCTCCCCCAGATTCGGCGGGAGCCCCAGACCCAATCTTTTTCAAGACAATCAAGAAGGCCCCGGCGCCCCCGGGACCCTCCCGCTTCCAGCCTCTAGCCTCCAGCCTCCAAGCGCTACTCCGTCAGCCTCCTGTACAGCGTCGGCAGCCGCGACGGCAGAGACTCCACGTCTCCCACTATCTCATACCCGATGTCCTCGCACATCTGCCCCAGGTAGTCATGCCCCTCCTTGTCCACCGTCAGGCAGAACGGCGTGATGCCCGCCCGCCGCGCCTCCACCAGCGCCATGTGCGTATCGTGGATGGCATACTCCTTCTCCGTCCGGTCCCGACCGTACCCGTGGTCCTGCGGCCTCCCGTCGGACACCAGGAAGAGGATCTTCACCTTCGCGTCGTACTTCTGCAGCTTCGACGTCGCATGCCGGATGGCCGGACCCATCCGCGTCGACCGCACCGGCGCCGCCTTCTCGATGCGCGCCTTGACCCGGTCCGAGAACGGCTCATCAATGTCCTTGAGGACATAGAACTCCACGTTCTCCCTCCCGTAGCCGGAGAAGCCGTACAGCCCGTAAGCGTCACCGATGGCCTCCAGCGCGTGGATCAACAGCACAGTGCTCTCCTTCTCCACGTCGATGATGCGCTTGGGGGGCTCCAGAACCTGCTGCGCGCGACGCTCGGCCAGCCACTGGAAGTAGCGCCGCGGGTCGTCGTCGAAGTCCTCCTCCCCACGCCTCTGCTTCCGCTTCTCGATCTCCTCGTCGGTGGAGGCGCTCATATCCAGGAGGAAGGCGACGGCAACGTCCCGCTCCACCTTGTTGCGACGCCAGTACACCTTGTCCGTCCAGGGATGGCCCGCCCGCTTCTCGGTCAGGTAATCCAGCACCAAGTCCAGGTCGAACTCCTCGCCATCTTGGAGGCCCTTGATCTTGCGGAAGAGCTCCGGCTTCAGCAGCTCGAACTGGCGGCGCGTCTCCGAGGCCAGGCCGGCGTGCTCCCGCAGCGTCCGCTCGAAGTACCCCTCATCCCCCTCCTCCAGAGGCCGCTCCATAACCCGGCACCAGCTGGGCTTGTAGTCGGCGGCCCGGAAGTCCCACTCGTCGTAGTAGTAGTACTTGACCTCGTAGGGGAACTCCTTCTCCTCCTGCTCCTCCCCCGCGACTGGTGTACCATCCTTGAGCGGGAACTGCTGGTCAGGGATTGGCGTGCCCGCCTCCTTCTCCAGGTTCGTGAGAAAGAGGCCGATAGTGGAGGCAAGGTCGCCCTCGGCCATGGCCCCCACAGTGATCTCAACGCTCTTCTCCAGCAGCTCCCTGAGCTGCTCCGCGGTCAGCGGTGCGAGGCCCTCCCCCACGTCCTGGCCCTCCTGAAGACGGAGACGCATGAGCAACTGCACCAGCTCCGGCTTGAAGTCGCCGCGGAAGTCCACCTGCTGAGGGCTGTCGTACGAGATCTGCTCGCCCGGACGCAGAGCATCCAGCTGGCTCTCGGAACCCATACCGGCCTTGAGCAGCATGAGCTCCAGCATGTCCTCAGAGAGGGTCTCCCAGTCCAGCCCCTCCAGGGCCTCCGCGGGCAGGTTGGGCACCCGGCTCACCAAGTCGTACAGGGCCAGGGTCGCCTCCGCCGAATCCTCCACCACCGCTGCCGGCTGCTGCACCGCCTCTAGCGTGCGCAGCGCCTCCGCCAGCACCTCCAAAAGGGCGGCGGGCCAGACCATCGTGCGGGCTCCGTCCAGAGTGAAGCGCACCAGGTTCTCGAGCAGGGCCATACGCAGGGGCAGCAGGCGGATGTCGGGCCGCCGCTCCAGCTCCGACTCCTGAGTGCGCGTATAGGACCTGCGGATGCCCGAGTACTCCCGCTTCACCAGAGAGTCGATGCGGGCGTCCTCCACGACAGTGAAGAGGTCAGAGGCGAGCTGCCGGTCGTCGAAGAGGTCGAAGAAGCGCTCCATGTCGGTAAGGGGCGCCCGACGGCGCTTCTGGCCGCTCTCGCGCTGCCGACGCCGCCGCTCCCTTTCGACCAGGTGGCGCTTTCTGGGCAGCACGCGCCCCTTCCTCACGAAGCGGAACAGGAAGCTCCCGAACTCCAGGTGAGCGGCCTGATGGGTGGAATACACCTTGTAAACGGCGAAGTTCTGCACCTTATCCAGGTGCTCTTCGACGAACTCCGGCAGGTAGACGGTGGTGCCCTCCGTACTGGGTCTCTCCTCCGACACCCAGCCAATGCCCTTCTCCTTCAATTCGGTCACGGGATGGATGGAGACGTTGACCCCGGTGAGAGCCTTGCAGTACAGCCGCAGCACCTCCCCCACTCGGCTGATCTCCACCCGCGAGGAGAGGGCCTGGAGCACATTCTCGCCCTTGCCGGACTCAAGGCGGAAGTAGGCCTCCCCACCCTGCTGGCTGGTCTCAAGGATGCGGTGCCCGGCGGCATGCCAGTCGGCCAGGTCCTTCAGCCTGATGCGACGCAGCACCTCCGGCGCGCTCTTGAGGAACTCCATGGCCGCTGTGGGCGAGCCTACGGCCAACTCCTCGGCCATAGAGAGCAGGTGCCCGTGGGCCTCCGGCTCGACCCGAGCCAGAGCCGCCGCGCCTTCGGCGAACAGTGCATAAGCCTGCCGACCGACGTGGCCCGCTACCCGGGCCGATAGCTCCAGGAAGCGGGCCCGCTGACCGGGCTCCAGCGCCGCCAGCAGAGACGGGCCCCGCTCGAAGTAGACGCGAACGTCCGCCCAACTCGACTCGGCCACAGCCGAGGCCAGGGTCAGGAAGGGAGCACGGTCCCGCTGCTCAAGAGAGGCCAAGAGGTCAGGCGAAGCCTCCAAACAGGCAAGGGCCAGCTCATAGGAGCGCTCGGCGATACCCTCGACTAGAGAGACCAGGCGGGCCAGCTCGCCCATACTCAGGGCCCGCACCAGTCCGGGGCTGGCCCCGAAGAACAACGACGTCAGCGAGATGGACTTCCAGTGCCCCCTGTAGAGTCGCTGCCCCAGCGTGGCCCACTCAGTGAGCTGCGCCTCCGACAGACGGTCCACGCAGCGGGGGCTGGCCCGGAAGTAGGCAGCAGCAGCAGCAGCTGAGTATTCGGCCAGGTCGCGGCCCGCGTGCACCCAGCGGTGAAAGGCCGCCTGGTCCAGCGTGCCCAGCACCCCAGGGCTCACCCGGAAGTACTCCACGGCCGCTTCCCAGGAGCGCGGAGAATGTTCGGCAAGGGCAACACCCTCCTCCGCCCAGGACCGCAAGTCTTGAGGTCGGAGGACGCCCTCCAGCTCGGCGGCGGCGCGACGAAACTCCAGGGGGAGAGCGGCAGTATGCCGACCTAACCGCTCCTCACAATCCTTTAGGTACTGCTCCAGGCTCGTCATGATCGGTCGGGGACTCGCGCCAAGGGGTTCGAGCGCCGCGCCGGGTGCATCCCCTCGGGCCCCCTCGGCGGGTGGACGGGAGGACGAGTAGGGTCATCGAAGTGGTCAAATGCCACTTCCCCCGTCTCCGTGTCCAGCACGGCCCAGGAGAGGCGGAATTCGTTACGATGGTCGCGCGCCTCGCCGCAGGACCCCGGATTGATGGCCAGGGCACGGCCCACCGGGACGGCCATGTGATAGTGGGTGTGCCCCAGGATGATGTAGTCGGCCTCGATCTGGGCCAGGCGCCCCAGGGCGGGACTGTTCGGGTAGATATATTCATCGGGCGGATCGAAGGGGCTGCCGTGCACCATCACCAGCTTCTTGCCATCTACCCGCGCCTCCAGCTGATAGCCCCGGGACGTCATGTAGTCAAGGTTGTCCTGGCGCACGGTAGGAAGGCTGCGGGCGCGCTCGCCCCAGGGGCCCAGCATGATTCGCTCGTGATTGCCGAGGATGTAGCGGGCTTCCCGCTGCCGCAGCAGTTCCACGACCTCATTGGAAAAGCGAAACTGATACACGGCGTCGCCGACGCATAGCAACTCATCGACGCTGCCCATAAGCCCCAGGGCGATGCGCAACGCCTCATGGTTGCAGTGGATATCCGCAACGATGCCGACCTTCACCGGACTACTCGAAAATCGAACTCACTACCTCTTCGATGCTACGCTGCACCTCGGCGTCGTCTGTGAGAGCCCACACCACGGCCGCCTGGCAGGCACGCCGTGACTGGACGCCCTTCTGCATGAGCTGCCCCGCGTAGATGAGCAAGCGGGTGCTTACGCCTTCGGCCAGGCCGTGCTCCTTAAGGTGGCGCACCTTTTCGCCCAGCTTGGCCAGGTCCATGGCCCTAGCCTCGTCCACACCCGATTCGTGGGTGATGATCTTGGCTTCCTTCTCACGCGGCGGCTGGTCGAACTCAATGGAGATGAAACGCTGACGGGTGCTGTGCTTCAGATCCTTGAGGGCGCTCTGATAGCCGGGGTTGTACGAGATAACCAGCAGGAAGCCCCCCTTCGCCTCTAGGATCTGCCCTCGCTTCTCGATGGGCAGGATGCGCCGGTGATCGGTGAGGGGGTGAATGAGTACGGTAGTGTCCTTGCGGGCCTCCACCACCTCATCCAGATAGCAGATGGCGCCCGCCTTCACTGCCCGGGTCAGCGGTCCGTCGATCCAGCGAGTGGTCTCCCCCTCCAGCAGGTAGCGCCCCACGAGGTCGCTGGCGGTGAGGTCTTCGTGGCAGGCCACCGTGACAAGGGGCAGACCGTGGCCCTTGTCGCCGCGGGCCCCACGGCTGGCGTCGCGGATAATTGTGAGGGGCCGGCCTAGCTTCCAGGCCATGTACTCGATGAAGCGAGTCTTGCCGCAGCCGGTAGGACCCTTCAGGAGCACCGGGATGCGCTGCTCGAAGGCCGCAGTGAACAGTTCCACCTCGTCAGAGATGGGAAGATAGTAGGGCTCCTCGACGGAGTAGTACTCCTCGATGGCATACTGGCGGTAGCCCGCCCCTTGCTCCTCAATGCGTTCTTCCACGCTCATCTCACACGCCTTGCCTACTCTCCGAGGCTGGCAGCCGCGCCTTCAGATCGGCCCAGGCCCGCTCAACCTGCTCCCTCAGCGCCTCGAGCGAGCCACTGTTGTCGATGACCGCGTCCGCGTGCTGCACCCGCTCCTCGTTGCTGAGCTGGGCGCGGATGCGGGCCGTAGCCTCCTCCGGAATCAGCCCATTGCGGCGGACGAGCCGCTCACGGGCGACCTCCTCAGGCACCACCACCACCCATACCTCGTCCACCAGGGGAGTCCAGTCGGCCTCGATGAGCACAGCCGCCTCCAGCACCGCTACGGCCACGTCCTGATCTCGCAGTTCCCCCAGGCGCTGCGCCATCATGTCACGCATGGCCGGCCAGACAATCGCCTCGAGACGGCGACGGACCTGAGCGTCACCGAATACCCGCGCACCCAGGGCCCTGCGGTCGATCTCCCCGTCGGCGACCACCACCTCGGCTCCGAAGGCCTCCACGACTAACCGGTAGGCCTCAGTACCCCGCCGGTAGGCCTGGTGGCCCACCTTGTCGGCTTCGACAACGGGCACACCCTTTTCGGCCAGCATGGCCGAGACCAGGGACTTGCCGCTGGCGATCCCTCCCGTCAGGCCGATAGCTATCATCAGCTCTCGAAAACAAGCGCCGGTTTCCCCACCGGCGACACTTCAATTCTATCCGCCGCTAAGGAAGGGGTCAAGAAACGTGGTGTTTCAGGGCATGTGAGAGAGAGGGGATGAGCGAAGGCCGGGCCCATCTCAAGGTAGACAGACAAGAAGGCTACCTACAGCTATGGGGGACCCGATGTACAGCAGCCCGGCGCATCTTGGCCCGCAGCTACGAATGCCGCTTGATCGTCTCCTTTGAGGAGTTGCGTTGCCGCAACCCTGGCGTGAGCGCTCGCCGCTTCTGCGAAGCGACGGACGTCTCTAACCCCACCTCCGCCCGCTGGTGGGCGGCCCGGCGCCGACAGGGGAACCGTGCCCACGTTAGCCGCCCCAGACGCCCGTGGCGTATGCTCTGCAGCGCCTGCCTCGGGCCCGGCTCTCACGTCCCTCGAAAGACTGGAAGGTACGAAGGGCCGGTAGCGGTGTCTGGAGAGCGCTCCCCTTCACGGTCTGCACACCATGGCAGCGTCCCAGAGATGGTGGGCCGCCTGGGACTCGAACCCAGAACCACTCGATTAAAAGTCGAGCACTCTGCCGATTGAGTTAGCGGCCCATGTGATTATAGCCGTCTGCCATGCACGACTTCCAGCCTCACCGAACTGGCCTAGCCCTTTGCAGTCGATCTCGCCACGCCTGAACCGCACGGCGAAAGGAGTAGAATGGCGTCGGTGGGTCGGGTTGGGGCGGACAGGAGGGAGCACGCATGGACACGCGCAGCCACAGGCAGAGACTGGTGGGGCCGCCGATGTCGCG
>CAZFGZ010000125.1:0-6421 GCA_964518585.1 uncultured Dehalococcoidia bacterium | reverse complement strand
TTCCGCCGACTCGCGCGCCGCACCGATGCGCTTGCCGGCCGCGTTACGCTCGGCCTTCAGACCCTCGACCTCCTGAAGGAGGCGGCGCCGCTCCTCGTCAAGACGGAGGATATCGTCCAGCGGGGCCTCGGTGTGGCGATCGGCAAGGGCCTTGCGCACGGCGTCCGGGTTCTCGCGGATGAACTGAAGGGCTAGCATCGGTCAGCGCTTCCTTGCCGCGCCGAGGGCCTCCAGGGCCAGGGCACGCACGTCCTCCGGTACGGGGATAGCCGGGCCGCCGCTCCCCACGGGCAGGGCCTCGTTGGCCTGGAGCTGCGCCTCGCTGACCCAGACCAGCACGTCATCGGGCGACGGAGGCCGCACCGCCTCGCCATCCAGCGAGCGGCAGAAGTAGATCAGGTCCATGTGCTGGTGCGCTCGTCCCGGCTCGGTGCTCCGCTCCACCAGGATCGTGTACGGGGCCGGCAACTGCCCTGGATAGTCGAAGGGAAACGCCCTGTTCAGCGCGATCACCTCGGCGCGCAGACCCGCCTCCTCCTGGATCTCGCGCAGTACGGCCTGGACCGGGTCCTCGTTGGCTTTCAGATGACCTCCCGGCGGGACCCACGCCTGAAGCCTGCGGTGCCAGAGCAGGAGCGTCCTGTCCCCATGCACGACGAAGCCGGTGGCGGTGAAGTGTCGCTCCACAAACGTTCTAGGCCCCTTGCAGGCGATTCTACCAGCCGCCGGGCGAGGGCGTCGAGCGGAGCGGGCCCGGCCCCGGGGCGAGCAAGTCCAGCGGGAAGCCCTCCAGGCTGTCCAGCACCAGGTCGGCCCCCTCGATGGGCGGGAAGGCGGTGCTGGCGGAACGTACCTGCACGGCGTACATGCCCGCCGCCCCGGCCGCCTGGATGCCGGAGGGGGTGTCCTCGATGGCAATGCAGGCCGCCGCCTCGATGCCCAGCAGCCCGGCGGCGCGCAGGAAGGGCTCCGGCGCGGGTTTGGCGTTCTCCACCTGCTCTTCGGTGACGACGACGGGGAAGGCGCCGGTCAGCCCTATGGCGCCGAGAAGGACATCGACCCATCCCTGCCAGGCGGACGTGACCAGCGCTCGCGGCAGGCCCCGGCCCTCCAGTTCGGCCAGGAGCTCGCGGACGCCGGGGAGGGTGGGCCGCGGCCGCCTGAGGACCGAGAGCAGCACCTTGTCGTACTGGCGCACGTAGTCCTCGAGGCTGCCTTCGAGGGCCAGCATCTCCATGATGCCCCGCCAGGAGCGGCGAACGCTGCTGCCGATGAACCTCCGGCCTTGCTCGTCGCTCAGGTGGTGGCCGAGCGGAGCGAGGACGACGTTCGCCGCTTCCAGGTAGGTGGGCTCGCTATCGGCGAGGACGCCGTCCATGTCGAAGATGACGGCGCGGAAGGTTCGGTCTGCCACAGCGAGGAGTCTACTCCTTGCTGCGGAGCTGGGGGAAGAGGATCACCTCGCGGATGGAGGTGCGGCCGGTCAGGATCATAACGAGCCTGTCGATGCCCAGGCCGAGGCCGCCCGTGGGGGGCATGCCGTGCTCCAGGGCCAGGAGGAAGTCCTCGTCCATGGTCTCCACGTCCTCGAGACCGGCGGCGCGCAGGCGCGCCTGCACCTCGAAGCGCTCACGCTGCTCGACCGGGTCGTTGAGCTCGGTGTAGGCGTTGCCGAACTCCATGCCCGCGCAGAAGGGCTCGAAGCGCTCCACCAGATGGGCGTCTTCGGGCTTGCGCTTCGCCAGCGGGGAGAGCTCCCAGGGGTAGTCCATGAGGAAAGTGGGCTGGATGAGCTTGGGCTCAACGCAGGTGGAGACGGCTTCGTCGATGAGCTTGCCCCAGCTCCAGCCCAGCTCGACGTGGACGCCGATCTCTTGGAGGCGGGCGCGGAGGCGTTCCGCGTCGTCACGGTACTCTGCGAAGTCCAGGCCGGCGTGCTCGATGAGCGCCTCGCGCATGGTGATGCGCCGCCAGGGTGGCTCCAGGTCGATGACGGCATCTCCGTGCACTACGCTTGTGCTGCCGAGCACCTCGCGGGCAACCCCCGCCACCAGCTCCTCCACCATGCCGGCCACGCGGTGATAGTCGGCGTAGGCCTCGTAGCTCTCCAGCATGGTGAACTCGGGGTTGTGTCTGGTGGAGATGCCCTCGTTGCGGAAGATGGGCCCGATCTCGTAGACCCTGTCGAACCCGCCCACGATGAGGCGCTTCAGGTGCAGCTCGAGCGCGATTCGCAGGTACAGCGCCCGATCGAGGGCCTTGTGATGGGTCACGAAGGGCGTGGCGGCGGCACCCCCGGCCTCCGGCTGGAGGACCGGGGTCTCCACCTCCAGGAAGCCGCGCCCATCCATGAAGCGCCGCACGGCCGCGACGACCCGGCTCCGCATGGCGAACAGACCGCGCACCTCCTCGCTCGCCATCAGGTCCAGATAGCGCCGCCGGTAGCGAGTCTCCACGTCCTGGAGGCCGTGCCACTTCTCGGGGGGCGGCAGTAGGGCCTTGGCCAGCACCGTGTACTCGCCGGCCTCGACGGTGACCTCGCCCGAGCGGGTGCGAAAGAGAGAGCCGCTCACGCCGAGGAAGTCGCCCAGGTCCAGATCGCGCAGCCCTGCGTAGGCCTCCTCGCCGAGGTTGTTCTGCCGGAAGAAAGCCTGGATGCGGCCAGAGCCGTCGCACAGGTCGATGAAGGTCGCACGGCCCATGTCGCGGGTCGCGGTGATGCGACCGGCCACGCTGACGCTGGGGGCCTCGCCCGCGCTGCCGCCGGACTCCCACGCCTCGAAGGCGGCCACCGCTTCCGCGGCGCTATGACTGCGGCTGTAGCGGGGTGGATAGGGATCGATGCCCCGCTCCCGCAGGCGATGAAGCTTCGCCAGTCGCTGCTGATAGATCGCTTGGTACCGCTCGCTCATAGCAGCCAAATGGGAAAGGCGGGGGCTCGCTTCCGGGCCACCCGCCCCTGACGTCCGCCCGACCCTCCCGGCCTTCAGCTAATACCCGTGATAGTGAAGCGCAGGATGCCCTTGGGGGCGTTCACCTGCACCTCCTCGCCCACACCCTTGCCGAGGAGGGCCTGCCCTATGGGCGACTCGTTGCTGATGCGTCCCTGCTTGGGGTCGGCCTCCGCGCTGCCGACGAGGGTGAAGTGCTGCTCCTTTCCATCATGGCCGAGCAGGGTCACCCGAGAGCCCAACCCTACCTGGCCGGAGGTGTGCGCCTCCTTCTCGTCGATGATCACGGCGTTCTGGATCGTCTTCTCCAGCGTAAGGATGCGTCCCTCCACGAAGGCCTGCTCGTTCTTCGCGTCGTCATACTCGGCGTTGTTCTGAGTGGAGGCCAGTTCCTTGGCCTGGTGGATGCGGTCGGCCACCTCCGGTCGGCGGACAGTACGAAGGTGTTCGAGCTCACGCTCAAGCTTGGCCAGTCCCTCCTTGGTCAATGGAACCGGTTTGTCGACCATGGCCGCTTCTCCTGGACTGATCCCAAAAAAGAAACTGAGGGGGGCACAGCCCTCAGTCGCCGATTTAGGACTAGTGAGATTATACCCATGAGGGCAACGCTTGTAAAGACCGCGTAGAAAGCCCACGGTGAGAATGGCCCGGCAGTGTGAACTGCTTCATGGTAGCCCGTTCGGGCCTCCCCTAGACTGACGCCAGAAGGGTGAAGCGCCGTGGCAGGCGGAACGAGGCAGGGAGGTAAGAGCGATGGTAACGCAGGACACACTGACGGCTGTACTGGCGGACAAGGAGAGAGAGGTGGCCCGGCTGGCAACGGTCAGGGAGGCGCGGCGCGCCAGCAGGCCATCCGTGAGGCCGAGCGCAGGCTGGACCTGGAGGGTCGAGCCAGGGATGGAGGAGGCGTTTGGCTCCCTCCGGGGCTGGCTGCTCTCCGCTGTGGATGCGGGGCGCGTGGACTACCTGTCGGCTGCCGGGCGGTCCTCTTGAGCGCCCGAGCCTGTGCGGGTCGGCGCGGCTACGTGAGCTGCGCCAACCCGTCCGCACAGAGGAGACGTATGCTGCCCCGGCCGACCTCGATCAGGCCGCGATCCCTGAGCTGCCCAAGGTGCTTGTTGATGCACTCTCGCGTGAGCCCGAGCATGGCGGCGAGCTCGTCCTGGGTCACTCGAGCCGAGAGGGCCTCCCCCTTACCGTGGCGCCCGCAGAGCTGAAGCAGCTTCTTGGCCAGCCTTCGGTCGATGTCAAGGAAGGCCGCGTCCCCCAACATCTCGTCGGTGGCGCGAAGGCGCCTGGCCAGGGCCGCCATCACGGCGCGCGCTGCCGAGGGGCGTGACTCAAGCCATGACAGGAAGGGCTCCCGTCGCACCACGAACGTGCTCACCGGGTCGGCCGCGACCGCGCTGGCACAGCGGGGCGCGCCATCCAGGAGCGACAGGTCCCCGAAGAACTCCCCCGGCCCCAGCACCGCGACGATCATCTCTTCGCCCTCTGGAGACGGCAGGACGATGTAGACGTGCCCCTGCTCCACGATGTGCAGGCTGGTGCCGGCGTCGTCGCGCTGGAAGATGACCTGCCCCCTGCGAAACCACGACCGCTGAGCATGCTGAGCCAGCGCCTCTAGATCGCCCGGAGGCACTGCAGCCAGCACAGGGACAGCGGCGAGCAGATCTCTTCTCATCCGGGTCCCTACCACGTCGGCTGCCATGAGCTGCCTGAGCCCACGGCCGGTGAGCGGTTCAGGAGCTGGGACGGCCTCTCACCCTCGATGAGGCGCATCATCCAACACGAGGAAAGGTTTGTCAACTCCGGCCTCGGGCCGGCCCATTCAGCGCATGTGTGAACGTCTTCATAGTCAGCCGCACCAGGGACGTGCAACATGAAGGGTGAGACTAGCTTGAGGAGGGTGGCCATGATCGAAAGAGACCTGCTGCGGGCGAATCGTCGGGACATGCAGCGCGAGGTCACCCGACTCGCCCTGATCAGGGAGGCTCGCGCTGCCCAGGAGATGCCGGCCCACCGGGCTACCGCCGGACAGCGCAGCAAGCGCCGCGACGGGCTGCTGGGGCTTCGACCCGTCGCGTGGGCGCGCGGCCTCGCAACCCAGCTCAGGTAGTAAGGAGCCCCGCCTCCTAAGGCAGAGGGCCGCGAGCCTACCCCGCTCGCGGCCCTCATGCTGTCCGCCCGCTCAGACACGGCGCTGGGCGCCCACCTCGATGCGATTCCACCTGTCTCGAAGGGCTTGCTGGCCCGCCCTGAGTTGGCCATGATACCCCTGCAGGACCGGCCGACATGGTCATCGCGCTGAGGCCGCGCCGGAGAACTCGGGCATCGGCCGGACCTAGAAGGAGCATGGATCATGAAGATCTTGGTTACGGGCGCTGGCGGTTTCATCGGCGGCTATCTTCTCAAGCACCTTTTGGAGGCGCAGCATGACGTGCGCGGACTCGCCCTCGACGAGGCCGATGCCGACCGCATCCGCCGCTGCGGCGAGGTGGAGGTTCTCTTCGGCGACGTAGGCGACATCGAGTCCCTGCGGGTCGCCGCCCGGGGCATGGAGGCGGTGTTCCACGCCGCCGCCAGGGTGACCGATTGGGGACCCTGGCGCGAGTTCGAGGCGGTGACTGTGCGGGGCACGGAGAACATGCTCCGGGCTGCGGCCGAGGCGGGGGTCCAGCGCTTCCTTCTGTTCAGTACCAGCGCCGTGTACGCGCTGGCGGCGCCCGGCGCCCCACCCCTGGACGAGAACGCGCCGTACGCCGGTGCGGGGAGCCCGTGGGGCTTCTACGGGCGGTCCAAGATCATGGCCGAGCGGGCCGCGCTCGGCTATCATCACGAGGGCCGCCTCGGTGTCACCATTGTGCGGCCGGTGTCCGTGTACGGCCCAGGCGACCACACCTTCTTTCCGCGCATCATCCGCTTCCTCCGCGGACCGACCGCCGCCTGGATCAGTGGCCGCGATCCCCTCGCCCCGTTCCTCTACGTCACCGACCTGGTCGAGGGAGTGGCCGCCGCGGGCACGAGCGAGAAGGCGATCGGCCAGATCTACAACCTGGGGCCCGACCCCGAGATGCGCATCCGCGAGTTCGTTCTGGCGATCTGCGGCGAGCTGGATATCCGGCCCCCGCGCCTCTCGGTGCCGCATGCTGTCGCCTCGACGCTGGCGAACCTGTCGGAGGGCTGGGCGCGGCTCATCGGTGCCAAGCAGCCGCCGACGCTGAGCCGCGTGTCCGTGTTCCTCATGACCAGGGACCAACGATTCGACATATCGAAGGCCAGGGACGAGCTCGGCTGGCAGCCGAAGGTCTCGCTGGCTGAGGGCGTGCGCGTGACCGCCGGGTGGGTGCGCGAGGCGGGCCTGCTGAGGTAACGGGCGGCTGTCTGCTCGTGTGCCGCCGCCTTGACAACGCTCAACCCGGCATTCGATGATTCCGCTGGAGACTGACCGTGTTCGGACGCCATCTGAC
>CAZFGZ010000124.1:0-6466 GCA_964518585.1 uncultured Dehalococcoidia bacterium | reverse complement strand
GCCCGCTTCGAGTTGAACGAGCCGGTGAGCGTGGGCAGCAGGGCCGTGATCAGCGATGACTGCCTGATCACCACCGACACCCACGAGGTGGGCGGGCCCGAGCAGCGCCTCGGCCGGCTGAAGAGCAGGCCCGTCGTCATCGGTGACGGCGCCTGGATCGCCCGCCGGTCGATGATCATCGGCGTCAACGTGGGAGCCGGCAGCATCGTCGCCAGCGGTGCCGTCGTCACCAGGGACGTGCCCCCCAACACGTTGGTGGGCGGCGTCCCCGCCAGGATAATCCGCGAGCTACCGGCGGAAGGCGTCCCGGCCGAGGAGGAGCAGGTGACAGCGCCTTGAGGAACTGGCTGCCCATACTCTTCTATCACCGGGTCTGTGAAGAAGAGCCCGACCAGGACGAGCACGGTCTCTGCACGACGACGGCGCGTCTGGAGCGGGTGCTGCGCTACCTGACCGATCGCGGCTATCGGTTTGTCCCTCTGGAGACGGCGGTTCAGGTCGCTCGCTCCGGCCGACCGGCCGGCGGGCGCTGCGTCTGTCTGACATTCGACGACGGCTATCAGGACTTCTATGACACCGCTTTCCCCCTCCTTCAGAAGTATGGAGCGCACGCGACCGTCTTCCTGGTGACCGGCTGCATCGACGGGACGAACCGATGGGACGAGGCCGAGGGCACGGCGTCGGTCCCCATGCTGTCGAGTCGCCAGATTCTCGAGCTGGACCGGCAAGGGATAGAGTTCGGCTCGCACAGCGTCAGCCATCGCCGGCTCACCTCGCTCACCCGGCAGGAGCGGGCGAAGGAGATAAGGGGCTCGAAGGAGGACCTGGAGCGGATGCTGGGCCATGAGGTGCGGTTCTTCTGCTACCCCCATGGCGACTGCAACGAGGAGGTGCGCGAGGAGACGGAGAGGGCGGGATATGCCGGCGCCTGCGGCATAGAGCAGGCGGCGAACGAGCCCTTCCTTCTTCACCGCATCGGCGTCACCAAGACCGGCTGGCCGGCCACGCTGCTGCGGCTGTGGGGCTGGCGCTACCTCCTCCAGCGCAACGGGGCGCTGCGCGCCCTCAAGCGGAAAGCGGTTCGTCACCATGCGGCGCCGGTCGAGGTCACGGAGACTGGCCAATGACGACGCGGATTGCGCCAGAGATCGAGGTTGGCCGCGTGCGAGGGCTCTCCGACCTGGAGACGCTCGAGGGCGGCTGGCACGAGCTGGAGGGCCACTGCTCGGGCCTCACGGTCTTCTCGTCCTGGGAGTGGTGCAGCACCGTCGCCCACTACTACGGAGGCGAAGAGCCGCTGTGGGTGTTCCCCATGCGGGACAACGGGCGACTGGTGGGCCTCGCACCGCTGGCCCGGACGCGGCTGGGACCGGGGCTGCGGGTGCTCCGCCACGTCGGCTGCGGGCTGGGCCGCGATTCTTACGCCGACTACCAGGATCTCCTCATCGCCGACGGCTACGAGCAGCCGGTGACGGAGGCCCTATGCCACGAGCTCGAAGAAGCATCGGCCGGCTGGGACGTGGTTCACCTCCAGGAGCTGCCCCGGTCGTCCCGGACTATCGTTCCCCTTCTGGCGGCGGCGCTGAGACGGGGCTGGCCCACCGTCGTGAGGATGGGAAGCGACGTTCACCCTCTGCCCTTGCCCGATAGCTGGGAGGTCTATCGGATGTGCCTGTCGGCCAAGACCAGGAGTCGCGTCGAACGCAGGGAGCGCAAGCTCATGCGCGAGCGCGGGGCCGAGTTCGTCCACGTGGAGGATGAGGGCAACATCGACGAGGCGATGGAGGCGCTGTTCGACCTGCACACCCGCCGCTGGGAGGCGGCCGGGAAGCCGGGCATCTTCCGCGACGACCGCAAACGAGCGTTTCACAAGGAGATCGCCAGGAAGCTGCTGAGGCGCGGCGCACTGAGGCTGACCATACTGAAGGCCTCCGGCCGACCCATCGCCGCCATCTACAGCTTCGCCTGGAACGGGACCAAGTACTACTACGCCAGCGGGTTCTGTCCCGAGGCCGAATGGTCGCCCTACGGCCTGGGCACCACCCTCGACGCCCACGAGATCCGGGGCGCGATGGAAGAGGGGCTGCGTCGCTTCGACTTCCTGCGGGGGGACCCGGAATACAAGGCTCACTATCGGGCGGAGACCGAGTACAACCGCGAGGTCCTCATCTTCCGCGACCGCCGGGCCCAGCTTCACTACCGGGCCCTCAGGCTCGCCCGGGGCGCGGCGGCACGGCTGCGACGCCTGGCCTCGCGAGGCAACGGTATGCGGCCGGGATGGCTGACGTGAGAGGTCGCTGATGATCTGGCTATTCTTCGCAGTGGTGCTGGCCATAGAGGCGCTGCTGGTCGTCGCGACCGGGTATCTGGTGCTGCTCGTGGTGGCCAGTCTCCTCCCGAAGAGACCATCGCATCGCGACATCGAGCCGCGACGGCGCTTCGCCATCCTGGTCCCGGCCCACGACGAGGAGCAGGTGATCGGCCGCCTCCTGGACAGCCTGGGTCGCCTGGACTACCCCCGAGAGCTGTTCGATGTCCACGTGGTGGCCGACAACTGCGACGACCGCACGGCTCAGATCGCCCGCGACCACGACGCCCAAGTACACGAGCGCCGCAGCAGTCCCTCCGACCGCGGCAAGGGACAGGCCCTGCGCTGGCTGCTCGACCGCCTGTCGGACCAGCCCTACGATGCCTACGTCGTCTTCGACGCCGATAGCGTCGTCTCGCCTGGCTTCCTCCGGGTGGTGGACGCGCGGCTCGAGGAGGGATGGACCGCCGTACAGGGGTACTACGGCGTTCTCAACCCCGACGATTCGTGGGTTGCCGGCCTGCGCTCGCTCGCCTTCTCCCTGCTCCAGTTCACCCGCCGACGCGGTCTGGCGGCCCTGGGGGCGTCCGCCGGCCTGGCCGGGAACGGGATGGCCTTCGCGAGGGAGCTGCGGCAGGTACGGGAGTGGAATGCCTTCGGCCTTACCGAGGACCTGGAGCTCCACCTCAAGCTCGTCGAGCGGGGAATCAAGGTGGCCTTCGCGCCCGAGGCGGTGGTCCTCGCCGAGATGCCGACTTCTCTCGCGCAGGCGAAGAGCCAGAACGTGCGCTGGGAGAGGGGACGGCTCGGGCTGGCCCGCGCCTACGGCCCCCGTCTGCTCGCGGCGGGGCTCGCCCGGCGCGACCGGGCGAGGCTCGTCGCCGCCATTGACGTCATGGTGCCACCCCAGTCCATCCTGGTGCTGCTGGCGCTGGCGATGCTGGCTGCCTCCTTCGCGCTGGGGTCGAGCGTGGCAGTAGCCCTGGCGGGTGCCGTCCTCGTCGGACAGGTGGCCTACACGGTGGGCGGTCTCGCCCGCGCCAGGGTTCCGCTCCGCCGATGGAGCGTACTGGCCTGGGCGCCCGCCTACGCTCTCTGGAAGGCCTGGGTCTACCTGCGCGCCCTGTCTGCTGGCCGAGCCCTTGCCTGGGTGCGAACGGCGCGCGTGCTCTCGGAGGCCGGGGCCACCGGCTCGCCCGGTCGAGACGAAGTTGCCATGGGGACTTCACTGGACAAGACAGATCGCTAGCTGCGAGAGAGACCGGGCCCGGCCCGCGGAGAAACGAGGAGGATGCAGAGGAGGATGCCATGTCTGTAGGCACAACTTACGGTGGAGTGGGCGCGTCGACTGCGACGTCGCGTCAGATCAGGATCGTGCCGGCGGAAGAATGTGACGTCGCGCTGCGCGACGCCATCGACAGGCTGGACCAGCAGTCGCCGCTGGTCCACCCCTACCAGACGGAGGCCTTCGCCGCCCTGTCCAACACAGACCCTACGCGGTCGCCCTACGTCATCCTCGCCGAAGACGGGCAGGGCCTGGCGGCCTTCTGGTGGGGGTACTTCGTGCGCTACGTTACCCGCCCGTGGCCGCGCAGCGCCGGCTGGGCCCGCTCGGGGCCGGTCGTGCGGCCCGACCTCGTGGAACAACGAACCGGCCTGGCGACGGAGATGCTGTCGGCGCTCAAGGCTCACGTTCGCAAGCGGAGCGTCGGCTGGCTCGTGATACCGTCGGAGGCCCTCTACGGACCGGAACTGGAAGGAGTCTGCTCGGCCGAAGGGTTCAGCCGCCGCGACCTGGCCACCTTCGTGATCGATCTCACCGCGCCACCTGAGAAGATCTGGAAGCGCATCCATCGCACCGCCCGGCGAAACGTGAATCAGGCGGAGGAGCACGGCCTGGTGATCGAGGAAGCGACGTCAGACGACGACATCCGATCCTTTCATGCCCTGCGCAGCGAGAGGGGTGCGGCGCCCGGCGAGCCCCGTTTCCCTGAGGACCACTATCTCCAGGGATGTCGACGGCTCATCCAGTCGTCCCAGGGGCGACTGCTGGTGGCCAGACAAGGTGGGCGACTGCTGGCAGGCAGCCTTCTCCTCTGCCATGGCGGCTTCGCGGCCCACCACCAGCACGCTGCGTGTCCGGAGGGAAGACAGCTGCGGGCGGGCGACTTGCTCCTGTGGCACTCCCTCCTCGCCATGAAGGATGCGGGCTGTTCTCGCTATGACATGGTGACGGTGGAGGTGGCACCGCCGCCCGGATCAAGGGAGGCGGGGATCCGCGACTTCAAGCAGAAGTGGGGGGGCGAGCTGGTGGAGACTCCCGCCTACCGATACTGGTCGCCAGCCCGACGCGTCTGGCGCTCGCTACTCGCGAGACTGCGACGGTGATCGAGCGATGCCCGCCTACAACGATGGGGTGGAGATCGCGGGCGTCCTCGACGCAGGGCCCTCGGTCCGGTTCTTTCGAATCAGCCCGCGGCTCGAGATCGACCTCGACGAGATGAGGGCGATCTGGCGGGAGCACGGGCTGTGGCGTCCTCGAAGCTGGCGCAAGCGCTCGCCGACGTGGCTGCGCCGACCAAGGCCGACTAAACGGGTGGGTGCAAAGGAAAAGGAGGCTAGCTCTGGTGGCTCCTTACGAGGGCCGGGCTCAGCGCCGACGCCGAGGCAAGGTTGTTTCGGAGGGCGAAGGTCACCGCCTGCACGCGGTTCTCGACGTTCAGCTTCTGCATGATGCTGCGGATGTGGGCGCGGATCGTGCTCTCGGAGAGGAAGAGCCTGTCTGCGATGGCGCGGTTCGTCAGCCCAGCCACGATCAGGTCGAGGATCTCCAGTTCGCGCTCGGTAAGGATGGCGTTGTGCCCCTGAAGGTGGGCCGTGCGCTCGCTCATGGCGGCGAGGTCGGCGGCCATGCGCGCGGCCAGCCGGTCGGAGATGGAGAACTGGCCCAGCGTCACGCTCCTCATGCAGCCCACGAGACCGGCGGCGTCGGCGCTCTTGTCCAGCACTCCCTTGATGCCAGAGGCGATGGCTGCGGCGAGGTCGCTTACGTCATCGCCGATGCACAGCATGATGACGTTGACCCCAGGATGGGTGTCGCGAAGGATGCGCGCCACGTCGGCGGCGCCGCCGTCGCTCAGCTCCCCCTCGGCGATTATCACGTCGGGCTGGGCGCTGGGCACGACGGCAACGGCCTCCCGGACGGAGCCGACTTCGCCCACTACCTCAGTCGCGGGGCTATCCTCCAGGAGGCGCGTCAGGCCCTCCCGGAGAAGGGCATGATCGTTAGCGAGGAGAACCCTTATGGGCCGGGAGTCCAAACCGTCGCCGCTAGCGCCGTTCCACCTTCTCACCAAGACGCGATCCTCAGCAGTGGCGGGCGAGCCCCGCCCTCGGTGGCAAAGAGAACCAGCCTCCGGGGCGGACGGACTGATCGTCAAGGGCCGGACCTGAGCCCGGCCCCAATCCTTCGCCGGAACACGCTACCCGACTTGCCCACGCGCACAGCCCAAGGCACGGAGCCGGTTAGCGGCGCCTCATGCGCTTGTCCCAGGATATCAGAGAACTGTGCCACCAGCTCTTAGATAAGTTAGGTTAACCGTTTCTGTGTGTTCTGTCAAGTGCCGTCTGGGGTCGCGGCCGGAACCCCCTGGCGGCAGGGTGCGTGAGGAGGCCTTGGCGGGAGCTAGTGCGGATTCGGGCCGAAGATGATAGAGGACGAGAGGACATAACGGTGCAGAAGCAGAGCAACGAGGCGGGACGCTTGAGACAGCACATCCTTGGCCTTGCGGCGCTATTCTTGCTTCTCGGCGCAGGCTGCGTTCGCAGTGGGACGCCGATACGCAGCTCCTCCGACGGATTGAGCGCTGCGATGCCGGCGGGGCTACCCCAGCACCTGGGCATCGGTCTGATGAATCAGCCCAGCCAGGTGGCGTGGATGACGGGCTCAGGCATTCCCTGGGACTACCGTTACCAGTACCTGACGGGTGGGGTGAACACAGGAGAAGGCTGGACCAGTTGGAGCGACCCGCCAGGAGCCTTCGTCGACACGTACCTTGAGGAGAGCGGGGAGAACGGCTACGTACCGGTGCTGACCTGCTACCAGATCGTCCCCTCACGGCCGGACCCGTGGGATGAGGATGTCTTCCCCAAGCTCCA
>CAZFGZ010000123.1:0-6542 GCA_964518585.1 uncultured Dehalococcoidia bacterium | reverse complement strand
TACGCCCCCTCCACCGCCGCCACGCCTGACGGCCGCCGCCGCGGCACCTTCCTCTCCAACGGCGTCTGCCCTGTCAACGGGGCCGACCGCAGCGGGCCCACCACGATCATCAAGTCCGTGGGTCACCTGGGCCTGGAGACGGCGCCCAACGGCGCCTCCCACACCCTCAGCCTGAGCCCCTCCCTGCTGAGCGACCGGGAGCATCGGGACCGGCTGGCCGCGCTCCTGCGCGCCTATGGGCAGGTCGGCGGCACCGCCCTCCAGATCAACGTGATCGACCCGGACACCCTGCGCGACGCCCAGGCCGACCCCGAGACCTATCGCAACCTGCTGGTGCGCGTCACCGGCTACAACGCCTACTTCGTCACCCTGGGCAAAGAGATCCAGGACGAGATCATCGCCCGGCAGGCGCACCTTCCCCGCTAGTGGAGAGGAAATGACATGGCTGGCAGGACCCTCAGGTACGCGGAGCTGAACCTAACCCAACTGCGCGAGTTGGATCCTGATAGCACCCTCGTCCTCATGGCCCTCAGCCCCCTGGAGGTCCACGGCCCTCACCTGCCCATAGCCACGGACCTGATCGTCGCCCAGGCGCTCCAGGAGCGCCTGCTGGCACGCCTGCGGGAGCGCTACCCGGACCACGACTACCTGGTGCTGCCGCCCGTCTACGCCGGGGCGGATACTATACCGGTCCCCGGCTCGATCAAGGTCGATAGCCGGGCCATCTACCATCTCCTCCTCTCCACCGCAGCCGGCCTCGCTGAGCAGGGCTTCAAGTACATGGTGCTCACCGACAACCACGGCGGCCCGCGTCACCAGATCGCCATCGAGAAGGCCGTGCGCAGGGCCTACAAACGCCTGGGGTTCGTCATCGTCGCGCCGTTTCTCAACTTCTACCGCCGCATGGTCGAGCATGACCCCGCCCTCCTCCGGGCCACCAACACCGGCCCCGGAAGCTGCGGCGACCTCAGCGACGCCCACGCCGGCCGCAACGAGACATCGCTCATGCTGGCCGCCGCGCCGGAAACCGTCGACTCGAGCTGGAATTCCCTGCCCCGCGTGGCCGTGGACCAGAGCGGCGTCGTCTCTCGCCTGCTGCGGGCTGCCGCCGCCGTTCTACGCGTCCTCCGTGCCAGGCGGGTGGCCTCTGACCTGCAGGCCCTCGCCTTCGTCCTGGCCTGGCTGGGGGCGGAGGACAAGCCCACCTACGTCGGCGAGCCGCGCCTGGCCTCGGCCGAGGCCGGAGCCCTGATGCTCGATGCCCACGTGGACGAGGCCCTCGTCCAGCTCGAGCGGGCCATGCGCGGCGAGCCGCCGCATTCGATTCCCCTGCTGTGGGGGCTGCGCTTCGTCGAGCGCAGTTGAGACAAGGAGGTGCCCAATGCTGGACTGTCTGCTAACGCCCGAACAACGGGAGCTGCGCGAGGAGGTGCGGGCCCTCGTCCGCGACGATGTGCCCCGTCAGCTCCTCCTGGACATGGACGCCGGAAAGGTGTCCTACCCCCGCGAGTTCCTTGAGGCCGCCGCCCGTCGTCGGCTCCTGGGGCTGCGCTTCGCCGAGGAGTACGGCGGCCGCGGCCTCGGCTGGGCCGACGAGATCATCGCCCTGGAGGAGATCGGCGTCCTCAGCACCAGCCTCCCCTGCCTCTACGGCCTCGTAAGCATCGTTGGCGAGGCGCTCAACGACTTCGGCACCCCCGAGCAGAAGGAGCGCTGGCTGCGACCGGTCCTCGAAGGGAAGCTCACCGTCGCCGAGGCCCTCACGGAGCCCCGCGGCGGCTCCGACTTCTTCGGCACGACGACCCTCGCCCGCCGCGACGGCGACGATTGGGTCCTCAACGGCCAGAAGCGCTTCATCGTCGGCGCCGAGGGTGCGGACCTCTTCCTGGTCTACGCCCGGACGCGCGAGGACGCGCCCTCCCACGAGTCGATCAGCGTCTTCGTCGTGGAGCGCGGGCCCGGCGTCGAGGTGCAGCACGTCTACGGCCTCCTCGGCATGCGCGGCGGCGGCACCGGCCGCGTCTACTTCCGGGATGCCCGCGTGCCCGCCGAGAATGTCATCGGCGGAGAGCACCGCGGCGCCCTGGTCTTCAACCAGATGATGATCCCGGAGCGCATGACCAGCGCGGGTGGCGCCCTGGGGGGTGCCCGCGCCGCCCTGGAGATCGCCGCTCGCTACAGCGACCAGCGCAAGGCCTTCGGGCAGAAGATCCGCCGCTTCGAGGGCGTGAGCTTCAAGGTAGCCGATAGCATCACTATGCTCGACGCGGCGCGAGGCCTCGTCTACGCCGCCGCCCAGGCTGTGGACCGCGGCGACGACCCGGGCCGTGCCCGCCGCCTCGTCTCCGAGGCCAAGAAGTTCGGCACCGACACGTCGTGGCAGGTCATCAACCACGCCATGCAGATCATGGGCGGCATCGGCTACACCAGCGTCTATCCCATCGAGAGGATGCTGCGCGACGCGCGCCTCCTCATGATCTGGACCGGCACCAACGAGATCATGAACCTCGTCATCCAGCACGAGTACTACAGGGAGCTCGGCATGGCTGCCCCCACCCGCGACGTCGAGGCCGACGCCCCCGACGCCGAGGTCGCCGGCGAGAAGGTGTACGAGTAGGTCGTGGCCACAGGCATCCTCTTCAACGTCCAGAAGTTCAGCACCGAGGACGGGCCGGGCATCCGTACCACCGTCTTCCTCAAGGGCTGCCCCCTGCGCTGTCGCTGGTGCCACAACCCCGAGGGCCTCTCCCCTCGCCCGGAGCTCGTCTGGTACGACGTCCGCTGCATCGGCGCCCGAGAGTGCCTGGCTGCCTGCCCCGCGCGAGCCCTGGAGCTGACGCCCCAGGGCATGTGCATCGACAGGGAACGCTGCACCCCCTGCGACCTCTGCTCCGAGGCCTGTCCCGCCGCCGCCCTGGAGGTCATCGGCCGCGAGTGGACGCCCCAGGACCTCTACGCCGAGGTGGAGAAGGATCGCGCCTTCTACGAGACCTCCGGCGGGGGCGTCACCGTCTCCGGCGGCGAGCCCACCGCGCAGCCCGCCTTCCTCGAGGCCTTCCTCCGCCTCTGCCGCGAAGGCGGCATCGCGACCGCCCTCGACACCTGCGGCTACGCCGACTGGCCCGTCTACGAGCGCGTGCTCCCCCTGGTCGACCTCGTCCTCTACGACCTGAAGCTCATCGACGGGGAGAGGCACCGGCAGGCCACCGGCGTCGCCCCGGACCGGATCCTTGAGAACGCCCGGCGCATCGCCGCCGACGGTCGGCCCATCTGGGTGCGCACGCCCATCGTTCCCGGCTGGACCGACGATGCGGACAACGTCGCTGCCCTCGCCGGCCACATCCGCGAGGAGCTGCCCACGGTCGTTCGCTGGGAGCTGCTCGCCTACACCAACCTCGGGCGCCCCAAGTACCCGCGCCTGGACCGCGCCTACTCGCTGGACGGAGCCGAGCTGCCTACGCGGGACCAGATGGAAGCTCTGAGCCGGGTGGCGCGAGAGGCCGGCGTGGAGGTCGTCACGTGGTCGGGAGCGGTGCGCGACTAGAGGCGGGCGAATCGCCCGCCGCCGAGGGGGAGCTGAGCCCACCCATCGTGGAGGCCCTGGCCGGTCGCGCCACGCCCAAGTTCCTCGCCACCCTCGATGCCAACGGCGCTCCCAACGTCGTCCCCATCCTCTCCCTGGAGGCCGCCGACGCCCGCACCATCATCTTCGGCGAGCTCATGATCTGGAAGACGCGGCGCAACCTGGAGGTGAACCCCCGCGTCTGCGTGACCGTGCTCTCCCCGGCTCTCCGGGGGTGGGTCATCAAGGGCGACTTCCTGGAGTTCCAGCCCAGCGGCCCCCACTTCGACCACATCATGGCCTCCGACGCCTTCCGCTACAACGCCTACGCGGGCATCCGCAGCGCAGGCGTCATCCGCGTCCTGGAGGTGGCGGACTCGTTCGTCCTCTCCCGAAACGCCCTCCTCGCCGACATGCTCCGCTCGCGCTGGGCCGCCCGCCGCCTTCGCCGACGCGACGACGGCGTCGCCCTCCCGGCGCCCGTGCGGGAGAAGTTCGGTCGTCTGCAGGCGGCCAAGCTTCTCGCCTACCTCGGCGAGGACGGCTACCCGGTAGCGGTGCCGGTCCTCTCCCTCGTCCCCGCCGGCCGGGGGAGCCTTGTCATGGCCGGTGGCTCGGCCGCTGCGGCCCTGGCCGGGCTGCGTCCGGGAGCCAGGGTAGCCGTCTCGGTGCTCACCTTCGAGCCGCTGGCGTATCAGGTCAAGGGCGAGTTCCTGGGCACGGAGCGCAGCCTGGGGCGGCCTGCGGGTCTGATCCGCGTCGATGAGGTGTACAGCGCATCTCCTCCCCTGCCGGGCAAGCGCATCGTCTAGCGCGGCCCCGGGCGGGCCCGTCGGTCAGGCCGTCACCTTCGCCATGAACTGGCGCAGGGCGCTCTGCGCGGCCGGGGCGAGCATGATCCCGTGCTGCACATCCTCGATGAAGTGCAGCTCCGCGTCGGGGATCTCCGCCGCCATGAGCTGCCCCTGGGCCAGCGGCACGGCGATGTCCTTGTCGCCGTGGATGACGCAGGTCGGCACACGGACCTCCTTCAGTCGGGGCCGCAGGTCCACCCCCACGTACATCGCGTAGTTGCGCAGCTCCCCGGCGTGCCAGCGGATGCGGTCCTCTCGCGAGGCCTGCTTGGCCCTCTCTCTGCCCTCCCGCACCTGCGCGGCGAAGAACTCCTCTATGGCGGGCGGCGCCTTCGAGAAGTCGAAGACCCTGGACAGGTCCCCTACCTCTCCCGTGGATTCAGTCCTGAGCCGCTTGCGCGCCTCATAGGCCGCCTCCGGGCCTTCTTTCCTCAGGACCTCCACCAGCTCCCCCAGGATCGGGACAAACGCCGGAATGTCGCCGAGAACGGCCGAGGTCTCCGCCAGCACCAGCCCGTAGGCCCTCTCCGGATAGTCCAGGGCAAAGGTGAGGGCTACCGGCCCTCCGGCCGAGTCGCCCATGATCACCGCCTTCTCGATCCCCAGGTGGTCCAGCAGGCCCCTGGCGTCCGAGGCCACGTCCCCCAGGCTGTAGAACGCCTCCGGGTAGTCCGACTGCCCGGCGGAGCGGCGGTCGTACCACACCACCCGGAACGCATCCGAGTAGAGCGGGGCCAGCAGGAACTCCCGGGGCGCCAGGGTAGAGAGCATGCCGCCCAGGCCGCCGTGGATGTGGAGTAGCGCCGGACCCTCGCCGGCTGTCTCATAGCTCATCGCGTAGCCGTTGATGACCGTCTTCATTGCTCCAGACCTCCAGCTCTTGTGTAACCCCATGGCGAGTGTAGCCGCATAGCCGCCCCTGTCAATAGCCGGAGCGAGGCCGCTGAAGAGACCCGCCGGTCGCGGGTGCAGGGCGCTTGGCTCCCAAAGTTCCCGTCCTCAGCCTTCCCCGTCCGAGTATTCCGCCCCCGCGCAGCGGGCGGGGGGGTCTGGGGGGTGTCCCCCCAATCACAGAATTGAGGCCGCGAGCCGCCGCCGGAGGCGGCGCGCGACGTGGCCGGGTGCCTGGCGTTTTGAGCCCGCTGGCGGCGGACCCCGTCGCCAGCACTTGAACCACATTTGAATTCGAGCACTCTCTGGCGGATAATGGGCGTCGCGTCCGAATTGCCAGTGCGAGAGCGTCTCGTCTCCGGACAGGCAGGCCGATGCAAGGAGTGACCGTGGACAAGCTTGCCGAACTCGACCCCCTCTTCTACCCGAAAACCGTAGCCGTCGTCGGCGCATCTGCGGACGAGAATAAGTTCGGCAGCCGCTTCCTGAGCGCCCTCATAGAATTCGGCTTCAAGGGAAAGCTCTTCCCCGTCAACCCGAGGGGCGACCAGGTCTTCGGCCTGAAGATCTATCCGCGCGTCACAGACATCCCCGAGCCCGTTGACCTGGCCGATATCATGGTGCCGGCGGAGTTCGTCCCCGGGGTGCTGGAGGACTGCCTCGCCAAGGGGGTCAAGGGCGCCCAGATCTTCACCTCCGGCTTCGCCGAGACCGGGGAGGACGAAGGCCGGGCCCTCGAGCGGCAGCTACAGGCCATCGCCAACCGGGGTATCCGGCTGATCGGCCCCAACTGCTTCGGCGTCTACTGCCCCCGCAGCGGCCACACCCTCCTGCCGGGCGGCGACTTCCCCAGGGAGAGCGGCCCCGTCGCCTTCATCACCCAGAGCGGCGGCTACGCCGTCGAGTTCGCCAGACTGGCCAGGGGACACGGGATCCGCTTCAGCAAGGTCATAAGCTACGGCAACGCCTGCGACCTGAATGAGGCCGACTTCCTTGAGTACGTCGCCCAGGATGACGAGAGCAGGATCGTTACCATGTACCTGGAGGGGCCGCGCGGAGGAAGGCGCTTCATGCGCCTCGTCGCGGAGGTCGCCAGCAAGAAGCCGCTCATAATCTGGAAGGGCGGCCTGACCGAGGCGGGCGGGAGGGCGGTTCGCTCGCATACAGCCTCCCTCGCTGGCGAGGAAGCCATCTGGCAGGCCCTCTTCAAGCAGACCGCCGCCGTCAGGGTGAGA
>CAZFGZ010000122.1:0-6548 GCA_964518585.1 uncultured Dehalococcoidia bacterium | reverse complement strand
GCCTCATGCCTCAGTATGGTGTACGGCATCTATCTGGACGAGTACAGGTGACCAGCGCGTGAGGATAGCGGGGCAACGGGCACAGACAGGCTCGCGCTGTCCTGGAATGGCATTCTGAAGGCGCCGGCGATTGCTCTGAGGCTGTGCCCTCGCGCGGGCGAACTCTCCGGCAGCCCGCTAGGGCAGGCCGTCTATGAGCTTGACCATCTCCTGCCGGCCGAAGGCACGGAAGGTCTGGGTGCGCACGTTGCCCTGACTGGCCACGGCCAGGGCGACGCGAGCGGCGGTCTCGTCGTCGGGTGCCTCCGAGAGGACCACGTAGTCGTACTGACCCATCACCAGCCAGATGTCCTTGAGCTCGCCGCCCAGGTTCCGGAAGGTCTGGTCGGCGTTCTCAAGGCGACGCGCCAGGTCTCTCATGGTGCGAATACCCTGATCGGTGAAGCTCACGAGGCTGATGTAAGTAGCCATGCTGGCACCTCCTGCATCCGTGCGGTCTGTCGACTAGCGCCCCCAGCGCCCGTCCCCGACGGGCGAGGCCCATCATAAGGCGACAGCAGCGTATGTCAAGCTATGCGGCATCACGCGAAGGAGAAGCAGCGCGAGCGACCTCAGCCGATCAGGGGGAATACCTATTCGAAACGCTAGATCTGCACTGAGCGCCCGGCCCGAGCCTGGACACAGCCCCTGTGTGCCAGGTCGTCGACCAGCTCGGCGGTGCAGTAGTCGTCCGCGGTCTCACCGTACTCCGGGACGCGTAGACCCAGGTCGGCGAAGTCCCGCTCGCGCATGGCAGCGCCGCACATGCTGCATCGGAATAGAACGCGCCCGTGGGTATCCAGTACGATCCGGTCCGCCGCCTCTGCCACAGCCCATCACCTCCCGAAGAGATAGCAGGGCGCCCCGAGCAGGGCGGGGATGAGGTTCGCGCCCGGGCGAAGGTCCCTCTATCTTCCAACGATGATGCCCCCACGGATGTATCAGCGGGCCTAGCTCTTGGCCAGCCCGGGCACGCCGATGACATGGCCGCCCCCTTGGCCCACTACGAAGGTCCGATTTGTCTCGAAGGCGCTGTCCCGCCCCAGCGCATCCTCGGCTCGCACGTGGAAGGTGTAGCGTCCCTGCTTCAGGGAGCCGAAGGAGGCGGCTGTGACCTCCTGGTAGGGTGACCAGTCGGGCCGTTTGTCCTGGGTGAAGCCTTCAAGGTAGCTGATGCCGCGGAGATTCTCCTCGGCGACCCAGCCCTCCAAGTAGTAGGAGAACCTCTGCGCATTCCTGGCCTCCCAGCGGAAAGAGGCCAGGTTCCCGGGGATGGTCACGCTGTCGGGCCCGGCTAGATTAGCTTGCAGCCCGACCTGCCTGGCCGGGAACCGCCGCAGCAGCTCTTGCCGCCACGCGGGCAACTGCTCGTAGATGTATTGCCCGGGGCAGGCGGTAGGACCGCAGTCGCGGTGCCCGGAGATGTCGGGCAGGGCCGGCCGCCATTGCGAGTCCACGCGCAGGAAGTCAGAGATGCCGGTGGGGGAGACGCCATGGCGGCTGGCCTCCCACCCAAGATAGTCCAGGAGCGCCGGTACCATGTTCTCCCGCTCGGTGGGCCCCAACTCGTTGACCTCGAAATTGCCGAGCACTGCCACGCCCGCGGAGCCGTGGTTGAAGTAGGCGACGTGCCCGCCGACGACGCCCGGGCTCAGCACCTCGCGCCAGCGGCTTCCGTCCCGGCCGTACCGGCCCTCGAACACTCTGCCAAACCGGTCGATGAGGGCGTTGTAGCCGATGTCGGCCCAGCCGAGGGTCACGGCGTGGTAGTAGTAGATGGCGCGGACATCGGCCTCGGCCTGTTCGCGGCTATAGTTAGGGTTTGGATAGCTGGGATCCTTGGGATCGAGGTTCCCGAGGGTGGCGGTGTGGTGGACGACGATCTTCTTGACCGGGACGTACATGCGGGACCAGATGTCGGCACCATTGCCATACAAGCGGAGGCGTTCGTCGGCGCCCCAGGCCTCGCGCTGGAAGAACTGGTCATTCGCGAAGGGGAATCCGGCAGGCCTGGCAGCGTACTGCGCGTTGGCGGAGCGCAGAAGGCCGTCGTCTCTGGCTGGAGAGGCCTGCAGCGCCGTGATGACGACGTATTCGAGAGGGGATGGCGTGGCCGCGTCATCGTAGAGGGAGACGCGGTACTGGACGAAGCGGCCGTGTTTCTCTGTAATCAGGCTACCGTACGTCTCGCCGCGGGCTGCCTGGCCAGGCTCAGCCTCGATCTCCACGGGCCACCAGGGCGACCAGCTCCGGCCGTCAACAGAGGTGCGCGCGTAGAACTGCACCTCGGAGGCAGCGGGGGCGCGCAGGCGCCAGTGCAGGCCAACATGAGTGAACGGGAGGCTTGTCCTGACCACGGGCGAGGTGTAGACGGCGTCTGGGATGAGGGAGTCGAGGGCAGCAGCCCGGAGCTCGGAATCAGTCGGTGCGCGGATCTCCCCTCGGGCCAGGTCGCGCGGGCCGTGCACGATATCCTCGGCCAGCACGCCGGAAGCGGGGGTGCGCCCGGCCGCAGGCGGCGCTGTTTGACCGAGTCGCAGGGCAGTAGCGCCGCCGACGGCGGCAGCGGAGGCGGCGGCCATCAGGAAGCGGCGGCGGCTGAGACGTCGGCGCCAGGAGTTGTCTGACATTCGGGTGGCCCTACCCGTCGATGCTGCATGCAGCGTCGGCCCGCCACTGGCGCTACCTTAGGCGCCGCGGGGCACGCTGTCAATCGACTCCGACTACGGGTAGCCCATCATGCGGAGCCACACGTCCAGCGTTGGGATGCGCAGGTAGGGGTTGTACTGGCGCTCGTCCTCGATGGTTGTGGTGGGGCGGGGACCGTAGTTGTGTCCGGGCAGGACGAGGGTGTTGCCATCCATCTTGGCGAGCGACTGGAGGCTGTTGTAGAGGTCCTCGGGGCTGCTGTCGGGGAGGTCGCAGCGGCCGCAGCTCCCCACGAACAGGGTGTCACCGGAGAAGAGGATGTTCTCCACCGTGAAGCACTGAGAGCCCCGGCTGTGGCCAGGTGTGTGCAGGCAACGGATGGTCAGGTGGCCGACCTCGATGTCGTCTCCGTCGTCCACGGCGACGACGTCAGAGGTGATACGCTGGATGTGGGGAGCCTCGTGCTTGTTTACATAAACCGGAACATTCACCCGACTGAGCAGCGCACCCAAGGATAGGATGTGATCCTGGTGACAGTGGGTGAGGAGCACCTTCGTGAGCTTCAGGCCTTCGGCTTCGGCGGCGGACACGATGGCGTCTGGTTCCCAGCCGGGGTCCACCACGGCGGCCTCCCCCTGGCTCCGGGAGCCCAGGAGGTAGATGAAGTTCATCATGGGCCCCAGTTCCATCTGTCTGAAGAACAGTTCGTCCTGCACGCCGCCTCCTTTGGCACCAGTCTACCAGAACGCCGCAGGAAGGGGCAGGCTGCGCACAGGCGTTGACAGCGGGCGGAGGGCAGTCCAAGATCGCGAGGAGAATCGAGGGTTTGGAGGAGGCTTCCAGATGACTGACAAGCTGAGCATCGAGATCGAGTACTGCGTGCCCTGAAACTACCTGCCCCGCGCCGCCAGTATGGCGGCAGACCTCCTCGGCGCCTATCCTCAGTCCATCGCCGGACTCACCCTGGTGCCGGGAGCGAACGGCCGATATGAGGTGACCGTCAACGGGGAGTTGGTCTTCTCCAAGGCTGCCGCCGGCCGATTCCCCGAACCGGACGAAATCGAAGGCCTCCTCAAGGGTCGCCTCTAGCCTGAGCGGCCACAAACCTCGAAGGCTCAGGCCGACCGGGCTTCTCCCCAGAACGCAGTGTCCACCCTGCGTCCGGAACGCAGTTTTACATAATAGTGCTATCCCCGTCCGATCGCGCAGCGGCCGATCCGAAATGGCTGCACACGGCCTGCGCCTCGCGGCGCTCAACAAGACGCGCGGGCACCCCGACAGGCGGGGAGGGCGACGCGGCAAGGGCCTCGCCCCCCAGCAGGCGACAGGCCTGCGTCCCGGCCGCTGCAGCACCGCACCCCCGCCACCTTCCGTCCGCCACGCCTATCTCATCACCAACACCGCCCGGTCCTCCTCCAGGACGAGGGGGAGGCTGTCCAATCGCGGAGAAATATGATCGCACTATATATGTTATGACGAGCAGAGACGTGGCGGGGCGCACCCGAGATGGCACGGTTCGGCGTCCAGAGAGCCTGATGGCGTGATGCGCATGTCGGCACCGGTTGCGTGGCGATGAGGTCGCCGGGCAGCGTGAGGCGCGGCGGTCGTCTTGCGCCACGGGATGCGGCACAAGCCCGACGTGGCCATGTCGTCGCCTCCAGGCCCCGATCGGCTTGCCTGTGGACGCCAGAATGGCTATAAAGGAAGTAAAGGCTAGAGAAAGCTGGCTTAGCATACGAGCCGGCGATGCGAAGGCGGCGGCGAGGCCCATCGCTGCGGCCCCTTCGACCGCTGGGGCCGCCGGGGTTATAATGATTGAGCGGCCGCTAAGTGAATCCAGGGAGAAGCCTGTGGCAGGAGAGGGACAGGAAGAGCAGAGGCCGGAATCGCAGGCGGAGCTGCGCCTGGCCGACATGCTGGAGTCCTTCCGGAGCTTCATGCGTGAGTGCCAGAGCTGTCAGCGCGAGGCCCCGCCCTACTGGCAGTTCTGCGCCCACTGCGGCGCCCGTCTGGCCACCCAGTGCCCCGGCTGCGGCAACCCGCTGCCGCCATCGGGAGCGCGCTACTGCCCGCATTGCGGGCTGGAGATCCCCCGGGCGGACTGAGGCGCATGCGGGCGCCCGTCGCACGTGGGTCAGTTGTAGAGGCGGCGAGTGCCGCTCATTCCTAGATGGCTACCATCACCAAGCAGGTCATCCGCGAGCTTGAGGGCGTTGTAGGCCGACGATACGTCCTCCACCACCCCGAGGATCTGCTGGTCTTCGAGTACGACGCCACCATCGAGCGGGCCCTCCCCCAGGCTGTAGTCTTCCCAAACACTGCCGAGGAGGTGTCCGCCGTCGTGAAGGTGGTTGGTCGCCACGGCCTGCCTGTGATCCCGCGCGGGGCCGGCACCGGCCTCAGCGGCGGCGCTATTCCCGTCGTCGGGGGTGTGGTCGTCGT
This sequence comes from uncultured Dehalococcoidia bacterium, assembly GCA_964518585.1. Lineage (GTDB taxonomy): Bacteria > Chloroflexota > Dehalococcoidia > DSTF01 > CAZFGZ01 > CAZFGZ01. The sequence continues at coordinate 1,418 of CAZFGZ010000122.1, read as the reverse complement.
CCTCACCCGCATGAAGCGCATTCTAGAGGTGGATGCGCCCAACCGTCTCGCCGTCGTCGAGCCGGGGCTGGTGAACCTGGAGCTGAGCAAGGCGCTGGCGCCCCTGGGCCTGTACTACGCGCCGGACCCCTCGAGCCAGCGGGCGTGCACCATCGGGGGCAACGTGGCCGAGAACGCCGGCGGCCCCCACTGCCTGGCCTCCGGCGTGACTACCAACCACATACTCGGCCTGGAGGTGGTCCTGGCGAACGGGGACGTGCTCTGGGTGGGCGGCAAGACGCGCGACGTTCCAGGCTACGACCTGACGGGCCTGCTCGTGGGCTCGGAGGGGACCCTCGTCATCGTCACCAAGGTAGCGGTGCGGCTGATGCGCCTCCCCGAGGCCACGCGCACGCTGCTCGCCATCTTCAACGAACTGGATAGAGCGAGCGAGGCTGTCTCCTCTATCATCGGCCACGGCATCGTGCCCGCGGCGCTGGAGATGATCGACCGCGAGGTCATCCAGGCGGTGGAGCCCGCGCTGCACGTCGGCTACCCTCTGGACGCCGAGGCCGTCCTGCTCATCGAGCTGGACGGGCTGCGGGAGGCGGTGGTGGAGGAGTCGGAGGCGGTACGGAGCATCTGCCAGGAGATGGGGGCGCGGGAGGTCCGTCTGGCGGAGGAAGCGGCTGAGCGGGAGCGTTTGTGGGCCGGCCGCAAGGAATCCATCAGCGCCCTGGGCCGCCTTGCCCCCAACTACTACGTTCTGGACGGCACCGTCCCGCGCAGCAGGCTGCCCCAGGTTCTCCGCCAGGTAAACGACGTCGGCCGGCGGCGCGGCTTCCGCATCGCCAACGTGTTCCACGCGGGCGACGGGAACCTCCACCCCAACATCCTCTTCGATGAGCGCGAGCCCGGCGTGACCGAGCGGGTCGTGGAAGCTGGCCGCGAGATCATGCGCCTGTGCGTCGAGGCCGGCGGCACCATCACAGGCGAGCACGGCATCGGCATGGAGAAGCGCGCCTTCATGCCCTGGATCTTCAGCGAGGTGGATATCGCAGCGATGTCGCGCCTGAAGACGGCCTTCGACGCCGGTGGGCTGTTCAACCCGTCCAAGCTCTTCCCCGCTGCCGAGGGCGAGGCCGATCAGCGGCACGTCCGGCAGGCGACGCGGACGCTGGGTTCGGATGCTTATGTCTAGTAACACCTCCCCTACCACCCTGGACCTTGGCGCGCTCCTGGCTTCGATCAGGTCCCTCGTGGGTGAGGACGGTGTGCGAGAGAAAGACCTGACGGCCTACACCGTGGATGGGAAGACCCCCAGAGCAGCGGTCTTTCCCCGCACTGCGGACGAAGTTGCCGGTACCCTGGCGGCCGCCGACGAGGCCGGGGCCACCATCATCGCCTGGGGCTCGGAAGCGCACATGGGGTCGGGCAAC
>CAZFGZ010000121.1:0-6549 GCA_964518585.1 uncultured Dehalococcoidia bacterium | reverse complement strand
GTGGGTTGCTGAGGGCGACCCATCCCGGGCAGGACTCGGTGGCGTCCGGGCAGTTGAGGTGAGGCTCCTGACAGCAGAGCTCGGCCTTGTGGTTGTGACAGGGCCCCGCATTCCCCGCAGGATGAACAGCTAGTATCCGGCGTTGCTCGTCATTGCAGCCGGCCAGGGGGAGAGTTAGTCGGAGAAGGGGGAACCGTGTCAGGCAGACGTGTGTGGATATCCGGGCTGGTGATCGGCGCGGCCGTCGTGGTCGCTGTGGTGCTGGTGATCAGGTTCGTCCTGATGGGGCCTTCTACCGCCCTGGCCTCTTTCACTACCCTTTCTGTCATCTCCGGCACGGTAGAGGTGCAGGACGAGGGCACATCGGAGTTCAGGCCGGCGGTGGACGGTGAGACGCTGGAGGTCGGGGACACCGTGCGGACGGGGCCGGAGTCTCGGGCTCTCGTTACCTTCTTCGAGGGGAGCACCCTGGAGATGGAGCCGGAGGCCGAGGTGACGATGCAGCGGCTGGAGGGGGAGGGGGAGGGCGGATTCTTCACGCAGATCGGCCAGGCGGCCGGGGTGACGTGGCACCGGGTGGTGGAGTTCGCTGATCCCGGGTCACGCTACGAGGTAGAGACGCCCGCCGGCGTGGCCGCGGTGCGGGGGACGCTCTTCCAGTTGGAGGTGAAAGCCGACGGGACCACCGTCGCGGACACGGTCAAGGGCGAGGTGGTCATGACGAATCTGGGCGTGGTGCAGACGATCGGGGAGGGCAAGCGGGGGATCATGCGCCGGAACGAGGCGCCCGAGGACCCGATTGACTCGCCGCTGCCGGACACGATGCTGGGGCTTGAGCTCGGCTCGCCGGCCTTCATGCTGGTAGTGACGCCGCTGCTAACCTCGGCCGGTCTGGTTCCACCCGGCTACCCGATCAACCAGGAGCCGGGGACTGTGGCCTCGGTTCCGCCCCAGGAGCCGCAGACGGTGATCCTGGGGAGGGTGTTGAACGGGACCTACGAAGTGTATCTGTTCGGGACGGGTACGGGGCCGTACCATCTGTCCGTGGCTCTATGGTCCGATGGGCAGATGATGTGTCAGCGGGAGATAACGGGGACCATCGGGGAGGGCGAGACGTGGACGGTCCCCATTAGCGTCGTGATGAGCGGAGATCGTCTGGTATCCTGTGCCATCGGCGAGCCCGTGCGCACTTCCAAGGGGCCCGACACCCCTCTGGTACTTCGGGACTCTCTGCTGAACCGCACGGCTGAGCTGTATGCGCTTGCACCTTCGCCGACCCCGGCAAAGGCGACGGCGACGCCCGCACGCCAGGTTCTCGGGGCCGCCACCGTCGTGGCCACGCCGACGTCCACGGCCGCGCCTCCGGCAGCGACGCCGACGCCGGGGATGCCGGCCGGGCCGGCCGCTTCCGGGCAGGAAGGCGGGCCGACAGCGACGCCCGCTCCCGGGCAACCGACAGCCACGCCTGGGGCCGCGGCCACATCGACGCCAGCGCCTGCGAGGACGTCTACGCCAGCGCCGGCGGCCACGTCGACGCCCGCGCCTGCGGCCACGTCTACGCCTGCGCCTGCGAGCACGTCGACGCCGGCACCGGCGGCCACATCGACGCCCGGAGGTGCGGCCACGTCTACGCCAGCGCCGGCCGCCACGTCGACGCCAGCGCCCGCGAGCACGTCCACGCCAGCGCCGGCGGCCACGTCGACGCCAGCGCCGGCGAATACATCGACGCCTGCCGCTACGTCAACGCCTAAGCCCCCTCTTACTTTCACGCCCACGGCGACCCGCACGCCGGTGCCGGCGACGGCCACGGCCACCGCGACGCAACCCAGCGGTCCTAACGAGATGGCCGTGGACTCCGTGTCGGGAGGAGGTGTGGACGCCAGCACCACGGTAACCGACACTGAGAGGTTCGACGTGGACATCTTGGTGACCGACGCTCCTAACGCCTACAAGGCCGAGCAGTACACGCTGCGGTGGGACCCGGGGCTGCTGGTCTTCGACAGCGAGACGCCTACGCAACTTGGCGGGCTTGAGTATTGCAGCTTCGCCACCCTGCGCGTGGGGGGGGACACCGTCTACAGCGGCTGCGCGGCGCTGGCGCCGACCACGGCCACGGGCGTTGTTCACAAGGTCACGCTGCGCTGCTTGGGGGAGGACGGCACCAGCTCCCTCCACCTGGTGAGCCCCGCCGAAGAGCCCAGCTTCGGCACGACCACGGCCTCGGGTCCGGGCGAGTACATTCCCACGCATCTCATCGACGCCTCGGTGACCTGCGAGCTGCCGCCGACGCCGACGGCGACGGCGACGCCTACCCTGACGCCGACAAGTACGCCCACGCCCACGCCTACCGCAACATTCACGCCGACGCCGAGCGCAACGCCCACCCCCACGCCGACGCCCACGAGCACGTCCACGGCTACACCGACAGCGACGCCAATACCTACCGACACGTCAACACCAACGCCAACGGCCACCCCGATGGCCCCACCAACGCCAACACCAACGCCGACAGCGACGGAAGGGTGTGGCGGCCCGGGGAGCATTTACCTCAACGAGATTACAGTCGTGGACGGCTACGGTGTCGCTAAGGGCAAGTGGTGTCCCGCCGGGGCGAACTGCGGGAACTTCTCCATCAAGATCAGAGAAGGGCTGCCAAGCGGCGAGGTGCTGGTGGGCCCGTTCGATGCGCCCTGTCCGGGTGGCTACACTGGCGGCCAGCTCGTCTCTTGGGAGTCGCCGTCTTTCGTCACGGAGGCTGCCACCGTATGCGCGGTGCTGTTGCATTCGCAGGGAGCGGGTAATGACGTGGACGTCGATTGCCGGTCGAACCCAATGGCGGGAGAGTTCCCTGCGACAGACCCTGGGGTAGCGGCGGGCCCCGACCCGCCCGACCCCGGGGACGTCGAGGGCGTGCTCAAGTCGGAGATCGCCAGGAGCTGGGGCCTGCCGGACTGGCTGTCTCACCCGGAGTGAGCTGGCGGAGCACGAGCGGCGGCGATCGACGCCGGCAGGGGGCATGACCCCGTAGCGCCGGACCGGTTGACATAAGACCCCATCTGGCTGGTTCGCACCCTCGCGCGTGAAGCGGGCCCGGCTGTGCCCTGCAGGGGTTCGCCACAGATTCCGATACTTCTACGATGGGATGGAACGCTGGGATCTTCCGTAGCGTGGCCAGACACTTCCTACACGGGCTACTCTGTCTCTTGCTAGCAGGGTCCGTGGCATATGCGGCGTTGGCTATCGATTCGCCTGCGGCGCGGGCGGTGGCTGCCGGCGGGCTGGGGGTTCTGGCCGTGGGTGCGGGCGCGTTCGTCGCGTCCCTATCGTTCCGAAACTCCACGAATCACCAGAAAGCCGTCCTCATCCAATCCCTGAAGTACACAGAGGAACGGCAGCGGCTGTCCATCTACGACCAGGTCTCCGGGTTGCTGTGCAAGTGGTACCTGGACCTGCGGCTGGCGGAAGAGATCGAGCGCTCCTCTCGCTATGGTCTCCAGTTCTCGGTGGTCTATCTCGCGCTGGAGACGGACGCCTATCCGACCCCTCGCGCGCTTTCGGCCGAGGTGGGTCCGCGGCTGCGCGACGCTCTCCGGTCCAGCGACCTGTGCTCAGACCTGGGGAATCGTAAGTTCGTCGTTGTGATGCCGCAGACCTCCCGTAGCGGCGCGCTCAGCGCCGGCGACCGGCTGGCGAAGCTGCTGGCCCCGCAGAAGCCGCAGACAGGGGTAGCCTGCTTCCCCGAAGACGGGGACAAGGCGGGCCTGCTGTTCTTCAGGGCCGCGGCGAACTGCAGCAATCGAACCAAGACCTCCGCGGCCTAGAGCCGCCTCCCTCTGCGGTAGCCCATAGTCGCGCCGGCGGCGCCGGGCCGTCTCCCCGAGCCAACACTATCCACCTCCGCGAGCGCCATCGCAGCAGGGCGGCGCGCCCTGAGGCCGGCGGTGGCCGGTCTGTGGCGCGGGGGTGTGCTACACTGGCGTCGCCTATCGCGGGAGGTAGCGGGAACGATGGCGTCGAAGGGGCCTCGGCGGATCGCGGTACTGGCCAGCGGCGGTGACGCGCCGGGCATGAACGCGTGCCTGCGGGCGGTGGTTCGGGCCGGGTGTGACGCGGGGGCGGAGGTCCTGGGCGTCCGCCGGGGGTTCAGCGGGCTGATCGCGGGGGAGATGTCGCCGCTGGGGCGGCGCGACGTGGGCAACATCATTCAGCGCGGCGGGACCGTCCTGGGGACGTCCCGCTGCGAGGAGCTGCACACGCCGGAGGGGCGCAGCAAGGCGGCGCGGAGCCTTCGCGAGGGGGAGGTGGACGCGCTGGTGGTGATGGGTGGTGACGGCTCGTTCAGGGGGTCATGGGCCCTGGTTCAGGAGACGGGCGCCTGCTGCCTGGGCATCCCGGCGACGATCGACAATGATGTGTACGGGACGGACTTCTCACTGGGCTTCGACACGGCGGTGAACACTGCCCTGGAGTCCATCGACCGCATCCGGGACACCGCCGATTCGCTGGAGCGGCCCTTTTTCGTGGAGGTGATGGGGCGGTCGTCCGGGGCCATCGCCCTGGAGGTGGGCCTGGCGGGCGGGGCGCAGGAGGTGGTGGTGCCGGAGACGCCGACGAACGTCGAAGAGCTCTGCGCCGGGCTCCAGGAGGCCTTCAGCCGGGGCAAGCGCAGCGCCATCATCGTGGTGGCGGAGGGTGACGAGGCCGGGGGGGCGTTCGTCCTCGCGCGAAAGGTGGACCGCTGCATCAACACCGAGTACCGGGTGGTTGTGCTGGGCCACGTCCAGCGGGGGGGCGCACCCACGGCGCGCGATCGGGTGCTGGGAGCCAAGCTGGGCGCGGCCGCCGTGGACGCGCTCGTCGCCGGGGAAGAGAACGTGATGGTCGGCGAGGTGGCCGGCCGCGTTGCCCTAACGCCTCTGCGGGAGGTGGCCGAGACGGTGAAGCGGACCGACGAGGCGCTCCTGCACCTGGTGCACCGCCTGACCCACTAGCGGGGTGCTGAGAAAGTCGCTGCTCGCCCTTCGACGGGCTCAGGGCGAGCGGTTCTCGGATTCCGCTCGTGGTGAGCCTGTCGAACCACGAACGGCCCACTTGCGTTTTCAGCACTCCACTAGCGCTCGCGGCCCTCGCGGGCGCCGTAGCCCCGATACCAGCCTTCGGAGACCTGGTCCAGCGAGGGATAGAGGTGGCGGCTCCGCCGCTGCCAGGGCGTGGCGTGCCTGACGGCGATGTCGCGCAGCTCGCGCAGGCGCTCCAGGGCCGTGGCCTTGAGGAAGGCCTCGCGGCGGGCGGGCTCCAGGTCGAAGGCCTCCTGCCAGATGGCCCGGCCGCCCAGGAAGCCCGAGGCGCCGCCCCGACAGGCGAGATCGACCTGGCGCCGGAACTGCTCGTAATCCACCCCGGCGCTGAGCACGACCCAGGGCACGGGGGAGGCCTCGCTGAGCTGGCGGCAGAGGTCCAGCATGCGGGCGTCGTCGCGCTCGTGGCGGAGGTCGGCGGGGAACTCGGCCTTCAGGATGTCGATGGGCAGGGCGGTGATCTGACGGGCGCTCTCCAGGACGATGCGCGGCCGCTCGGCGGCGAAGGCAGCGGAGTCCTTGGAGGCTCCGCCGATGGCGTAGGCGACCGCCTCGACCAGGAGGGGGATGTCGGCCTCGGCGCTGGCGCGGGCGGCCTCCGCGATGACGTTGAGCTGGTAGGAGGCCTCTTCCGCGCGGTCGGGGTGGAAGTAGACGAGGAGCTTGGCGGCGTCGGCGCCGAGCATCCTGGCCTTGCGGGGGCTCCATCCCTCGAGGAGGCTGGTGCGGCGCCGGTCGCTGGGTCCCTCGTAGCCGGTGGCCTCGAGGCTGACGAGGAGGCCCGTGCCTCGGGGCAGCGCCCCCCGGGCCAGGCACTGGGGAGCGCCGTAGATGGGATCGAGGAGGACGGCGCTGGAGTCGGGGGCGAGCGCTTCGCAGAGGCGCAGCTTCTGCTCGACCATCGCCCGGTAGGTGACCCGCTCGGGGTTGTCCGGGTCGATCATGCGCTGCAGCGAGCCGCGGTGGTCCATGGCGCAGATCGCGAACACGCCCTCCGGCGTGGCGATGCGCTCCAGTCCCCTGAGCTTGCCCGGGCCGAAAGTCTCCGGCGAATCCATTCGGGTGCTCCTCTCCTCCGTCAACGCTGGCCGGCACGGCCAGACGGCCCCGCGAAGGCGCGTCTTAGCACGCCTACAGGTATGATAGTCTATGCTCCCCCGTAGAGGGACCTACGTAGTAGACTCGATCTCAGAGGGAGGGGTTGGTGTCGGGCCCAGAGGATGCCATGTTCGATGAACTGCTAGGCCGGGCTTCGGCCGGGCAGCCGCTATCACGGGAGGATGGCTACCGGCTTATCGGGGCGCGGGCTTCGGAGCTGCCGGCGCTGATGGCGGCCGCGTCTCTCGCGCGCGACCGGGGTCGGGACCGTTCGGTCACGTACTCCCGCAAGGTGTTCGTCCCCCTCACCAACCTCTGCCGTCAGAAGTGCGGCTACTGCACCTTCTCGCGCCGTCCCGAGGACCCGCTGGCC
>CAZFGZ010000120.1:0-6581 GCA_964518585.1 uncultured Dehalococcoidia bacterium | reverse complement strand
GCAGGTTGCGTTCCTGATAGACGGAGACGAAGCGGCTGCTCTCGCAGCCAACGCGAATGTCGCAGCAGAGCGCCAGCGAGAAGCCAGCGCCCGCCGCTACCCCGTTGACGGCCGCAATCATCGGCTTGTCGATGCCATAGAGGGCGTTGCCCTGGCGGCTGATCCAGCTCTGTTCATCCAGAAGCTCACGCAGGACGGGTGTCTCCTCCGTTTCGGCTGGCCGGGCCTGCTGGACATCCGCTCCCGCGCAAAACCCGCGGCCGGCGCCGGTCCAGATCACCACCCAAACCTCATTGTCCTCATGGATGCGCCCGCAGAGGTCAAGGATGTCGAGATGGTCCTGCCGGGCAATCGCGTTCAGCCGCTCCGGCTTGTTCAGCGTCACTGTGGCAATGTGGGCTTCCTCGTCGACCTCGTAGACTAGGTGCTCGTATTCCATGGCCTACCTCCTCCGGACACACGCTTCAAGACTGCCGGTTCAGTGACGGTCTCCGGCCCAAGGGAAGCGCGGGCGTACTCAAGAACGGGATCTCCTTCCCCAGCGTCCAGAGGGCGATGCTCGCCCCCTCGCCGATCTTGGCGCGCTCGATGCGCCGCCACATGGCTCGCCTTAACGTTGCCTCTGAGGCTATCGCGGACGAACCGATTCTCCACCAGCCTGGGGAGAATGTCAACGCGCCCCCGGCGCCAGCGCTGGGGCGCCGTCGCCGCGCGCGGAGGACGCCCACCTCACGCCGCCCAGCGGGCAGTCCCTCGCCTTGATGATACGTCTCTCCTATTGGGGGATGGGCCCGGCCTACCTCTGCGGAGCTGATGCCCCGCGTCTCACCTGCCGGTGCCCTACCGCACCGAGAGGCCGCCGTCTATCGGGATGGTCTGTCCCGTGATGTACGACGCTTCCGGCGAGGCCAGGAACAGCACGGTCTGAGCCGTCTCCTCCGCCTTGCCGTGTCGCCCGAGTGGCACTCTCTCCTCAACGAAGCGAATGCGTGCCTCAGTCATGATGGGCGCGACCATGGGCGTATCCATGAGGCCCGGGGCCACGCAGTTCACCCTGATATTGTCCTTCGCCAACCCGGCGGCAAGGCACCTGGTCAACGCGATGAGCCCGGCCTTGGACACGGAGTAGGCATACAGGGCGTGCGAATGATAGGCGGCCATCGACGAGTTGTTGACTATCGCTCCGCCTCCGGCCTTCTTCATCTCAGGGACAGCGTATTTGCAGACGAGCAGCACGCTCTTCAGGTTCAGCTCCATGATGCCATCCCACTCGTCGCTCGTAACCTTAAGGCCCGCGCCTCCCCAGGCGCCGCCGACGTTGTTGAACAGTATGTCCAGCCTGCCGTACTTCGAGATCGTTGCCTCTACCAGCCTCTTGGCGTCTGACTCCTTGGTGACATCCGCCTCCAGCGCTATCGCTTCGCCACCCTCGCTCTTGATTGCCGCTACCGTCTCCTCGGCCGCTTCCAGATTGCGGTCAACGGCAACCACCTTGGCCCCTTCCCTGGCGAAGAGGATAGCCGTGGCCTTTCCATTCCCCATCCCAGGCCTTACCGAGCCGGCTCCCGTCACCACCGCTACCTTGCCCTCTAATCTCATCTCCAGTCACCTCCCAAAGCAACCAGGAATGCGCAGTCTTGAGAGCCTCAGCATATCACCGCGCCCGCCGCTCCCACTGTGATTCTCCTGCTCCGCTGCCTCCACGAGAATGGCGATCTAGAACATGATCACGTTGCGCAGCGCCTCTCCCCTTTCCACCCCCTCTATCGCCTCGTTGATCTGCTCCAGCGGATACCGGTTGCTGATCAGCTCATCCAGCTTGAGACGTCCCGCCTGATAGAGGGCCACCAGCTTTGGGATGTCTACGCTCAACCGTGTCGTCCCCATCGTGCTGGTCGTGACCATTCTCTCGCTCCATCTCAGGACCGTCGGCAGGGTTACGGTCTCCGTGACTGGTGGCAATCCGACCAGGACTATCATGCCGCGCCTTGCTGACATCCTGAAGCCCTGCTCGATGGCGGCGGTGCTCCCAACCGTCACGAATACGTAATCAGCCCCTCTGCCGGATGTCAGCTCCCGTAGATTCTTGACGGCGTCGTCGTCATCAGCCCTGACTGTATGGGTCGCGCCAAAGGCCCGAGCGGCCTCCAGCTTGCTGTCCAGGACATCCACCGCGATGACCGGATACGCTCCCGACAGAGCTGCCCCCTGCACGGAGTTGAGCCCCACTCCCCCGGTGCCGACCACCGCTACGCTGCTCATAGGCTCGACCTGCGCCCGGTTGACCACCGCCCCGAATCCCGTGATGACGCCGCAGGCCAGAAGCGCCGCCCGATCCAGGGGCATGTCGTCGGGAACGCGGACTAGCTGGGACTCATCGACTATGACGTACTCGGCGAAGCTCGCCACCCTCATCATATGGTTGAGAGACTCGCCTCGACTGTTGCGCAAACGGCTCTCCCTGTTCAGCGGCCACCGGAACTCGCACATGAAGCCACGCCCCGACACGCATTGCAGGCAGCGCCCGCATGACGCCACAAGCGACACCACCACCGGGTCCCCTGGCTTCACCGAGGTCACGCCCTCTCCCAGCTCCTCGACATAACCCGCAGACTCGTGACCGGCCACGATCGGCACCGCCGTGCCGAGCTCCCCCCTGATGACGTGAATGTCACTGTGACAGACCGCCGTCGCGGCCATGCGGACCTTCACTTCCCCTCTCTTCGGTGGGTCGATGTCTACCTCCTCCACCACCAGGGGCTTGCCGAACTCGTAGCAGACTGCAGCCTTCACGTCTTCCCTCCTTGTCGCCCGGAATACGGTCTTGCCGCCTGATTATACGGAATCTCGCTCTCGCTGAGGCTACACGTCTGCGGCCGGACGGCCGGACGCGCTGGCATTGTCGCCTGGAGCGCTGCGCACAAAACCTCACGGGGTTCTGCCCGATGACAGAACCCCGTGAAGAGAACACACCCGTGGGCCTACTCCTGCGGGACAATCTCCGAATACCCGGACTTGACCTCCAGCGGCCACGCTATGTCCAGGTATTGGTCGCCCGTAGGATCCCAGGTCGGCCAGTCGATCAGTCCTTCCACGCTCGGGTCGCCCGTCTTGGCGAACTGGACCCACATGGACATCATCGCCTCAGACACCTGCTCGTCGTCTTCGGTGAGCCCGGGGTCTGCCTCTTGCGCGCCCGAAGGCTGGGCGAACGTCTCGTAGAATATGGGGTGCGCCACCACGGCCACCAGGCCGAAGACGTACGGTAGCTCAAGCCCGTGGAAGGCCAGCACGCCTTCTTCCTCCCAGGCGCTCGGCACCTGACTGAACAGGGCGGCGTACGCGTTGTTCCCGCTCTCGCCAACGGCGGTCAACCTGATGGTGTACGCGTCGATGAGGAACGGCAGGTGGATGACAGTGTCTTCAGCCGTCAGCTCCCCCAGGTTGGCGCAGGTTATCAGGGAGACGTCGTTCTGCTCGCCGGCTCTGAACACGTTTGCCGGCGTATCCGTCAGGAACCGGCCGTCCACCACCAGGTTATCCAGGATGCCGATCCCCTCGGCTTGTGGCATCGCCTCCGTCAGTCCCTGGCTCATCTCCGCGGCCACCTCCAGGATCCTCTCGTACGGAGTGGCACGAAGCGCCGCGAGCACGTCTTCGTCCTCGGAAATGCCGAGGTTGGCCACCAGCTCCTCACCCAGTGCCTCCGCTTCCTCCATGGAGAGCACCCCCCGGATCCCGACGTCCTCACCGTTCACTCCGCTTTCGAGGATCGCCCGCTGGAAGAGCCCTTCGGCCATAGGCGACGCCATCAGGGCGTCGACCTTGCCGCCACCCCCGGACTCGCCGAAGATCGTGACGTTGTCCGGGTCGCCGCCGAAGGCGGCGATGTTCGTCTGCACCCACTCCAGGGCGGCGACTAGGTCGAGGAACAGGTAGTTGCCGGACACGCCGTTCGGCGATTCCTCGGACAGCTCAGGGAGGGCCAGCAGGCCTATCGGCCCGAGCCGGTGGTTGACACCCACCATGACCACACCGTGCTGGGGAAGAGCATGCCAGGTGTACGGCGGCGAACTGGCCGAGCCGACGGCAAAGCCACCACCGTGGAACCAGACCATCACGGGCAACCGCTCGCTGCTCCTCTTGGCCGGAGTGAACACGTTCAGGTACAGGCAGTCTTCACTCATCTCCCCCGACACCCAGCCGGACTCCCCCTGCGGGCATCTGGGGCTGAAAACGGTCGCCTCCCGTATGCCCGACCAGGGCTCGACTGGTTCCGGCGGCTTCCATCGCAGGTCCCCTGAGGGTGGCGCGGCATATGGGATCCCCCGATACGCACGCACTTCGTTCCCGGGGTCACCAACCACTGTTCCCGCAATGTATCCGGCGTCCAGCTTGACTGGGTCCATGAGGAGGTCCGTTTCCGTTGCGGCTGGCGTTCCCTCGGAGACCTCCTCCTCCTCTTCTTCGCACGACGCGAGAATCGGCACCGTCAACACCACCAGGAGAAACAGGGCTACGAAATACTTGAACCCGCTCGACTTGGCTTTCCCGTACATGTTGAAACAGCTTCCTAGCAACCCTTCTTCGGGTGACCGTCATTCCGCTTCTCTTCAAGAGTCAACAGTCCCTCTACGAAGAATCCCTCCTCGCTCCGTGCCTTACCATCCGCCTCAACCGCTCTAGTAAGCCTGGTTGAAGAGCTCGAGGATCTCGCCCGGATCACCCGCAGGCCGCGCGTTGAACAAGGTACTCGAATCAGCCAGCGCATGAAACGCGCATGCCGGGAGGCCCTCTTCCGGTACCCCAACCTCGCGCAGCCTCATGGGATGACCCACCTTCTCCATCAGAGCCTCGACTGCGTCCGCCGCAGCCAGGGCCGAATCGCGCTCCTTCATGCCGTTCGTGTCCACTCCCAGCGCCCGCGCTACCCCTGCCAGCTTGCTGGCCGCATGATCGACGTTGAACCGCATCACCTTGGGTAGCACGATGCCGCAGGCCGCTCCGTGGGGAACATGATGCAGCGTCCCTACCGTGTGCGCCATGGCGTGAGCCAGACCGACCTGGGCGATGGTAAACGACCACCCCGCCATGGTGGCTGCTATCTGCAGATTGAGCCTGGCCTTCTCATTCTTGCCGTCCGCCACAACGAGCGGCAGGTTCTCACTGATCAGCCGTATGGCGTGCAATGCCTGGCCATCGCAGATCTCGTTCGCCATCGTGCTCATACTCGCCTCAATGGCGTGCGTCATCGCGTCCATCGCCGTGCTCACCGTCATGTCCTTGGGCAGGGTCATGGTGAACCGCGGGTCCAGAATGGCCGCGTTCGGTATGATCCTTGGGTCCGCGATGAAGAGCTTGCGCCCTGCGGTCTTGTTCGTTATGACGGCGGCGTTCGTCACCTCGCTCCCGGTGCCCGCTGTCGTTGGCACAACGACGTGAGGGGTCTGCGGCTCGGACAGCGCAAACCACCGGTTGATGTAGTCATTCGCCTTGCCGCCGCTCCTCAAGGTGATGCAGACCGTCTTGCCGGCATCGATCACACTCCCGCCTCCGACACTGACGATGCAGTCCGCTTCCAGCTCCCGGGCAACGTCAGTCGCCCCGTCTATCGACTCCAGATCCGGGTCCTGCGGGATATTGTCATAGATGCCCACACACGCATCCGCGAGGGTGTTCTTCACGAGATCTGCGAGTCCGGCCTTCCTGACCCCGGGATCGGTGAGGATCAGGGCCCTGCGGCAGCCCAGATCCACCACTACCTTGCAGATCGAGGACAGGCTGCCGTGGCCGGCGATCACCTGCGTCGGGCAATTGTAGTTGAACCCGTCAATCTTCTTCCTGTCCGACATGAGCGTGAACATGAAGTTCGTGTTGCGGTCAGAATGGTACGGCACATGGATTCTCTTGACCTGGGTGTACTCTTCCAGCCCCCACCTGCCCAATTCGCGTCCCACGCCGGACTGCTTGTACCCGCCGAAGGGGCAGTACTCCGCGAAGACATGGAAGTTGTTGATCCACATCGTTCCCGTCCGGACCCCGCGGGCCACGCGCTCTGCCCTGGCGATGTTGTTGGAGAACACCCCGCCCGCCAGGCCGTACATGGAATCATTGGCGATCGCCACCGCCTCGTCGTCGCTATCGTACTTGATGACGCACACGACAGGGCCGAAGATCTCCTCCTGTGCGATGCGCATCTTGTTGTCCACGTTCGCGAAGATGGTTGGGGCGTAGTAGAATCCCCCCTCCATCCCCTTCACCTCGACACGCTTCCCACCCGTGATCAGCTCTGCCCCCTCTTCGTTGCCCAGCTTGACGTAACCCTCAACGGTCGCCAGTTGCTCCTTGCTGACAATCGGACCCATATGGCTGGTCGGATCGAGCTGGTATCCTATCCGGAACGATTCCGCCCGCTTCTTCATCCTGTCCACGAACTCGTCATGGATCTTCGAGGGAACCAGCACGCGCGTGCCTGATTCGCATATCTGTCCCTGGTGCAGGAAGGTGCCCAGGCAGGCACCCTCCACGGCCAGTTCCATGTCCGCATCGTCCAGGATGATGTTGGCCGACTTGCCGCCCAG
>CAZFGZ010000119.1:0-6628 GCA_964518585.1 uncultured Dehalococcoidia bacterium | reverse complement strand
GGGATTCGCCGCTTCATCGCGGCCCACGCAGTGGAGCTGGAGCGGGTCGTGCTTGAGGTGCACCTGGAACACGCCGCCAGGGAGTTCGCGGAGGAGGACGGCGCGCTGAGGCCGACGGGCCACCCGGAGGCGCGCTGGTGGTTCACCAGCCGCATTCCCCGGCTTGAGGCGGCCGTGCAAGCAGCCATCGAGGCGGAGGACCTGGTGCGCTCCCTGGTCCTGCCTCCGACCGTCTTCGGTCCCCACCCTCCGACCGACGGTGGGCCCTTCCACCTGGCCGGGGTGCCGCTCGTGAGCTTCCTGCCGGCGCCCTTCTTCCTCTTCGATTCCCAGGACACGCTGGACAAGGTGGACCGCGACCACCTGGCGGCCATTACGCGGGCGGCGGCTCGCATCGTCGAGTCGACCCGTGGGGTGACGGCGAAGTCCATGCGAGAGGGGGTAGAGGCTGGCTAGGAATCATCCCTGTCCTGCTGGCCTTGCTGCTCCCGCTAGCCCTCCCTCACCAAGGTGTGCGTCTTGTCCCCTTTGCCGGAGAGCCTGAACAGCCCGCCACTCGTTAGGCTGCTCACTATCTCGTCTTCGTTCATGTGATGGTCGCTGAAGGACAGGATTCCACCCGGTTTCAGCACTCGATGTAGCTCTCCCAGCACCCCACTCGCGTCCCCCAGGCTGTGGAAGGTGTCGTATAGCAGCACTACGTCCACGCTGCTGTCGGGCAATCCGGTCTCGCGAGCCGAGCAGATCGTCTCCACGTTCGCCAGCCCCTTCTTCGAGGCGAGACTCTGAACGCTCTGAACCGCGAGCGGGTGGATGTCCAGCGCGTAGACCTTCCCCGATTCGCCGACCAGCTCCGCAGCGGCGGCTACGTAGCCCCCTGGGCCGCAGCCGTAATCGAGCACACGGAACCCCGGCTCTATTCCCGCCTCTTCTAGGACGTTCTTCCTCGGCGAGAAGAGGTCGCGCAGTTTGAGACTCAGGGACATCGATCTGAAATGCAGGTTCGACATCGGCTTGTCCACGCTGCTCTCCCTTCGAATCGCCGTGCGACGGGGCAGGCCTGTGCGGTGTCCGAGTTGCTCGCTACCCCACCACCACGTTCACCAGGCGCCCCGGCACGTAGATGACGCGCTTCGTGGTCTTGCCCTCCATGTGCGCGCGCACCCGAGGGCTCGCCAGTGCCAGCTCCTTCGCCCGCTCCTCGCTCACGTTGGCCGGCACGCTCAGGCGCTCGCGCAGCCTCCCGTTCACCTGCACCACCAGCGTGATCTCCTCCTCGGCGGCCAGCGACTCGTCCCACTGCGGCCACGGCTGGCTGTGGATCGAGTAGGGGTGGCCCGTGCGCTCCCAGAGGTCTTCGGCCATGTGGGGAGCGGTCGGCGCCAGCAGCAGCATGAGCGAGTCCACAGCCTCGCGCCAGGCCTCGGCGTCCACCGGGCCGGCCTCGCGCTGGCGGGTGAGAGCGTTGGTGAGCTCCATGAGGGCGGCCAGCATCGTGTTGAAGCGGAAGCGCTCGATGTCGTCGCTCACCCGGCGGATCGTCTGGTGAGTGAGGCGCCGCATCTGGCGGGTAGCCTCGGGGTCCGCCTTGCTCGTCGTCCCGACGGGGTCGAGCACCACGTTCCAGACGCGGTTCAGCCACCGCGACACCCCGGCGATGCCCGAGTCGTCCCACTCGCCGCCCTGGTCCCAGGGCCCGATGAACATGAGATAGGCGCGGACGGCATCGGCTCCGAGCTGCTCCACGTACGCATCGGGGTTCACCACGTTGCCCCGCGACTTGCTCATCTTCATCTTGCCGGAGCTGATAGTCCCCTGGTTGAAGAGGCGCAGGCACGGCTCGTCGAACTCCACGATGCCCATGTCGCGGGCGGCCTTCGTGAAGAAGCGGAAGTAGAGCAGGTGCATCACGGCGTGCTCCGCGCCCCCCGTGTACTGGTCCACGGGCAGCCATCTGCGGGCGAGCTCGCGGCTGATGGCGCGCTCCGGGTTCTGGGGGTCCGCGTACCGCATGAAGTACCAGCTCGAGCACATGAAGGTGTCCATGGTGTCGGTCTCGCGCCGGGCCTGGCCGCCGCACTTGGGGCACGTGGCATGGAGGAAGCCCTCGTGCCGGGCGAGGGGCGACTCACCCGTCGGCCTGAACTCGGCGTCCTCCGGCAGGACGACAGGGAGCTGGTCCTCGGGCACGGGCACGGTGCCGTCCTTGGGGCAGTAGACGATAGGGATGGGAGCGCCCCAGTAGCGCTGGCGCGAGATGAGCCAGTCGCGCAGCCGGTAGGTGACGGTGGGGCCGCCCCAGTCCTTCTCCTTCAGGTAGGCCGAGACGGCGGCCTTGCCCTCCTCGTTCGGGAGGCCGTCGAACTGGCCGGAGTTGACCATCGTTCCGGGGTCGACGTAGGCCTCGCTCAGCGCCTCTCCTTCGTAGCCCGGCGGGGCGATGACCACGCGGATGGGTATGCCGTACTTGTGAGCGAACTCGAAGTCGCGCTGGTCGTGGGCCGGCACGCCCATGACGATGCCCGTCCCATAGCTGAGGAGCACATAATCGGCGATGAGGATGGGGACCCGCTCGCCGTTGAGGAGATTGACGCAGTGGGCGCCGGTGAAGACGCCGGACTTCTCGCGCTCGGTCGAGAGGCGCTCGATCTCGCTCGCCCGCCGGGCCTGCTCGACATAAGCTTCGACCTCGGCCCGCTGCTCCGGCGTCGTGATCTTCGACACCAACCGGTGCTCCGGTGCCATCACCATGAAGGTGACGCCGAAGACGGTGTCGGGGCGTGTGGTGAACACGCGGATCTCCTTCTCCTCGACGCCCGGAGCGTCCAGACCGAAGGCGATCTCGGCGCCCTCGCTGCGGCCGATCCAGTTGCGCTGCATCGTCTGGATGCGTTCAGGCCACTCAATGCCGTCGAACGAGAGGAGCTCGTCGGCGTAGCTCGTTATGCGGAAGAACCACTGCTCCAGGTCGCGCCTGGTGACGGCCGAGTGGCAGCGCTCGCAGGTCCCGTTGGGCAGCACCTGCTCATTGGCGAGGACGGTCTGGCAGGAGGGGCACCAGTTGGCCGGGGCCGCGGCCCTGTACGCCAGGCCGTGCTCGTAGAGCTGCAGGAACCACCATTGAGTCCACTTGTAGTAGGACGGATCCGATGTGATGACCTCGCGCTCCCAGTCGAACATCGCCCCCATCGACTTCAGCTGATCCCGCATGTGATCGATGTTGTTCATCGTCCAGCGATAGGGATGGATCTTCTCCCTGATAGCGGCGTTCTCGGCCGGCAGGCCGAAGGAGTCGAAGCCCATCGGGAACAGGACGTTGTAGCCCCGCATGCGCTTGTAGCGCGCCTGGACGTCCGAGGGGGCCATCGCGTACCAGTGGCCGACGTGCAGGTCCCCGGACGTGTAAGGGAACATGGTGAGGGCGTACCACTTGGGACGGGGGTCGTCGTCGGGGGTGCGGTAGAGGCCGTCGGCCTCCCAGCGGGTCCGCCACTTCTTTTCGATGTCGGCGGGAAGGTAGCGTTCGGCCATTGACGCCTCCTGGCTTGCTCAGTCCCTATCTATGGCCTCGTCCTCGTGGTCGGCCTCCCGCTCGTGGGGTCGGATGTACTCGTCGAGGCGCTTGGTAATGATGCGCAGCTCCAGCAGGCCGACGGCCACGGCCGTCCCCACCAGGGCGACCAGATACAGCTCGCGCCCGAGAGCCAGGCCGATGGCGGCCACCGCCCAGATCGTGGCGGCCGTGGTCATGCCCCTGACGCTCGCGCCCTCGCGGAAGATCATGCCCGCGCCGATGAAGCCGATGCCGGTGACCACCGCGGCGGCCACCCGATCGTCGCCTCCCATCACTCGGGACACGTCCGTGAACAGTGTGGCCCCCAGGCAGACCAGCGCCATCGTGCGGATGCCCGCCGGGTAGCCGCGGAACTCCCGCTCGAGGCCCACGATGCTCCCCAAAGCAGCCCCCAGCAGCAGCCTTAGCGCCAGCTCTACCTGGTCAGATGCGTCCATGGCCTCCCAAAAGCATCGGCCCCCCGCCCGACAGGGACGGAGGGCTCCTCCGCGGTACCACCCTGCTTCCCCGAGACCCTCTCGGGGCGCTTGGGGGCGCTGTAACGGGCGCACCCGACGCCGGCTACTGTTCGTTCACCGGCGCGGCTCCCGAGCGAGTTCAGCCCTGTTTCGCCGACTCGCACCGGCCGTCGGCTCTCTGCTGGGCGGACCTACTACTCCCGTTCGCCGCCGTTCCCCGAATGTATCTCCACGAGTACGAAGCTCACGGAGCTTGGGGCGTACCACCCCCTTACCATCTGTCTACCCGTTATGCTCCTTACGTACCATACCGTTTCCCTACGTCCCGCGCAAGGCTGTCCTGAGTCTGACACCGAAGCCGGTCATCGCGCCCGCTGCGTGCTCGTGCTGCGCCCGCTGGCGAGGCGCGTCCGCAATCGGCATCGGTGCCTTCGCGCTGTTCGCCTGGCCTAAGAGGGACCCGGCGAATGAGCCACGGCCTCAGGTCCTCGATTGGAGAACGTGAGCGATGATCACAGAGGCAGGCATGAAGGACATCGCTGAACGTGCTGCCTGACAAGCTGAAAACATTGACACGAGCACTGTTCATCAGGTAAGACTGAAGGGCGCTAGGCTTTCGTCTCGCTTGTTTCCGCGGAAGGAGAGCTGCGCCTTGGGCGGGGGAGCAGCGATGGGCGCGAAGCAAGGCACGGGAACGGGCAGCGTCAGACCGACTGGCTGAGGCCGGTCGGTCTTTGTGTTTCGATGGGCGCTTCCGCCGGCTGGGGGTCGAGTCCTCCACAAGTGGGAGTGCAGATCAGGATGCAGAGGCCCTGCCATGGAGATTGGCTGGAGATGGAACCGGCTCAGCGACAGCGAGAAGCGGGTCGCTGAGCTCCTCTTGGAAGGGAGGAGCAACAAGGCAATCTGCACCGAGATGTTCCTCTCTAGGGCCCGTGTGCAGGAGTGCATCAAGCGGATCGTGACCAAGACCGGGGCAAAGAGCACCAGGAACGCCATCGTGCTGCTCGCGGAGGAAAGGGGGACATCGCGTCTGCTTCGCGTGCTGGAGCGGGTGGCGGAGGGTGTGGCGATCATGCAGAATGGGGTCTTCAAGTTCGTTAAC
Source organism: uncultured Dehalococcoidia bacterium (assembly GCA_964518585.1). Lineage (GTDB taxonomy): Bacteria > Chloroflexota > Dehalococcoidia > DSTF01 > CAZFGZ01 > CAZFGZ01. The sequence continues at coordinate 1,491 of CAZFGZ010000119.1, read as the reverse complement.
ACGCCGTTTGCAGAGATGTCCGGGCGCACCTCCGAGGAAGTGGTGGGTAAGCGTGTCCTGGACTTCATAGCCCCTGAAGAAAGGGACAGCATCGCCCAACTGTATGGGCTCCGCTTGAGAGGTGAGGAGCTTCCTCGAAGCCACCGAAGCACAATTCTGTGTAAGGGAGGCGAGAGGAAGGAAGTAGAGGTAGCGAGCATCGGGATCGTCGGCTACGACGGTGAGCCCGCTATCATGATCTTCACCGTCCAGGAGGAATGACGGAGCAAGAGGCTGAAGGCTCCGGGTGGGCGGGCTGGCTGACAAGCTCAAGACATTGACACGAGCACTGTTCATCAAGTAAGACTGAAGAACGCTAGGCTTTCGCCTCGCTTCTTTGCGCGAAGCCAGAGCTGGGCCTGGGGGGAGCAGCGATGGCCGCGAACCCGGGTACCCGAGTAGGCAGCGTCAGACCGACTGGCTGAGGCCGGTCGGCTCTTGTGTCTTAATGGGCGCTTCGTCAGGGTAGGGTTTCACTTCTCTGCAGGCGCTGGTACGAACCAGGACTGAAAGGCCCTGTCATGGAGATTGGCTGGAGATGGGACCGTCTCAGCGCCAGCGAGAGGCGGGTCGCTGAGCTTCTCTTGGAAGGGAAGAGCAACAAAGACATCTGTAGGGAGATGTCTCTGTCCAGAGGGCGTGTGCAGGAGTGCGTCAAGAGAATTGTGACCAAGACGGGGGCAGAGAGCACCAGGAACGCCATCACGCTGCTGGCCGAGTGCAAGGAGACCTTCGCGCTGCTTCGCATGCTGGAGCGAGTGACGGAGGGCGTGGCAATCCTGCAGGATGGGGTCTTCAAGTTCGTTAACACGGCTCTGGCAAAGATGTCCGGGCGTACCCCCGAGGAAATGGTGGGGACGCCCGCCCTGGAGTTCATAGCTCCTGAGGATAGGGACAGGCACGCCAGACTGTATGAGCTGCGGTTGAAAGGTGAACAGCTTCCTCGCAGCCATCGAAGCCTGATTCTGTGTAAGGGAGGGGAGAAGAAGGAAGTAGAAGCAGCCAGCGTAGGGATCGTCTTGTACGACGGCCGGCCCGCCATCATGGTGTTCACCACCGACAAGTGTTGAGGGGGCAAGAGGACTCGGGACCGGGCTCTCTACGGAGCCCAAAGGCAATGCTCGTGTCCTACCTACAAAAGCCTACCTGACACTTGTCTCGTTCTTTCACCCATACCGGGCACAGGGGTGCCAAAACCCTTGACAGCTTGCCCTGGAAGCCTCACCCTTGGGCCGTCTCCTAAGGCTGCCGTTGGCAACAACGGGATAGTGCACAACGAGGAGCCGGCGGATTCCGGATACCGCTGGCCTCCCGTAGCGGTTGGGCTGCGCCGCGGTGGTAGGCGGCAGCCGGCTCACCGGTTTGTGCTGTAACCGACTGCTTGGCGGTCGGCTTGGTTTGTCGGGGTGTAGGCACGCTGTTGTTACGGGGGAAAAGCACCTGCCCTGCCGA
>CAZFGZ010000118.1:0-6700 GCA_964518585.1 uncultured Dehalococcoidia bacterium | reverse complement strand
GGGCTTTCCACCCTGCACCCTGTCCTTGCAGTAGGCGAGCGCTTCCTCGAAGGCGGCCCGCGCCAACCCGACGAAGATGACGCCCATACCTGAATTCGCAGCGGCGAGTATCATCTCACCCACGGGAGTATTCCCCTCGGCCTCTGCGTCCGGCCTGAACATCATGTAGTCGCGAGGGATGCGAACGTCGTCGAAGAAACTCTCGCCCTGGTTGAGGGCCCGCTGGCCCAGCTTGTTGAGCGGCTTGCCACGCGATATCCCCGGGAGGTCAAGAGGGACGACACAGATCCCTGTGCCCGACTCTCCCTCGCTGGGGTCCATGCTGACGAAGGTGAGGGCATGTGTCGCGACCGTACCGTTCGAGACCCAGGCCGACTTCTGGCCGCGGATGACCCACTCGTCGCCGTCGAGGAAGGCCTTGGTGTCGTATCGGAAGCGGCCACCGCTCTCCATCGCCATTATCACGTCGGAGCCGTGGGCGGGCTCGGTGATCGCCCAGCAGCCGATGAGCTTGCCTTCGGTGTCCTGAGTGAAGGGGATCGTGACTTCGTTGATCAGCCTCTCGTTGCCGGTGAGGAGAGCGAAGGTGAAGGGCATCGAGCCAGCACCGAAGCCCACGGCGAAGTCAACGGAGCCCCAGCCCAGCTCTTCTGTCACGATGTGGGAGGAGACAGGGTCAAAGGCTACGCCGCCAAGGTGCTCCGGCAGACCTTGTTTGTGCAGCCCGATCTGCCGCGCCTGGCGCCAGACATCCCAGTAGACGGAGCCCTCGGCGATGGCCTCTTCGGGGCTCAGTTTGTCAAGCGCTATGGATGCTGGCCGCAGCACCTCGCTGGCGAAGCGGTGTGTCTCCTCCTTGAGAGCGATCTGCTCAGGCGTGAGCCCCTGGTTGAGGTCGGTGTACAATCTCATGCGCTGTGTCCTATCATGCCCGATACCCAGGGAACTCGAGCGCCGCTCGCCGACGCAGGCGCGCCGCGAGCGCGCTAGTAGACCACGCCCTCCTCGACCAGCCGATCGATCTCGTCCTGGGGCATGCCCAGCAGCTCGCCCAGGACGTACTGGTTGTGCTCGCCCAGAAGGGGCGATCGTCGGAGGTGCCAGGGCACCTTGGACATTTTCCAGGGCGCGCCGAGCACCAGCCGCTTGCCCAGAGTGGGATGGTCTATCTCCTGCAGCATCCCTCGCTCCCGGAGCTGGGGATCCTGGGCCAGGGAAGAGCCGTCGGCCACGGGCGTTGCGGCGACCCCTTCGCGCTGGAGGGCTTCGGTCACCTCAGCCGCAGTCCGGGACTGAGTCCACTCGCCCACGAGACGATCCAGCTCCTCCTGGTGACGCTGGCGGCCAGCGGCGTCGGCGAAACGCGAGTCCTGAGCCAGGCGGCCGTCGCACACCACCCGGCAGAGGGCGCGCCATTCCTCGTCGCTGGCGACGGCGATGGCCACCCATTCCTTCTCCTCCCGGCAGGGGTAGCAGTTGTGGGGAGCCATCGCCTGATCGTGATTGCCGTTCCGTCCCGGTACCCGCCCGTTCATCTCATAGTCCATGAAGACGTGCCCGATGAGGGCGCTGATGGCTTCGGTGGAAGACAGGTCGATGTGCTGCCCGCGGCCGGTGCGCCTGTGATGGTAGAGGGCAGCCAGGATGGCGAAGGCAGAGGTGGTGCCCACCCGCAGGTCAATGGCGCCGCTCAGGGGCTGGGGCGGGCCATCGGCGCGACCGGTGATGTGAGCGATGCCGCCCATGGCGGCGAAGTTGGGAGCATAGCCGACGTACGAGCGCTCGGGGCCGGTGGAGCCCACAGCCGATGAGGAGAGCATGATGATGTCAGGCTTGGCCGCCCGCAGGTCCTCGTAGCCCAGGCCCAGCCTATCCATTACGCCGGGGCGCATGTTCTGAGCGACAACGTCGCTGATGCGCACCAGGCTCTTGATGATCTCCACCGCCTTTGGCTGGGTGAGGTTCAGGGTGAGGCTAAGCTTATTGAAGTTGAGGTCGCTGAAGATGGTGGAGTGATCGGGGCCGGCCATGGTGGGCCCGGCCATGAGGGAGCGCATGCGGGTGTGGTCGAGCCGGCGTCTGCTCTCCACCTTGATCACCTCGGCCCCCAGGAGGCCCAGGAGAAGGGTGGCCTGGGGGCCCGCCCAGGCCCAGGTGAAGTCGACGATCCTAACCCCCTCCAAAGGCGCCTGCGTCACCCGGTGACTCCCAACTAGACGACTCCTTCCGCGGCGAGCCGGGCCAGCTCCTCGCGGGAGTAGCCCAGGCGGCCGCAGAAGACCTGCTCGTTGTGCTGCCCGAGAAGAGGGGCGGCCCGCTCCCCTCGCCAGGGCGTTTCTGTGAGGCTGTAGCCGGCGGTCGGATAGGTCAGTCTTCCCGCCTCGGCATGGTCCATCTCGGCGAAGAAGCCGCGCTGCCGCGGCTGCTCCCAGTTGGCGATATCTTCGACCGTGCGCACGGGCCCTACGGGGAGGCTCACGCTCTGGCCGCGGTGATAGATCTCGTCCATGGCGTGGTGGCTCATCCACTCCACGATGAGGGGCTGGATCTCGTCTCGGTGCTGGGAGCGGGTGAACTCGTTGGCACACTTCTCTTCCTGAGCCCAGGCGGGGTTGCCCATGAGCTCGACCAGGGCGTGCCACTGATGGTCCTGGGCGGCGGTGACTACCACGTAGCCGTCCTTGCAGGGCAGCAGGCCGCCGATCATGCCCGGCAAGCGCCTGGGGCCCGGGTTGTTGGCGAAGTGGTTGATCTCCACGCGCTCCAGACCCACCAGCGCCTCGAATTCGGAGATATCGACGTGCTGGCCCTCGCCGGTTTGCAGGCGCCAGAAGAGGGCGCCCAGGGTAGCGACGGCGGCGGTGAGGCCGGCGTCGTAGTCGCCCACCAGTCCTCCGGCGGCCAGCGGCCGGCTCTCCGCCTCGTCGGGCGCGACGTAAAGGAAGGCAGAGTGACCGCTGGCGTGGTAGAGGTTGAGGTGGTAGCTCTTGCGGTCGCGGTAGGGGCCGGTCTGCCCATAGGGGGTGATGGACGTAACGATGAGCCGAGGGTTGATGGCGCTGAGGGCTTCATAGCCGAGGCCCAGCTCTTCCATCTGACCGGGGGGAGTGTCCTCGATGAGTATGTCGGCCCACCCGGCCAGCTCGCGGAGGACCTTTCTGCCCTCCTCCTTCTGGAGATCGAGGGTGATACCCAGCTTGTTGGTGTTCAGGTAGAGGAATAGGCCGCTCTTCTCCGGGTGAGGGATGTCCTCGGGGAAAGGGCCTCTCCGGCGAGCGGGGTCGCCCAGGGAGGGCTGCTCGATCTTGACGACCTCTGCCCCCAGGTCGGCCAGGAGCTTGGCGCAGTAGGGGCCGCTGACCATCCGCGCGTATTCGAGCACCTTGACCCCTTCCAGCGCGCCATCGGTCATGTCGTAGGTCCTCCAGTCGCGACAGGCCTGCCGGCCTCCAAGGAAGGGATGTTGCCGGCTTCGAGTCTAGCATAGGGGCCCATACCGGGTGAGGGCCATTCGGCACGGCCAAGCAAGGTCCGTGCAGATTTTGACACTGACCCGAAAAGATACTAGGTTTGTGACGCAGAAAGAGGGACCTGGTTTCGAGTGCGGCGGGAGGTGACTATGCCAGGAATAAGGTCCTACGGAGCATACATACCCAAGTACCGGCTGGGCGCCGGGACGGACGGCTGGACCTACCGGGGCGAGAAGGCCGTGGCCAACTTCGATGAGGACAGCATCACTATGGCGGTGGCTGCGGGCACAAACTGTCTGAAGGGCCTGGATAGGTCGCTGGTGGACGGCATCCTCTTTGCCACCACTACGCCACCGTATCTGGAGAAGCAGAACGCGGCGATCATCGCCACTGCCCTGGACCTGCGCCGTGACATCTCCAGCGCGGACGTGACCAACGTCCTGCGGGCGGGGACCACCGCCATACGGATGGCCTCGGAGGCGGTGGAGTCAGGCCACGCCAAGAACGTGCTGGTGGTGGCAGCGGACTGCCGCATTGCCGCCCCCAGGGACCCGCTGGAGCCGTCGCTGGGGGCCGGGGCCGCGGCCCTGCTCATCTCCAGCGAGGATGTGGCTGCGGAGATAGAGGCCGTTCAATCGACGACCGAGAACGTGCTGGATATCTGGCGGTCGGGGGATGACACTTTCATCAGGTCGTGGGAGGACCGCTTCGTCATCGAGGAGGGCTACCTGCGGGTCATTCCGGCAGGGGTGAAGGCGTTTCTGTCCAGCCAGAAGCTGAGCCCCAAGGACTTCCAGAAGGCCGTCTACCACTCCAGCGACGCCCGTCGCCACGGCCAACTGGCGCGCATGATGGGCCTCGAGGAGGGGCAGGTTCAGGACCCCCTGTACGGGCAGGTTGGCAACACCGGGGCGGCCTTCCCCCTCATGCTGCTGGTGGCAGCGCTGGAGGAGGCGAAGGCAGGTGAGCGCATCCTGGTGGCGGCTTACGGCGACGGCTGCGACGTGCTGTCCGTGCGCGCCAACGAGAAGGTGGAGGCGACGCGGGACGGCCACCGCGGGGTGAAGGCGCACGTGGAGTCAAAGCACATCCTCAAGAGCTACGACGAATACGCCCGCTGGCGGGAGATGATGCCCACCGCGGCAGCGCGGCGGCCCGCCGCGGCGGTGCCCTCGGTCTCCGCGCTCCTGAGGGAGACGGACAAGAACCTGCGCCTCCACGGCGTCAGGTGCAAGCAGTGCGGCTATCGCCAGTTCCCGCCGGAGCGCGTCTGCGTCAAGTGCCAGACCAAGGACCAGTTCGAGCACGAGCGGCTCTCGGACGTGCCCGCGGAGGTGTTCACCTACTCCCTGGACTACGTGGCAGGTACGCCGGATGTCCCCCTGGTGATCAGCGTGATAAACTTCGAGGGGGGCGGGCGCATGCTCTGCATGATGACCGACCGCGAGGTCGAGGACGTGCGCATCGGGCTACCTGTGGAGATGACTTTCCGCAAGCTGCGCACGGTGGGAGGCATCCACAACTACTACTGGAAGTCAACGCCGGTCAGGGTATAGCCGGGAGGAGAACAGCAATGGAAGGGATCAAAGATCGCGTCGCTGTCATCGGGATGGGCTGCACGAAGTTCGGTGAGCGCTGGGAGGTTGACGGCACGGACCTGCTGGTGGAGGCGGCGTACGAGGCCTACGAGGACGCCGGGATCGAGCCCAATGAGATCGAGGCCGCGTGGCTGGGCACGGTGGGCACCTTCGGCACCGGACAGCCGCTCGCCAGGGCCCTGAAGCTGAACTACATCCCCATCACCCGCGTGGAGAACGCCTGCGCGACGGCCACCGACGCCTTCAGGAACGCATCCTACGCGGTGGCCGCGGGCATCTACGACATCGTTCTGGCGGTGGGGGTGGAGAAGCAGAAGGACAGCGGTTTTACGGGCCTCGGGGGTGCGGCCGCGCCGGGTACCCAGGTCGACCCGCCGGTGCCGCCGCCCTCGCAGTTCGCGCTGGCGGCTACCCGGTACTTCCATCACTACGGCATGCCCTACGAGGAGGGGAAGCGCATCCTCGCCCAGATCGCCGTCAAGAACCACCACAACGGCACTCTGCACCCGAAGGCGCACCTGCGCCGTGAGATCACGGTGGAGCAGGCCATCAACGCACCGATGATCGCCTGGCCGCTGGGCCTGTTCGACTGCTGCGGCGTCAGCGACGGCGCAGCAGCCGCGATCATCACCCGCCCAGAGATCGCCAAGAGCATGGGGAAGGACTACATCCTAGTGAAGGCGCTGGGGATCGCGGTGGGCGGCTCGCAGGGGCTGCTTCTCGACGACTACGACTTCGTGCACTTCCCGGAGAACGTCGCCGCCGCCAAGCGGGCCTATGAGGAGGCCGGCATCAAGAACCCTCGCGAAGAGATCGACATGGCGGTGGTGCACGACTGCTTCACGATCACCGAGCTGATCATCTACGAAGACCTGGGGTTCAGCCCTCGCGGCCGGGCCAGGGAGGACGTGGAGAAGGGCTCGTTCACGCTGCACGAGGGCGACCTGCCGGTCAACTCGGATGGGGGGCTGAAGTGCTTCGGCCACCCGATCGGGGCGAGCGGGCTGCGGATGATCTACGAGGTGTACAACCAGATCCTGGGCAGGGCCGGGGAGCGTCAGATCAAGAAGGCGGACATCGGCCTTACGCACAACCTGGGCGGGCGGCCGGGTTCGTTCACCTGCTCGGTGGCGCTGTTCGGGCGGGCGAACTAGCCGTCAATCACGGTGCATACTGAGGGCCCGGGAGGTACCCGGGCCCTCTTCTTGTTGGGCTGCGCGCGGGCCGCGACGGGGGCGCCCAGGGAAGGGCGAGGCTCTGGCCTGTTGGGTGCCTGGGGCTGTTCAGAACATGGCGCCGAGCAGGGCTAAAAGTCTAGCGAGGACGTGTTGTCTTTGCGGAGGAGCAGGCTATCCTCTTGACTGGCAAACAGCCTGCAATTGAGTCCTCTACCCCAGCTTGAAAACGTAGTCAACTTCGAAGCGGCAACCCGTGCTGCCTGGCCTGAAGGATGGCGTTTGACGATTCCTGAGATCAGTCTTCTTGGGTTCAATGACCAAGTGCGCACTGCTGAACGCCTCGTTGAGAGACTCGGTTAGCCCCGTGGTGATCTCAGGCTCGCTCATCCCCGTCCCGCCCATACGACAGACGAGGGTTGCATCTCCACGCATCAGGTCGGCAATGCCACACCAG
>CAZFGZ010000117.1:1811-6723 GCA_964518585.1 uncultured Dehalococcoidia bacterium | reverse complement strand
ATGTGGTGTCCCGGAGAGACGCGTGCCCCTTCGGCCACTTCTGCTTCGAAGGCCACGGTCGAGTCCAGTGCGTGGAAGACAGCCGCAGCCACCGGCAGGCCGGCGACGACGCCTTCGGCCTTCGCCAGGATCACGCCCTGCCCCTGCTGGTCCGGGGGGATCAAGCCGCGGGTGGTGACATCGCGGCGGGCGGCATCCTCCTCCAGGGCGGCCTCGACCAGCCGCCGCACCAGGGCTTCGTCCAGGGAGGGAGGGAGCTCCTCAGGCATGGCGTCGGAACACGATGTGGCGGCGCCACTCCTCGCGGGGCTCGGGGAAGTCGGTACGGTAGTGGGCGCCGCGGCTTTCCTCGCGTATGAGGGCGGCCTCTGCTACCAGGCGTCCCAGCAGGACCAGATTCGCGAGTTCATGGGAGGGCCGGTCGGTTGGTGGGACGAGGCGGGCCTCCCAGGCGGCCAGGGTTGCGCAGGCCTGCGCCAGCGATTCGCCGCTGCGGACGATGCTCACGTGCTCCCACATGAGGGATTGAAGGGCCGCCCGGTCGGGGGGTGGAGCCTCGGGTGGCCGGCGCTCGGGCAGGGGGATGGCGTCGGCATCGGTCTGGCCGGCCTGCCGGCCGGCGTCAGGCTCCAGGGTGCGCTCCACCACCCGCTTGGCGAAGATCACCGTCTCCAGCAGGGAGTTGCTGGCCAGGCGGTTGGCCCCGTGGACGCCGGTGCAGGCGACCTCGCCGCAGGCGTAGAGATTGCGGAGGTTGGTCTCGCCGAGCGTGTTGGTGCGGACGCCGCCCATCATGTAGTGGGCAGCGGGAGAGACCGGGATGGGCTCGCGGGTGATGTCGAGGCCGTGATCGAGGCAGTGACGGTAGATCTGGGGGAAGCGGGCGCTGACCCGCTCTGGCGGCAGGTGGGTGATGTCCAGGTGGACGCGGTCGGTCCCCGCCTTCACCATCTCGGTGAGGATGGCGCGGGCCACGATGTCGCGGGGTGCCAGCTCTGCCAGGGGGTGATAGTCGGGCATGAAGCGGCTCCCTGAGCTGTTGCGGAGGACGGCGCCCTCGCCGCGTACGGCCTCAGAGATGAGGAAGACGGGTACCCCGGGCAGCCGGAGGGCCGTGGGATGGAACTGTGTGAACTCTATGTCCGTGATCTGCGCGCCCGCCTGGTAGGCCAGAGCGATCCCATCGCCGGTGGCTACCTCCGGGTTGGTGCTCACCTTGAAGAGCTGGCCGCAGCCGCCCGTGGCCAGAATGATGGCCCCGCCCTCGAAATCCTCCTGCGTGTTCGTGCGACAGTCGAGGGTGGACACGCCGGTGGCGTTGCCATCCTGCACGACGATGCGCTCGACCTGGCAGTGCTCCTTGATGGTGATGCCCGAAAGTCTGGCGACGTTCGACAGGGAGATCTCGATGTGGGCGCCGGTGGAGTCGCCGCCGGCGTGCAGGATGCGAGAGCGGCTGTGAGCGGCCTCCCGTCCCAGGGCCACCTCTCCGTTCACGCTGTCGAAGGGGACGCCGAAGCGCACCAGGTCCTGAATGCGATCCGCGGCCTCGCTGGTGAGGATGCGGGCAGCTTCTTCGTCCACGAGGCCCGCCCCCGCGGCGAGGGTGTCACGGAGGTGGAGATCCGGGGAGTCGTCGGTGCCTACGGCGGCGGCGATGCCGCCCTGGGCGTACTTGGTGTTGCACTCGTCGATGGAGCCCTTGGTGAGGATTAGCACGCGCCCGTGCTCCCGCGCCAGGAGAGCGGCGTAGAGACCGGCGATGCCCGAACCAACGACGATGTAATCGAAACGCTGCATGGTGCCGCTAGTATGCGCCGGCCAGCCTCAGGCGGGCAGGCGGGTGGCGAGGGAGCCGAGTCGGCTTGATCCCTCGCGGCTGGTCAGGGTCGGTGGTAGAATCGGGACGCTCCGAGCGGTGTCGGGGCGGGCGATACGAGGGAGGTGCGCCATGGCTTGGATGAGCGAGGACGAGGTGTACGTAGGCCGCGATTTCGGCGGCCGCGAGGTGGAGATCACGCCGGATCTGGTGGAGCACTTCGTGGAGGCGGTGGAGGATCGGAACCCCTGGTACTCCGGGTCGTCGCCCTTCGGCGGGCCGGTGGCGCCGGCCTTCCTCCTGTGCCAGGAGGTGTACCGCTCCCTCGGCTGGTACCTGAGCGTCTTTGGGAACCTTCACGCCAAGCAGGAGTGGGAGCTTTTCCAGCCCATGATGGTCGGCGACCGCATCACCAGTCATTCGGTCATCGTCGACCGCCGCGCCAAGCGAGAGCGGGAGCAGGTGGTGAAGGAGGTTTCCTTCCTGGGTGCCGACGGCCGCCTTCTGGCCCGCAGCCGGACCCATCAGAGCTTCCTCATGGGCCAGCCGACCGAGAGCGTCGTCGTGGACAAGGACCGGGAGAAGGCGTCCGCGCGCAAGTTCGAGGTGGGAGCGCCCCCGGTCATCGAGGAGATCCCCGGCGTGGCCAAGGAGGTGACGCTGGAGATGTGCCGGAGGTTCTCCGGCCCGATGAAGAACTACCACAACGACCGGGAGGAGGCCCGCAAGCTGGGCTTCCCCGACATCGTGGTGGAGGGGATGTTCTCGACCTGCTTCGTGTCTGAGATGATGACGCGGCGCTTCGGGCCGGGCTGGTACGTGGGAGGGCGTGCCACCCTGAACCTGGTCAACATCCTCTGGGGGGGCGAGACGGTGACCGCCCGCGGCGTCATCAAGGAGATGACGCCGGAAGGCTCGCGCCAGCGCGCTCAGTGCGAGGTGTGGTGCGACAAGCCCGACGGAACGATCACGATCGTGGGCACCGCCACCGCGGTGGTGTAGGCGGAAGCGAAAGCCCCCGGCAGCGGCACTCGACTCTGGTCGCATCCTCCTGCCGAGCTAGACGATCTCCAGCATCCGGTCCAGGGCGACCTTCGCGTACTGGGCCGTCCCCTCGTCCACCTTCACCTGGTTGACCACGCGGCCCTGCACCAGGCTCTCCAGCGTCCAGGCCAGATAGGCGGGGTGGACGCGGTACATGGTCGAGCAGGGGCAGACGACCGGGTCCAGGCAGAAGATGACCTTGTCGGGGTTCTCCCTGGCGAGACGGGTCACCAGGTTGACCTCGGTGCCCACGCCCCAGACTGAGCCGGGCGGCGAATCGATCACCTGGCGGACGATGAACTCCGTGGAGCCGTCGCAGTCGGCGGCCTCGACCACCTCCATGGGGCACTCCGGGTGCACTACGATGTTGACGTCGGGGAAGCGGTCGCGGGCCTGCCGGATCTGGTCCACGGTGAAACGCTGATGAACCGAGCAGTGTCCCCTCCAGAGGATGACGCGGCTTCGCGCCAGGTCGGCCTCGCTGCTGCCGCCGAGGCTGCCCACCGGGATGGTGTAGTCCCACAGCGGCATCTCCCCGAGGGAAATCCCCAGCTTCCGGCCGGTGTTGCGGCCCAGGTGCTGGTCGGGGAAGAAGAGGACGCGCCGCGCCCGCCCGAAGGCCCACTCCAGGACCTCCTGGGCGTTGCTGGAGGTGCACACGATGCCGTTGTGGCGGCCGCAGAAGGCCTTCAGGGAGGCGGCCGAGTTGATGTAGGTGATGGGGATGGTGCCCTCGGTGAGGCCGATCTCGTCCAGCTCTTCCCAGCAGGAGAGGACATCGTCGGGGTCGGCCATGTCGGCCATGGAGCAACCTGCGGTCATGTTGGGCAGCATCACTTTCTGGTGGGGGGCGCTGACGATGTCGGCAGCCTCTGCCATGAAGTGCACGCCGCAGAACACGATGTACTCTGACTCGGGGTGCTGGGCGGCCCAGCGGGCCAGCTTGAAGGAGTCGCCCTTGAAGTCCGCGAACTGGATGATGTCCTGGCGCTGGTAGTGATGGCCCAGCAGGATGAGCCGGCTTCCCAGGGCGTCTCGAGCGGCGCGGATGCGCCCGATCAGCTCTTCGCGGGAGAGTGGCCAGTACTCCCGGGGGATGTCCTGCTGCCAGCGGGCGAAGTCCCGCTCCTGGGCCAGGGGCACCGTCCGGATGCTGTCGCCCTCGCAGGCGATACCAGTGAGGACAGCGGAGCGGTCGGCTACAGGAGTGGTCATTGGAGGTTCCTTCCTAGCAGGCCAGCCGGCGAAATCGCATACCCCCGGCGGGAGTTAGTGTCTATAGTACACTAACTATACCTGCTGGCAGGGCTTAGTGTCAAGAGCACACTAAGGGAATCTTGGGCGAGATAGAGCCGATTAAAGGATGACGGGCTCGCGGCTGGAGAAAGTGTAGAGGCGGGCGGGACGGTGGGCGCCCTCCACCAGCGACTCGGTGGTGGGCTCGATGATGCCCAGGGAGAGCATGCGCTTCCGGAAGTTCCGCTTATCCAGCTTCTTGTCGAGGATGGTCTCGTAGACCTGCTGGAGTCGGGTCATGGTGAAGCGCTCCGGCAGCAGGCTGTAGGCGACATTGGTGTATTCCAGCTTGTAGCGAAGGCGCTGGAGAGCGTATTCAATGACGGCCCGGTTGTCGAAGGCGAGCTGCGGGACGGCGCCGATGGAGAACCAGGCCGGCTGCCAATCGGTGCGCTGTGCCAGGCGGGTGCGTGCGTAGTCAACCAGGGCGAAATAGGCCACGGCGACGGCTCCCTGGGGAGCGGTACGGTCCAGCCCATCGAAGGTGTAGAGCTGCTCCAGGTAGACGTCGGCCACGCCTGTCTCCTCGACCAGCTTGCGGGAGGCCCCATTGTCCAGCGTCTCAGCAGGCTCCAGACGACCGCCCGGGATCGCCCACGAATCCTTGAACGGGTTCAGGCTGCGCCGGATCAGCAGTACCTTGAGCTCGCCCTCAGCGACGGTGAAGATGACCACCAGGACGGCCACGAGGGGCTGATGCGCCGGCGGTGGCTGGGCGCCGGGAGAGGAGGGATGGGAAGCTTTCGGAGTCAT
>CAZFGZ010000117.1:0-1801 GCA_964518585.1 uncultured Dehalococcoidia bacterium | reverse complement strand
GCTACCTCAGCCTACAGCAAATCCGCGGAGTGACCAGGGGCTGGTGTGCTCGACGCGCACGGCGGCCAGCTCGCCGACAGCGGTGCGACCCTCGAAGTGTGTGAGCTTGCCGGAGGGGGTGCGGCCGGACCAGCGCCCGTTCTGGCGGCTCTCCACCAGCACCTCCACCTCGGCACCCAGGAGCGCCGCATTGATCTGCCCGGCGATGCCCGCCTCCAGCGCCTCGATGGCGTGGAGGCGCTCCAGCTTCACTTCGCGGGGTACGTCATCCTCCAGGCGACGCCAGGCGATGGTGCCGGGCCGGGGCGAGTAGGCGGCCACGTGCACCTTGTCGAAGCGGAGGTCCGCCAGCAGGTCGTAGGTGTGGCGGAACTGCTCCTCCGTCTCGCCGCAGAAGCCCACGATGACATCGGTGGTGATGGTCGCGGCGGGCATCCGGCGGCGAATGCTCTCTATCTTCTCCCGGTACTGCTCGACGGTGTAGCCGCGGCGCATGCGCTCCAGCACCTCGTTGTCGCCGGACTGGACGGGCACGTTGAAGTACTCGCAGACCTTGGGGAGCTCGGCCACTGCGTCCACGATACGCTCGGTCATCTCCTTTGGATGGGAGGTGAGGAAGCGGATGCGACAGATCCCCTCGACGTCGTGAAGGGCGCGCATGAGGTCGCCCAGGTCGGGCTGGCCGGGCAGGTCGTGGCCGTAGGACTCCACTGTCTGGCCGAGGAGGGTGACCTCGCGGACGCCGCGGTCGGCCAGGTGCTCTACCTCGGCCCGCACGTCCTCGATGGGGCGGCTGCGCTCGCGCCCCCGACGGTAGGGAACGATGCAGTAGGTGCAGAACTTGTCGCAGCCGTGGATGACGGGGACGTAGGCGGTGGGGCTATCGGGAAGGGCGTAGGTGGTGGGCCAGAACTCGCCGCCGACGTCGTCAAGGCCGATGGCCTCCAGGATAGGGTCGAACTCCTGAGGTCGGGCGAACACATCGACGTACGGGAAGCGGCGGCGCAGGTCTTCGGTGCGGGGGCCGACCATGCAGCCCATGACAGCGATGGTGAAGTGGTGTCCGCGGGCGCGCAGCTTCTTGAGGGTGCCGAGCTTGCTGATGCCCCGGGCCTCTGCGTGGTCGCGCACGACGCAGGTGTTGAGCACGACGAGGTCGGCCTCCTCCGGCCGGGCGACCGCCCGCAGGCCCAGGTGTTCCAGCCCTGCGGCCAGCTTCTGGGAGTCGGCCTTGTTCATCTGGCAGCCTGCGGTCCAGATGTAGTAGCGCACCGTGCCTCCCGAAAAAAGCCCCCTGGGAGGGGCCTCGAAGCCTTGAGGGTGGCGGAGGGAATGGGATTCGAACCCATGACCCCAGTCTCCCAGGGTAACCGCTTAGCAGGCGGCCGCACTAGACCACTATGCGATCCCTCCTTGGCGATTGTAGCAGGTCGGGTTGGCGCCCTTCAAGGGGAGGAAGCTCGTCCGCGGCGGTGAGCTGGCCGCGGACGTAGGGGATGGACGGCAGGTGGTAGATGTACGTCAGCCGCCGCAGCGCCGGCTCCGCTTGACGCAAGAAGCCAGGCAAGATCCTCGCCGATCGAATACGAAAGCCTTGACAGGCTTTGAGGACAAGCGGTAACGTCTGTATGCACACAAGGGAACCGCCGGTGATGAGAGCACCGACGGTTCCAAAATGCCGAGCCCTGTGATGGCCAGGGGTCGGCCTGCTATGTTAGCCTGGCAGGCCCCGACCGCGCAAGGGTCTGTACTCGTTCAGTAGATCCCGTACACTTACCCCCTTTCCGTTTGCTTGGTGAGC
>CAZFGZ010000116.1:0-6734 GCA_964518585.1 uncultured Dehalococcoidia bacterium | reverse complement strand
CCAGCATCCTCACAAGGCTGAGGCGATCCGGCGGCGCGCCCGCCGCCGCGCGGCTCGCGACCACACCTGGCTCCGACGATCGGAGGCGCTCTTCTCAGAGTTGCGCCTCCCCCGCGACCGAGTCTGGACAGGGGCAACGGCCGATGGCTGAGGCCAAGCTACTGACGGTGGAGAACGTCTCCCGCTCCGTCTTCTGGACGGTAGCGCGTGGCGTCCACGCCGTGGTCTTTGCCATCCTCAACACCGTCGTCGTCGTGCGCATGCTCGGCAGCAGCACCTACGGCGAGTACGCAACGGCGATCGCCATCCTCACCTTCGCCCCCATCCTCTACACGCTCGTCCTCGATCAAGCGCTGGTCCGCTTCGTCCCGGAACTGCGTGTCAGCGGCAACACGAGGGGTATCAGGCGCCTCATGCGGTCGGTGCTGACCGTCCAGTTAGGGATATGGCTTCTCCTGGTGGCACTGGCCTGGTTCACCCGTCCCCTGCTCAACCAGTTCTACTCGGCGGAGATCGGGACCGTGGTGTTCTTCGGCCTCCTGCCCTATGGCCTGATCGCAATCAACAGCGTCCTGACGCTGGTCCTCATGGGCCACTACGACGTTAAGGTGCCAGCCATCTTCGCCATGCTTGGCACCACGTTCGGCCTTGGCGCCCTCTGCCTGCTGCTTGCCGCAGGCATGGGTGCCATCGGGGCGGTGCTCACGCCTGCGGTACCCGCCGCCATTCTGCTGATTGTGAACATCGTCCGACTGCGGCATCTCGACCTGGGAGACTCCGGCGATGGCGAAGCGCACGAGCCGATCAACCCCTGGCGGGTGATCCGCTTCTCTGCCCCCTACTTCGCGGCCCAGATCCCGAACACGATCATCGGGACACAGTCGGAGAACGTTGCCCTGGCCCGCTACGACACCACAGCCCACACCGGCTTCTACAATCTGGGATACACCCTCCCTGCCCGCCTTCTCAGCTTCATCCCCCTGGTAGTCATGAATGTAGCGGGCGTCAGCCTGAACGAGCTGTATGTGTCCGACCGGAGCCGCTTCTACAGCGTCATCACCACCTTCTACAAGATGCTCTTCTTCCTGGTCGCGCCGCTCTCCCTCCTGGGGGCAGCGATCGCCAGGCCCGCCTTCGTGATCCTCTATGGACCGGAGCAGTCCACAGCCGGGACCATCGCCGTCGTCTTCTTCATCGCCTACTCGTTCGGCTTCTTCGCGATGCCCTTCGGCTTCGTGGAGCGAGCCACGGAGCGCACCTGGATCTCACTGGCACTCGCCGTCCCACTGGCAGCGTTCAACATCGCCCTGATCTTCATCCTCATCCCCCGCTTTGGGCTGACGGGAGCGGTGGCCTCGGGGTCGATCTCACTCGTCGTCGCTGCCTCCTCAGCTCTCTGGGTGCGCAGCAGGATCTTCCGCGAAGTGCAGATCCCCTGGCGCTACATCGCCAAATGCTACGCCTGCGCCAGCCTCTTCCTCCTCCTGCTCCCGGCATACGCCGTCACCGGCCTGTCGCCTCTGCTCCTGGCCGCAATCGCCGCGACGGGCCTGCTATGGCTGCTCGCCATCCGGGCCCTGGGCCTCGTCGGCCCCGAACAGGCCCACTACCTGCTCCGCTCCGGCCTGCCGCTGCGCAGGCTGGTCACGGCGCTCATCGCACCCGGCGTCGCTTAGACGGGAGAGGAGACCAAGAGATGACAACCGTCGCCGGACCAGCGAGACACCCACCGCCCGTCGCCCGCGAGCGTACCCTGCCCGAGCGGTCTGACCCGATGTACAGCCCCTACCTCGCCATGTACCGCTTCATCGCCGGCCAGCTCGGCCCGGCGGAGCGGATCCTCGATCTCTCCTGCGGCGAGGGCTACGGCATGCCCATCCTCGCAGCTGGCGGCGCCACCGTGCTCGGACTCGACATCGCCCCGGAGGCCGTCCTCTCAGCTCGCACGCGATGGACCCCCAACGGCGCCCGCCTCGCCTTCCTCATCGCCGACGGCACGCGCCTCCCCTTCGCGGACGCTTCCTGCGAGAGATCGCCCGCGTCCTGCAACCCGGCGGCGCCGACGCCATCACGACCCCGAACAGAGAGCGCCCCGGCTCGCGCAGCATCCCGCCCAACCCATACCACGTCCGGGAATACGCCCCGGCCGAGTTCGACTCACTCCTCCGAGCGGTCTTCCCCCGGGTGCGCATGCTCGGCCTGCAAGATCCTCGCGGCATCCACAACCCTGAATCCAGGCGCGCCCGCACACTCACCCTGCTCAATCGAATCGACGCCCTCGGCCTCCGACGCCTCCTACCGCGACGCCTGCGCAACCTCGCCATGCGCCGCACGGGCACCGTCCTGGCCGCCGACGTCCAGTCCCGGGACTTCCCGGTCACCGATGCCCAACTTGAGCGCGCCATCAACCTGATCGCCGTATGCCGCCAGATTCCCCAGACCAATCAGAAGGGCGTGTAGACACATGAGACGTGAAATCCGCGAACGCCTGAGAACACTCCTTTATCCCGTGCGGACAACGTTGGGCAGATTCGCCCTGAACGAAAGTGACTCTGTAGTGTACAAAGCTGCAACGTTCATAGCAGCAGACAAGATCGACGGTGACTACCTCGAGTTTGGAGTGTACACCGGCAACTCCTTCATCTCCGCTTTTCGAGCCATTGAACACGCTTTTCGGGCCGCCTCTGCGCCTAGCATTTGGAATACTGATCGAGATTGCATCGACAGGCATGAAATATGGCAAAGGATGAGGTTCTTCGCCTTTGATTCCTTTCAGGGCCTTCCAAGCCCTGTTGGAAGTGACTCTCTTTCCCAGGATTTCGCTGAGGGCAAATTCTCCTGTTCGCAGGCTGACTTCAGGAGGAACATAGCACGGGCAGGTTTGCCCCTAGATCGCGTAGTAACTGTCCCCGGTTGGTTCGAAGATATCCTCAATGACGCCACAATAGAAAAGCACAGCATGAAGAAGGCGGCCATTGTGTACATAGATTCAGACTTATACGAATCCGCAATGTCGGCTCTAAGCTTCATTACACCTCTGCTGGCAGATGGAACTGTCATAGTCTTCGACGATTGGTACAACTTCAAAGGAAACCCACGTTCTGGAGAACAAAGAGCATGTAATGAATGGCTAGAGTCTCATCCGGAGTGGACCTTGACGCAGTATCAGAAAGAGGGCCCCTGGAGGAACAGTTTCATAGCAAACAGGAATGGTACAGGGGTCTAGTGATGGTCTTCCAAACACGATCTCGCGTGCAGAGCTTCACCACACAGACGAGGACAGAGCCCCGGTTCCTCGCCGACCCGGACCCGCAGGTCGACGCCCTCATCGAGCGCGACCTCGCGCGCGCCCTCGAGGCGATCCTCACCGAATACGGACCGCCCGCCCTCCGCGGAGTCTATCTGGTCGGCGGCTTCGCCCGCGGCGAAGGCTGCGTCCTCGTCCGCCACGGCCGCGTCCACCTCATCAGCGACTACGACCTGGTGGTCATCACCAAAAGGCCGGCCCGCGACCCGAATGCCCGCGCCCTCCGCGAGCGTATCGAGTCCATCGTCTGCGCCCCCTTCGTCGAGGTCTGGCTGATGGACGCCGAAAGCCTCCGCAGCCGCCCGCCCATGATCGCCTTCTACGAGATGCGTAGCGCCTATCGCACCCTCTGGGGCGACCCGGAGGGGCTGCGCTCCGCCCTCCCCGATATCGACCCGGCGGCCATCCCTCTCCACGACGGCTCGCGCACGCTGGCCAACCGTTTCGCCTCGCTCCTCTGGGCCTACCTGCAGGCATCCCGTCCCTCCCGACCATCTGACGCCGACCGGGCCCAACGCAACTACCAGGCCGTCAAGGCCATCCTGGCCCTCGGCGACGCCTTCCTGCTTGCCACGCGACGCTACCACTACTCCCTCGAGGAGAGGACACGCAGGATCGCCGACCTGCCCGCCGCGACAATCGACGTGGAGCTCAGCCGGGCATACCGCACCGCCGCCGCCGCCAAGCTTCGCCCCGGCTCCGGCGATAGCCTGCTCAACGGCTGGGACGTCCGCGACCGCTGGCAGTGGCTCGCCGACATCTGCACCCGCAGCTACGAGCGCTACGAGAGCCTGCGCCTGCCCGCCGGCGGCTTCTCCTGGGACGGCTACGCCTCCGCGGTGGGCTCCGCACCCTTCGCCACGCCCGCCTGGTGGAAGGCGCTGGTCAAAGGCTGCCTCATATTCGGACCGCCCCGGAGCATCCGGGCCCTGCGCGCCTGCGGCATCCCGCCTGAGCGGCGCTCGCAGGCTATCGCCCCGCTGCTCCTGCGCTCATATCGTGACGCCGCCGCGCCCAGACCCCTGGCCGAGCTCCTGGGCCTCTCGCGCCCTATCGACGGCACGGACTGGTGGCTCGCCGCAGTACGGAGGTACGTGGAGATATGGCAACGACACTTCGGATAGAGACAAACGGCGTCACAGGATCGCAGGGCAGCCACATCGCCGTCTTCGCTCTCCTCGACGCCCTGGGCTGGAGCTACATCCGCGATCGCTCCTTCCTCCCCGAGCTGGACGCCACACGCACAAGTCTCCAGACCATCCTCGGCTTCAGCAGCGCCGCCATCCCCACCATCATCTCCGGCCTCATGCCCGCCGAGCACGGCCACTGGAACGCCCTCTACCGCGCCGATGGCCCGTCGCCCTTCGCCTGGACCCGCTGGCTCGCCTGGGTGCCGCGCCTGCGCGGCTTCCATCGCCGCTTCCGCAGGGTCGTAGAGCGCGCCTGCCGCTACACCAGCGGCTGCTCCGGCTACTTCAACCTGTACGATGTCCCCCTCAAGCACCTGCAGCACTTCGACTACAACGAGAGGCGCAACGCCTTCGCGCCGGGTGGCCTCAACCGCGGTCGCTCCATCTGGGACGACATCGCCGACGCCGGCCTCCCCTTCTACCTCTCCCTCGCGCCCAACACCGACCAGCAGGCCCTCGACGGCGCCCTGGCCGCCATCCAACAGGGCCAGGCCTCGTTCCTCTTCATGCACCTCTCAGCGGTGGATTCCTTCCTCCACCGCTACTGCGACGATGAGGCCGCCGTCTCCGAACGCCTTCTCTGGTACGAGGAGCGTCTCCGCGCCCTCCTCGACGCCGCTCGAGAGCGCGGCCTCCCCGTCCACATGTACGCCTTCTCCGACCACGGCATGGTGCCCACCCGCCGGACCGCCGACCTCATGGGCCTCGTCGAGTCACTCGACCTCCGCATCCCGAACGACTACCTGCCCTTCTACGACTCAACGATGGCCCGATTCTGGTGCAACACCGACAGAGCCGGCTCCCGCCTCGCCCTGCTCCTCGCGTCGCTCGACTGCGGGCGCGTCCTACCCGACGAGGAACTGGCCTCCCTCGGCGTGCTCTTCCCGGACCGCCGCTTCGGCGACCTCATATTCCTGACCGACCCCGGAGTGATCATCGCTCCGAGCTACATGGGCCAGAACGCGCCCCGTGGCATGCACGGCTTCCACCCCGACCACGAACTCTGCGACGCGATGCTCATTAGCAACGTCGCCGTCCCGGATCCACCCACCCACATCCGCGACATGTACCGGCTGATGCTGGCAGAGGTCTCGTCCCTGGCCGGAACACGCACCGCCGCCGCCCAGGCTGTCTCGAGGGAGATGGCATGATGCTGAGAAGCCTGTATCGGCCGCGCCTCACGCTCAACCTGTCTGACCCGACGCTGCTCCGCACGGTGGCCGTCCTCGTCCTCGCCCTGCTCCTGCTCCGCCTGGGCATCATGATCGGCGAGGGCACGCTGAGCACCAGGCTGGTGCTATATGGAAGCTTCGGCGCCTTCCTCGCTGTGCTCTCCGTACGCAATCCCCAGGCCGGCGTCTACGTGCTCGTCGCCGCCCTCCCCTGGAGCTTCCAGGTCACCTCCCTGCACGGCGGCTGGTACAACTGGCTCACCGTACGCAGCGATGAGCTCGTCGTCGTGCTCCTGTTCATGGTGGTTGCCGCAGCCTTCGCCCTGCGCCTGGACCGCGCTCCCCTTGGACAGCACGGAAGACATCTCTTCCTGGCAATGCTGGCCTACATCGGCCTGACCGGCGTCTCCGCCTTGTGGACCACGCACCCATTGATGGCCCTGGACTACGTCAAGATCCCCGCCATCGGGGTGATGCTCTACCTGGTGGTCACTTCGATACTGCGAACCCCTGCCCAGGTCAGACAGGCGATCACGGTCTTCTTCGTATCCAGCGTGCTGATGGCGCTCTTCAACCTCAACGTGATCATCCGCGTATCCGATGCCGCCTACGCGTTCTATACCAAGGTCTTCAGCGATCTGGACAGCCCAAGGACCCAATTCTACTCCTACCTCGGGTTCCTCAGACTCCGCGGGGGCATTCACCCCGACTCCTTCGGCCAGTACCTGGCCATCGCCCTGGTACTGAGCCTCTACCTGCTCTCCCGCCGCTTCACCGCAGGAAGCCGGGCGCTGGCCATTATCGGTCTCGCTATCGTCGGGACAGCCCTTCTCTTCACCTTCACCCGCCAGGGCTACATCGACCTGATCCTGGGAGCGACCGTGCTGGCTGCCCTCAGCCTGAGGCGGGCGGCCATCCTGGGAAGCGGTATCGCCATCGCTCTCGTGCTACTTCTGGCCGTGCAGCTTCCCGCGGCCCAGGGAGCTCTCACCAGCGCCTCCATCTTCACACGCATGCAGCCCGTGGTCGAGGGGCAGGACGCCAGCACCCTGGCCCGCCTGAAGA
>CAZFGZ010000115.1:0-6768 GCA_964518585.1 uncultured Dehalococcoidia bacterium | reverse complement strand
ATCTCGCTCTGAGCCTGGTCGCGTACCGGCGCATCTCCGGCGGGAGCATCGGGGAGGCTCTGTTCGTGCGGGCCGGCGATGTCCGCCTCTACCTGGACATGGCGCGCGGCTGGAGCGCCCGCCTGGCGGCGCAGGCCGGCCCTCGGGGTTGAGGGAAGGCCACGAACTGAGAACGATGACCGGACCAGCGTCTCCCTCCGACCGGCTGCGGCTCTGCGTGGTGGGCGACATGGACGGCGTCCACACCCGGAGCTGGCTGCGCTACTTCGTGGAGCGCGGCCACGAGGTGCACGCCGTGTCGTACTATCCGCCCGGCGCGCCGCTGGAGGTGGACACGCTTCACGTGCTGAGCCCGGGGCGAGGTCACGGCGGCCCGGGCGGGGCCGCTGCCGCTGCCCGCGCCGGAGGGCTCGTGCCGCCCTCGTTGCTGCGGCTGGGCAACGCGCTGCGCTACTGGCGGCGGGGCCTGGGCCGGGTGGTGCGCGAGGTTGCGCCGGACGTGCTGCATGCCCACTACGTGGTCGAGCACGGGTTCTACGCGAGCCTGGCCCGCTTTCACCCCTACGTGGTCACGGCCTGGGGCTCGGACGTGCTGCTGGCGGCGGCGTCGTCGCCTCTGGCGCGGGCGATCGCCCGCTTCGCCCTGAGCCGGGCCGACCTCATCACCTCCAACAACGCCTACATGGCCCGGAAGATCGTGGAGCTGGGCGCATCCCAGGAGAAGGTGGCGGTGGTGACCCTGGGAGCGGAGCGGTTCTTCCTGGAGGAGCCGGAGGCGACCGTGAACCTGAGGGCCTCGGGGTCCGAGCCTCTCACTCTGATCAGCACGCGGTCGCTGGACTCGCCGCTTTACAATGTGGATGTGATCGTGCGGGCGATGGCCCGCGTCCGGCGGTCCCTGCCGGAGGCGAGGCTGGTGGTGGCGGGCGAGGGTCGCCTGCGGCCTCGCCTGGAGGCTCTGGCCGCCGAGCTAGGGCTGGGCGAGTCCGTCCGGTTCGTGGGCTTACTGGACCGGCAGACCCTCCGCGAGGCGCTGGCGGCCGCCCACCTCTTCATCTCGGTGCCCCGCTCCGACGCCACCTCCGTGGCGCTCCTCGAGGCGATGGCCGTAGGCTGCTTTCCCATCGTCTCGGACCTGCCTACGCAGGAGGAGCTGGTGGAGGAGGGAGTCAATGGCCTCCGCGCGCCGGTGGGAGACGAGGCGGCCCTGGCCGAGCGGATCGTGGCGGCCCTCTCCGACGCCGAGCTGCGGCGTCGGGCTGTGGGCCCCAACCGGACGCTGGTGGAGGAGAAGGGTCTCCTGGAGACGAACATGGCCCGCATGGAGGAGTGGTACTACCGGCTGGCCGGACGCGGGCCCTCCGCCGACGTGCTCGGTTGACGCTCGCGCCGCTGGCCCGTATGATAAGCCGCTGGCGGGGCGGAGGTGTCGGATGCTGACTCCACTATGGGCGCGAGCCGCTCGAGGACTGTGGCGCCCCCGGATAGCGTTGCTCGTTGCCACGGTCCTGTTTCTCTCCTTTGCCTGGCCTGGCGATTCTCCCCTCCTTGGGCCGGGCGCTCCGCTGGCCGAGGCGGCTTATCGCTTCGGGGCTGAGAACTCGTGGATCCGGGTGCAGAACGTCGGCGATGCCCCTGCGGCCGTCGAGGTGGAGTACTACGACGAGCGGGGCAGGCTGGCCGGCAGGGACTCGTGCCCTACGCCGGGGGTCTGCTCCTTGCTCGAGCCCGGGGAGGGCTGGACCTTCTTCCAGCGTGACAACCCCTCGCTGCCGCACAACTTCCAGGGCTCCGCCGTCGTGACCACGGACCAGCCCGCTGTGGTGCTGTTGGCGAAGGATGTCATCCAGGCCAACGGCCGTTTCATGATCGCGGGCGATACCCTCAGTGCTACCAGCGGTGCCGACACCATCTATTTGCCTCTGACCGCGAGCCGCGACGGTCCGCAGCGGGACTGGAACGGCCGCTTTGCGATCCAGAACCTGAGCGATACCGTCACCGCCTGCGTCACCATCACCTATCTGAGCAACTACACCGACTCGGAGGTGCATTGGGACCCCTATGACCCCGACCAGACGAGCCCTGCGCCGGAGCGCAAGCCCGGCTGCCCGAATGGGGGCATGCCCCTCGAGCCGAGGGCTACCATCTTCCGTGACCCCCAGACAATGGGTGTCGCAACCCCCTTCACCGGCTCCGTGCGTATCGAGACGCACAAGACCGCCAAGGGGGTGCCTCCGAGCCAGCAATTCCTCTCTGCCACCGCCGACACCTGGAACAGCCTCCACCCGCCGTTCGCGTCCTACCGCGGCATGGTGGCAAGCGATCTGGGCCAGACCGTTATCCTGCCCCTGGTGGACCGCGAGGTGGGCCCGCTGAACCAGTGGAGCACCCACTTCCAGATCATCAACCAGAACCCCGCCAGGCCAGCTCAGGTAGTCATCCGCTTCGAGGGGTGGGACCTCAGCCAGGATCCGCCGCAGTTCGTGGTCAGGCTGAACAAGATCACGGTGCGAGGGGCTCGCATGTGTTTCCAGGATCGGGACGACTACGCGAACTGCCTGGGCAGCGGAGATCGGCTCCCCCGGAACTTCGTGGGCACCGCCCGCATAACCTCCAGCAGACCGATCGGGGTAGTGGTGAACCGCAGCGGCAAGTTTTCGGATATCTTCACCAACTACCGGGGCATCCGGCCGCAGGACGGGGCCCTCCGGGTCCTCTTGCCGGTGCTCAATCGCAACTTCGGGCCGTACGGCAACGCCAGGGGGTGGAACTCCTGGTTCCGGGTGATGGTCGCCGACGGCGGCTCCGCCAACGTCACCGTTCGCTACTTCGGTCGCGACCTGCCCGGCGGCACCGTCGTCTACACCCAGCACGTCTTCCGGGAGTTCACTGTCTTCCAGGACCTGGAATCGGTGCTGCCCGACGGCTTCGCGGGCACCGCGATCATCGAGGCGGACCGGCCCATCGTGGCGCTGGCCAACCTGACCACAGACGTCTTTCTCGGCGACACCGACCTTCTGTACAACGGGATCCCCCTGCCCTAGCGGGACTTTCGCGCCCTGCTGGACGAGACTGCTGAATAAGCCTGCCGCCGACCCGGCCACGTCGCACGCCCGCCCAGGGCGGGCGGCTCGCGGCCTCTATGTCTAAATCTGGGGGGACATCCCCCAGGCCCCCCGCCCGCTGCGCGGGGGCGGAATGCTCGGAAGGGCGAGGCTGAGGGCAAGAACCTTGCCGCTGCGCGGGGGCGGAAGGCCGGACGGGGAAGGCTGAGGGTCGAAACCTTGGGCGCCAAGCGCCCCGTACCCCCGACTGACCGAGTTCTTCAGCGGTCTCTGCTGGACGCCGGGGCTGGCTGCCCTCTACACTCAGGCCAGCACGGCGTGAACGCGGCATCGAAGGCTGCTTACGGGAGGCTCTAGACATTGGATCTTTCCCTGGCCCGCAGGCCCGCGCTCCCGGCGGGTGGCTATCCGGTCCTGGTCCTGGCGCTCCTGGCGGCCGCGGGGCTGGGCGTGGCGGGCCTGTACCGTCATCCCGCACTGCTGGGCGTGGCCGCGGTCGTTCTCATTGCGGCCGCCGTGGCCCTGGCCGACCGGCGGGCGGTGGTGCCGCTTATCGTTCTGGGCCTGCCCCTGGAGATCTCGAAGCTGGCCTTCCCCTTTCTCTACACGCGCGCCGACCTGGGCGGCGGCCTGCCTCCCGCCTCTATCGTGGACCTGGGGCGGCTGGCCGTGGCTCTGGCTGTGCTCGTGTGGCTCGTGGGGCCCGGCGCCGCCCGCGGAGATGCCGTCCCTCGGTCCTACCTGACGCTGCCCGCCGTGGTGCTCCTGGCCCTCTATGCTCTCTCGGCTCTGTACGCGGTGGACGTGGGCGACGCGCGCACCGAGACCCTGCGGCTGGCATTCCTGATCGGTCTGTTCGCCCTGGTGCCGTTCTTCGTGCGCGACCGCACCACCCTGCGCTGGTGCCTGGCGGCCCTGATCGCGTCGGCGGCGGTGCTGGCGGCGCTGGG
Organism: uncultured Dehalococcoidia bacterium; assembly: GCA_964518585.1. Taxonomy (GTDB): domain Bacteria; phylum Chloroflexota; class Dehalococcoidia; order DSTF01; family CAZFGZ01; genus CAZFGZ01. The sequence goes on along the minus strand of CAZFGZ010000115.1, from coordinate 2,753 downwards.
CGTCTACCAGCAGGTCAGCGGCCACTTCTTCTGGAACGAGGGGCTGGGGCTCTACGGCGAGCGGCGCATCAACACCACCTTCGCCGATCCGAACCAGTTCGCGCGGCTGCTGCTGAACGGTATGGTCCTGGCGCTGGCGCTGTGGTTCTTCGTCCGGCCGCGGGCGCGATACCTGCTTCTCCTGCCCGCCCTGGGCCTGTGTGCCCTGACTCTCATCTTCACGGGGTCACGGGGCGCGTGGGTGATCGGGGTGGTGCTGCTGCCGCTGCTGGTAGTCCTGCTGCCGGTGGGCCGCCGGCCCAAGCTGCGACTGCTGGGCCTGGGGACCGCGGCGGTGGTGGCGGCCAGCCTGGTGGTGGCGGTGGCGAGCCCGTACTTTCAGGACCGGCTGGGCACGTTCCGCTTCGGTTTCGAGGCGTTGGGCGCCCGTCCTTACCTGGTGGAAGCGGGCCTGGCTATGTTCAAGGACCATCCACTCACCGGCGTGGGCGTGGGGGGCTACCAGCGGGCCTTCGAGGACGACTACTTCCACTTCAAGGACCCCAAGATCAAGGCCGACGTCACCCTTTCCCACACCTCCATGGTGACGGAGATGTCGGAGTTGGGGATGCTCGGCCTCGCCGCGCTAGGCTTCCTGGCATATCGATGGTTCCGGCTGGGCTGGCGCGCCTACCGCAGGGCAGACCCGGCCGCGAGGGCGGCGCTGCTCGGCCTGTTCGCTGTCTCGGTGACAATATTCCTCACGAGCCAGACCGAAGGCCGGTTCCTGGAGGACCCCTACCTGTGGCTCATCATGGGCCTGGCGGTGGCCGTTGAACGGATGCTGCCCGGGGAGCCGCCGCCCTCGCCCGAAATCGCCGCGCCATGAGGGTGTGCTACCTGGCCGACGCCCCCTACATCCACACCCGGCGGTGGGTGGAGCACTTCGTGGGGCTGGGCTGCGAGGCCCACGTGATCTCCTTCCGGCCGGCTGCGATCGATGGCGCCGTCGTGCACTACGTCAATGGCTGGGAACGCCTGGGCAAGCTCCGCTACCTGCTGCATGCGCCCCGCGTGCGGCGGCTTGTGCGGAGCCTCCAGCCCGACCTGCTGCATGCCCTCCACCTCACCAGCTACGGCTTCCTGGCGGGGCTCTGCGGCGTGCACCCCAGCATCGTCTCTGTCTGGGGCACGGACGTGCTGGAGGCGCCCCGCCTGTCGCCGTTCCACTACCTGATCACCCGGCACGCCCTCGCCCGCGCCGACCACATCACCGCCACGGGCGTGCGCCTGGCCGAGGCCACCCTGAGGTACGCTCCGAGGGGCAAGCCCGTCACCGTGGTGCCGTACGGGGTGGACCTGGCCCGGTTCTCGCCCCGGCCGAGGGAGCGGGGTGGGGAGGTCGTGGTGGGGGCGGTGGCGCGACTGTCGCCGGAGAAGGGGCTGGAGTTCCTGCTGCGGGCCGTGGCTGCCCTGGGCGAGGAGGGCCGGCCGCTGCGGGTCGTCCTGGCTGGCGACGGGCCCCAGCGGGGACGGCTGGAGCGCCTGGCGGGGCGATTGGGCCTCGGCGAGCGCGTGGAGTTCCTGGGGGAGGTGTCTCACGGCGACGTGCCGGCGGTGCTACAGCGGCTGGACATCTTCGCGATGCCGTCTCTGGCCGAGGGCTTCGGGGTGGCCGCCCTCGAGGCGGCGGCCATGGAGCTTCCGGTGGTGGCCTCGCGCGTGCACGGCATTCCCGACGTGGTGGCGGACGGCGAGAGCGGCCTCCTGGTACCGGCGCGGGACACCTCGGCCCTGGCCCGAGCCCTGGCCCGGCTGGCAGATGACGCCGAGCTCCGGGAGCGCCTGGGCCGGGGCGGGCGGGCTCTGGTGGAGGCGCGGTATCGCTGGCAGGACAACGCCGCCCAGATGGAGGGCATCTATCAGGCGCTGGCCGGACCGTTTACAGAGGGGCAGCCTCGTGCTACGGTACTCTAGCCTTCGCGGGCTGGAGGCGGCTGGTTGTCTTCTTCTTCACTGACAGGAGTGGCTGTAGCTGGGCCTGGGTCCGAGATGATGGCTGGAGGCGGCGAGAGCGTACCCTTCGTGTCGGTGATCGTGCCGATGCGCAACGAGGAGCGCTACATCGAGGGCTGCCTGCGCAGCCTCCTGGATCAGGACTACCCGTCCGACCGCTTCGAGGTGCTGGTGGTGGACGGCGGATCGACAGACCACTCCCGCGTCCTCGCGGAAGGCTTTGCCGGGCGTTCCTCTCCCGAGGTGCGGTTGCTGGAGAACCCCGCCCGCGCCACGGCGAGCGGCCTGAACATCGGCCTGGGGGCGGCCCGCGGCGATCTCATCGCGCGGGTGGACGCCCACGCCAGGGTGGCGCGGGACTTCCTCTCGCAGAGCGTGGCCGTCCTGGAGGCGTCCGGCGCCGATGTGGTGGGAGGCCCGATCTCGACGGTGGGCGACGGGCTGAGCGGAGGGGCGATCGCGCTGGCGATGTCTTCGCCCTTTGGAGTGGGCGACGCCGCCTTCCGCTACAGCCGGCGGGAGCAGTGGACGGATACCGTGGCGTTTGGCGTGTACCGCCGGAGCGTCTTCGACCGCCTGGGCCCGTTTGCCGAGGACATCGACCGGGGGGAGGACGACGAGCTTCACTATCGCCTGGGCGAGGCGGGCGGTCGCATCCTCCTCACGCCGGCCATCGGGTCCACCTACTACTCCCGGCCCACCTTCGCGGGGGTCTTCCGGCAGTACTTCTCGTACGGACGGGCGAAGGCGAAGGTGCT
>CAZFGZ010000114.1:0-6817 GCA_964518585.1 uncultured Dehalococcoidia bacterium | reverse complement strand
GGGTCGTGTCCGGCGTGTGGCGGCGACATGCGCGTGGCCCGCCTGCTCTGTCGGCAGTGCGGCGCCTCGCTGGAGGGCGATTTCCAACTCGGCCAGTTCCTGAAGCTCTCCCCGGAACAGATGCACTTCGTCGATGTCTTCCTGAAATGCCGGGGCAAGATCAAGGACGTGGAGGGCGAGTTGGGTATCTCCTACCCCACGGTGGTGGCCCGCCTGAACGAGATCATCGAGGCCCTGGGGTATGAGACGGCGCCAGCCGAGGAAGAGCTGGGGGAGCTGCGCCGGCAGATCATCGATGACCTCGCCGAGGAAAAGATCGGCGCCGCCGAGGCGGCCGCCCGCCTGCGCGAGCTGAGGGAAAGCTAACGGAGGCCCGGCGGGCAGCGGGTTGCTTCGGGCCGGGAAGGTGTAGTACTGCGATGACAGAGAACTGGGTAGCCTTGGAGATGCTGGCGGCGGCGCGAAGCTCCAAGCTACGGTGGCAATCGGAGCAGGCCCGACGCTGTGCCGGGCTGGAGCCGGAAGGGCGCCGACCCGGCCTGCGGCATCGGCTTGCCCGCGCTCTGGTGGGCCTGGGGCTTCGCCTGGACGCCGACGCGACCCGCTCGGCTCTCATCGCTCGCACCTCGCGCAGCTAGGCTTCGGAGGACTAAGAAAGTGCACGAGGAGAGGCTCCGCATCCTGGAACTGCTCGAGAAGGGCCGGATAAGCGCCCGCGAGGCCGAGGAGTTGCTGGACGCTCTAGGCGAGCCAGCCGAGCGCCCGCAGGAGCGGGCCACCATCGGCGGGCGCATGATGCGGCTGCGCATCCGCATCACCGACCTGAAGACCGGCCGGCTCAAGGCCAACATCAACGTGCCCCTTGGCTCCTGGCGGCTCATGCGTCACCTCGCTAGAAGCCGCTGGGGCCGCCGCGTCGCCGGCGCTCACCTCGCGGACATCCAGCGTGCCGCCCGCGAAGGCGTTAGGGGACACATCGTCGATGTCTCCGACGAGGACAGCGGCGAGCGGGTCGAGATCCTGGTGGAGTAGAGCACTACCCGGGGGCGGAGACGGTGCTGCGACGAACAAGCAGCACCCAGGTTATGGGCTCTCGATTGCGGCCCCACAGGTAGAAACCAGATCGGGCCGGAAGTGGCATCCCGCTTCTTCGCGCCCGATCTCCGAGGATGGTGTCTGAACACGGCGCCAGAGGACGGCCCCGCTCTAGGTCTTGCGGGGACGCACCAGCAGGACAGGGGCGACTCCGCTCCTCACCACGGCTTCGGCGATGCTTCCCTGCACCAGTTCGCTCAGACCGGCGCGCCCGTGCGTGGCCATAGCGATGAGGTCGAAGTCGCCCCCCCGCGCGAACTCGATGATCTCCCTCGCCGGCTCACCCAGACGCCCAACCAGTTTCACCGTTGACCCGCCCTCCCGGAGGGGGCCGCTCAGGCTATCCAGGTACTTGAGCTGCTCGTGCTCTTTTCTCTCCATCGCCTGATCCCTTGTCTCCACGTAGCGGGGCGGAGCTGCCTCCAGAACCCCTTCGGTCAAGGAACCCAGTTGGCCGCTGCCCAGGGGCGTGGGGCGGGAAGGCCCCCCCCTGCGCCGCCTCGTGGCCCGTGGAGGCCTGCCTACCGTGAGCAGTGTGACCTCCGCCGGGGAACCATCCACCAGCTTCAGCACCTCCGGCAGCACTGCCTCGGAGAGTCTCGAACGGTCCAGGGTGACCAGGATCTTCTTGTACACCGCCATCACCCCCGGCTCGCTTGGTTGCGGCCATTATACGCGCTTGTAAGCTGGCCATCCAGGTGAACGGCCAGGCCGTTTCGGCCGGGACCGCTCTCTAGGATGGGGGCGTGGCGCGCGCCGCGAGAGCCTGGCGAATAATGCCCCAAACAACGACAAGCCTGTTGTCTAGCACAGCATCGCCCATGTTCAGGAGCTGCCGGGGCTCTCCGGACGCTGGATCATCTGACATACGGACGGAAACAGTGCGATTGGGGCTGACCAGCTTGCTCAGGTCTGGTAGACTGGGGTCGGTGTCCCGGTCCAAGGTTGGGATCTTGGCAGTCCCTGGGGGTGACGCGCAGGAGGAGATGCGTGAGCAGCAAGGTGTGCATCGTCGGCGTCGGCCAGACGCATCACCGGGGGCCGGGCGGCGACCTCGCATACTATGAGTTCGCCTTCGAGGCGGCAAGGGCTGCCCTGGAGGACGCTGGCCTGACCAAAGGCGACATCGACACGGTGCTCGCCTCCGGCTGGGACGTGCTCGATGGCCGCACCATCTCCGACATGCACCTCGTCCCTGCTGCTGGCGGCTACCTCAAGGACTCCGCGAAGGTCGCCGACGACGGTATCCTGACCTTCGCCTACGGCTACATGCGCATCGCCAGCGGTGCCTTCGACACCGCCCTGGTCATGGGCCACGGCCACGCCGAGGCGCCCACGGAGCTGGTGAGCAACGTGGCCCTGGACCCCTTCTTCTACCGTCCTCTCGGCGTGGGCGTAACCTCCAGTCTCGCTCTCCAGGTCTGCGCCTATGCGGCTCGCCACGGGGTGAGCGAGGAGCAGGCGGCGGGGGTCGTCGTGAAGAACCGACGCCATGGTGTCGGCAACCCCTATGCCCACCTGAGGAGCCCGGTCACGCGCGACGAGGTGCTGGCGTCCGGGCCGATCGCCTGGCCCCTGCGCGAGCTGGACTGCCGCCCCCAGTCCGTCGGGGCGGTGGCCCTCATCCTCACGTCCGAGGACAGGGCCAAGCGGATCTCCTCCCGCTGGGCTACCGTCGAGGGCATCGCCTGGGCTGCGGAATCATACTACATTGGTGCCAGCGAGCTCTGGCGCCTCGGCGGGCTTTCCGTCGCCGCCCAGCAGGCCTACCGCATGGCTGGCATCAGCGACCCCCTCGCCCAGCTCGATGTCGCCGAACTGCACGACATCACCTCCTACCACGAGCTCATGGCCTACGAGGCCCTCGGCTGGGCGCAGGAAGGCGCCGGCGGTCGGCTGCTGGAGGAGGGAGCTACATCGATGGAAGGACGCCTGCCTGTCAACCCCTCGGGCGGGGCGCTGAGCACCAACCTTGATGCGGGCACAGGCCTCGCCCGCGTGGCCGAGGCCGCCCTCCAGGTGATGGGCCGGGCGGAAGGCCACCAGGTCGAGGCGCGGACCGCGCTCGCTCACGGTGTGAGCGCGCTGATCGGTCCAATCGCCGAGACCCACGGCGTGGCGATCCTAAGGGGGAATGAGTAATGCCGCGACGCGTAGCCATTGTCGGCGTCGGCCTGACCCGCTGCTCTAGCTGGCGGCGGGACGTCCTGTACCCTGAGCTGGTGTATGAGGCCACCAGCGCCGCCCTCCAGGATGCCGGCGTCACCCCGAACGATGTGGACGCGGTCGTCTACGGCTCCATGGACCCCTTCGACGGCGTCAACGCGCCAGAGAAGTGGAACGTGGACGCCTGCGCCGCCGCGGGCATGCTCAGCAAGCCCTACCTGAAGATCAGCACAGGGGGCACGACCGGCGGCTCGACCGCCCTCGCCGCCTACTACCACGTGGCCTCCGGCCTGCACGACGTCGTGCTGGCGGTGGCCTCGCAGCGGGTCGGGGAGAACCTCGAGGCGCAGCTCGTCCTCAACACCGCCGTCGACCCGGTCTACGAGCGGGGCTTTGGGGTGGGCGCCATCACCGTCGCTGCCATCCAGGCGTGCAGCCACATGCACGCCTATGGCACCACCGAGGAAGACATCGCCCTGGTTTCGGTCAGGAACCACGCGAACGCCCTTAACAATCCCTACGCCCACCTGCGCGTCAAGTTCAGCGTGCAGGATGCTCTGGCCTCGGCTATGCTCTCCTGGCCCCTGCGCCTCTCCGACTGCTGCCCTTCCTCCGATGGAGCCTGCGCCATCGTCTTCGCATCCGAGGAGCGCGCCCGCAAGCTGGCCCAGCAACCCGCCTGGATCCGCGGCGCCGGCCAGATCACCGACAACTACTTCACCGGCGACCGTCCCTGGTACGAGGACTGGGACAGCTTGGCCATGCTGGCCCGTCGCGTCTACCGCCTGGCGAAGATCGATGACCCGATGCGGGAGTTCGACGTGGCCGAGCTCTACAACGCCTTCACCATCCAGGAGATCCTGGAGTACGAAGCCCTGGGCTTCTGCGAGAAGGGCAAGGGCGCTGAGCTGGTGCGACAGGGGGTGACCGCCATGGACGGCCGGCTCCCGGTATGCCCATCGGGAGGGGTGCTCAGCAACAACCCCATCGGCGCCTCCGGCCTCATCCGCGTCGCCGAGGCCGCCCTCCAGGTGATGGGCAAGGCCGACCAGCGCCAGGTGCCCGACGTGAAGACCGCCCTCGCCCATTCCTGGGGCGCTACCATCGGCTTTCACACTCTCATGATTCTGGACCAGAAGGCCCCCTAGGCCTCCGGAGGGTGCTGCTATGACATCCCAGCAAGAAGAGCCCCTTACCATCGAAGGCAGGTGGGACATCCCCTACCGGCATACCGCCGGCCAGGCCGCCAGCCGCTTCTTCCGCGAGCTGAGGGAGAACAAGCGCATCATGGGCGTGCGCTGCCCGAGTTGCCGGCGCGTCCTGGTGCCCCCCAGGGGCTTCTGCGAGCGCTGCTTCGTGCCCATCGACGAGTGGGTGGAGGTGCAGGACAGCGGCACCCTATCCACCTTCACCATCGTCTATGCCCAGTTCACCAGCCTGCCCCCTCCCCCCTACTGCATAGGACTCGTCAAGCTCGACGGCGCGGACACCGCCCTCATGCACTACGTCGGCGGCGTAGACCTCGAGGACCTGGAGGCCGCCAAGAAGGCGCTCAGCGTGGGGATGCGCTTGCAGGCTGTCTGGCGCGACGAGCGCGAGGGCAAGATCAGCGACATCGAGTACTTCAGGCCCGCCTAGGGCCCCAGCCTGCTCCAGTCGGACGAAGGGAGGGCCGAGCTATGGCGGTAACCACCCCAGATAATCTGCGCGAGCTCATCGAGCTTCACCTGGCGGACCGACCCGACCAGACCTTCATCTACTGGCGGGATGAGGAGATCTCCTACCGCACGCTCAACGAGCGCGCCAACCGGGTGGCGAACGGCCTTCGCGCTCTGGGCGTAGGCAAGGGAGACGTCGTATCCGTCTACCTGCCCAACTGTCCCGAATTCCTCTACACCTGGTTCGGCATCGTCAAGCTGGGGGCGGTCTTTGGGCCGGTCAACTCCATGTTCAAGGGCGAAGAGGTCCGCCACGTCCTCAGCGACTCCGGAGCTGTGGCGGCGGTGACCAGCCAGGCCCTCCTCGACACCATCACCGCCGCTCGCGAGGAGTGCCCGGCCCTCCGCGAGGTGATCTGCCTGGAGGGCCAGGCGCCCGGGGCCATGGCCTTCGAGGAGCTCATGGAGCGTCCGCCGGAGTTGGAGCCCGTCGCTCTGGCCCGCGACGACCTGACGGCCATCGTTTACACCTCCGGCACCACAGGTCGGCCCAAGGGGGCCATGCTCTCTCACTTCAACTACGTTTGGGACACCATGGCCGCGGTAGACGTGATACCCATCCAGCCCGGCCAGGACCGCCTCGGGCTCATCCTGCCCCTCTTCCACGTCAACGCCCAGGTCACCAGCCTCTCGCAGCTCTACGTTGGCGGTGCCGTCGCCATGTGGGAGCGCTTCAGCCCCAGCGACTTCTGGGAGACCGTCCAACACTACCGGCCCACGACCTTCTCGGCCGTGCCCACCATGCTGTCAATCCTTCTGGCCGTACCCAGGCCGGAGGGGTTGGACGCCGGCTCGCTGCGATATGTGATCTGCGGCGCTGCTCCCCTGCCGCTGGACGTCTTTCAGCGCTTCGAGGAGGCTTTCGACCTGCGCATCATGGAGGGCTACGGCCTCACCGAGGCCACCTGCGTCTCCTCGCTCAACCCCTACTGGGGCATCCGCAAGGTAGGGTCCATTGGCCTCCCCCTGCGGGGCCAGCCCATGAAGATCGTGGACGACAACATGAACGACCTGCCCCCCGGGGAGTTCGGCGAGATCGTGGTCAAGGGCCCCAACGCCATGATGGGCTACTACAACAACCCCGAGGCCACCGCCGAGACCATCGTCAACGGCTGGGTCCGCACCGGCGATGTCGGCTACGTGGATGACGACGGCTACTTCTTCATCGTGGACCGCAAGAAGGAGATGATCATCCGCGGCGGCGAGAACGTCTATCCCCGCGAGGTGGAGGAGGTGCTGTTCGCTCACCCCAAGGTCGCCGAGGCGGCCGTGATAGGCCGACCCGACCCCATCTGGGGCGAAGAAGTGGTCGCTGTGATCGTCCTCCAACCGGGCCAGACCCTGACCCCGGAGGAGGTGCAGGAATACTGCAAGGAGCGCATGGCCAGTTACAAGGTGCCGCGTCAGGTCGAGTTCCGCGAGGATCTCCCCAAGACCGTCACCGGCAAGGTCGTCAAGAAGGCCGTCAAGGAAGATCTGCTGCGGGGGCGCTCAGAGGGCTGATTCAATAGAGCAGGTGAGCTCCGCCGTCTCCGTCGAGGGGCTGAGCAAGCGGTTCGGCCGTGTCGAAGCGCTCCACGACGTATCGTTCACGGTAGCGCCCGGGCAAACCTACGGCCTCCTGGGCCCGGGCGGTTCCGGCAAGACCACCCTCATCCGTCTCCTCCTCGGCGTCCTGCGTCCGTCGGCCGGACGCGCTGTCGTACTGGGACAGCCCGTTCCCTCCCCGTCGACGGCGGCTGTCATCGGCTACATGCCCCAACTGCCCGCCCTCTACCTGGAACTCACCGCCCGCGAGAACGTCTCCTTCTTCGCCAGCCTCTACGGCGTCCACTCTC
>CAZFGZ010000113.1:0-6878 GCA_964518585.1 uncultured Dehalococcoidia bacterium | reverse complement strand
TGACACCACCGGGGTGGAGCCGGAAATGGCCCTGGTGAAGTACAAGCGGCTGGTGGGCGGCGGCATGCTGAGGATGGTCAACACCACGGCCGCGCGCGCCCTGCGCACCCTCGCCTATGACCAGCCGCAGGTCGAAGAGATCGCGCGCCACGTCGAGGAACACGGGACCGTCGAAGGGGCGCCCTACGTCCAGGACGAGCACCTGCCCGTCTTCGACTGCGCCTTCCGGGCCGAGAACGGCGCTCGCGCCATTCAACCCAGCGGCCACATCAAGATGATGGGCGCCGTGCAGCCCTTCATCTCCGGCGCCATCTCCAAGACGGTGAACGTCCCCACCGAGGCCACCGTCGAGGACATCATGGAGACCTACATCGAGGCCTGGCGGCACGGGCTCAAGGCCATCGCCATCTACCGCGACGGCTCCAAGAGGACACAGCCCCTCAGCACGTGCCGGGAGGGCCCCGGCCATCAGGTGAGCGCTCCGGAGGCCAAGCCCGTGCGCCGTCGCCTCCCCGCGACCCGGCGCTCCCTCACCCACAAGTTCTCCATCGAGGGGCACGAAGGCTACATCACCGTCGGCACCTACGACGACGGCTCCCCGGGCGAGATCTTCGTCACCATGGCCAAGGAGGGAAGCACCATCTCCGGCATGATGGACGCCTTCGCCACCTCCATCTCCCTCACCCTCCAGTACGGCGTGCCCCTCGCCGACCTGGTGCACAAGTTCAGCCACATGCGCTTCGAGCCCTCCGGCCGCACCGAGAACCGTGAGATCACCGTGGCGCAGTCGGTGGTGGACTACATCTTCCGCTGGATGGCATCCCAGTTCCTGGACGAGGACACCCACGCGGAGCTCGGCATCCTCACCCCGGGGGTGCGGGCCCGCCTCGCGGCTGACGACGGCCACGGCAACGGGCCGACCCCCTCGGCGCCGAGCCCGATGCACGCCAGCGCGGGCAACGGCCACAGCGACGCCCCCGCCTGCGCCAACTGCGGCTGGATCATGGTGCGCAACGGCACCTGCTATCGATGTGAGAACTGCGGGAGCACCAGTGGGTGCTCCTAGGGGGAAAGGAGGTGGATGATGCCTGACCGACGCGCCGGAAAGACCGCGCCTGCGCGTGGGCGGGAGAAAGGCGGCGCAAAGCAGCCGCGGCCCCGCACACAAAGCGAGCGCGAGAAGCGCAGTGCCGCAGCCAAGCCGCGCAAGAAGAGGTGACATGGCGCCCGCCGGGGAGTCGGTTGGTGTCCGAGCAGGGACGCTCCCCGTCAGCCGTCTCCGGCGGGCGTCGCCCAGACCCGGCTAGGGTCACAACATAGGGTTCTCGCCGCCGGTCCAACCACCCCGCCACCAGCCGTTCCGGCGGCAGACCAATCGGGCGGCAGCGCATGCTGCCGCCCGAGTATCTCCACCAAAGATGTCGGGGGCGGTGGTAAACTACCCTTGCGCCGATACTCCAAAGAGGAGGAAAACAGCCACGGCTCGTAAGACCAAGGCGGACCAAGCGGCTCCGGAGCTCTCGCCGAACGCGCGCACCGTCCTCGAACGGCGCTACCTGGCCAGGGACGACCGCGGCAAGGTAGTGGAGACGCCGGAGCAGCTCTTCCGCCGCGTCGCCCGCAGCGTCGCCCAGGCCGAAGCCGGCTACGGCGCGACCAAGACGCGGCTAGCGCAGATCGAGGACCGCTTCTACGCCCTCATGACCTCGCTGCGCTTCCTGCCCAACTCCCCCACGCTGGGGAACGCCGGGCGCCCCCTCCAGCAGCTCTCGGCCTGCTTCGTCCTCCCCGTAGAGGACTCACTGGAGGGCATATTCCAGACCGTCAGGCACACCGCCCTCATCCACCAGAGCGGCGGAGGCACCGGCTTCGCCTTCAGCCGCCTGCGGCCGGCGGGCGATGTCGTCGCCACCACAGGAGGCATCGCCAGCGGGCCCGTCTCCTTCATGCGCGTCTTCGACTCCGCCACCGAGGCCATCAAGCAGGGCGGCACCCGTCGCGGCGCCAACATGGCCATCCTCAGCGTCGACCACCCCGACATCGAGGAGTTCATCTCCCTGAAGGCCGACATGGTCACCCTCCAGAACTTCAACATCTCCGTCGCCGTGGACGAGCCCTTCATGCAGGCGCTGGAGCGAGGCGACGACTACGACCTCATCAACCCCCGCACCGGCGAGGCCGTGGGCCGCCGCAGCGCCCGCCACGTCTTCCGCCTCATCGTCGAGAACGCCTGGCGGAACGGCGACCCGGGGCTGGTCTTCCTCGACCGCATCAACCGCGACAACCCCACGCCGCAGCTCGGCTCCATCGAGGCCACCAACCCCTGCGGCGAGCAGCCCCTCCTTCCCTACGAGTCCTGCGACCTGGGCTCCATCGACCTCGCCAGGTTCGCCCGCGACGGCGGCATGGACTGGGACGCCCTCGCCGCCATCATCCCCGACTGCGTCCGCTTCCTCGACGACGTCATCGACGTGAACCTGTACCCCATGCCCGAGATCGAGGACTCGACCAGGCGGACCCGCAAGATCGGCCTGGGAGTCATGGGCTGGGCAGACCTGCTCTTCCAGCTTCGCATCCCCTACGACTCCGACGAGGCCCTCGCCCTGGGCGAGCGCGTGATGTCCTTCATCCAGGAGCACGCCGACCGCGCCTCCGAGGCGCTGGGCAAGGAGCGCGGCGTCTTCCCCGCCTGGGAGGGCAGCGTCTACGACTCGCGCGGCGGGCCGCGCTTCCGCAACGCCACCCGCACCACCGTCGCCCCCACCGGCACCCTCAGCATCATCGCCGACACCTCCGGCGGCATCGAGCCCGCCTTCGCCCTGGCCTTCCTCCGCCACCACCACCTCGACCCGAAGGAGCCCGACCGCTTCGTCGAGCTGCCCGAGGTGAACAGGCACTTCCTGCGCGTCGCCCAGAAGCAGGGCTTCTACTCCAAGGAGCTCATCGAGGAGCTCGCCGCAGGAGCCGGCATCCAGGAGCGCAGGGGCGTCCCCAAATGGGTCCAGCGCGTCTTCGTCACCTCGCACCAGGTCTCGCCCGAGTGGCACGTGCGCATGCAAGCCGCCTTCCAGCGCCACACCGACAACGCCGTCAGCAAGACCATCAACTTCCGGCGGGACGCGACCGTCGAGGACGTCGAGGCGGCCTATCTCCTCGCCTATCGCGAGGGCTGCAAGGGGATCACCATCTACCGCGACGAGTCGCGGCCGCAGCAGGTGCTCTCCCACGCCACCCTCCGGGGCCCCGAGCAGGCCGAGGCCGTCGCCGCCGAGGCCGCCCTCACCGCCCCGCCCCCGGGCACCGCCGACGGGCCCTCGGAGGGGCACGAGCGGCGCGTCGCCGGCCCCTATCGCCGCCGCCTCCCCGACGAGCGCCAGTCCGTCACCCACAAGTTCCGCGTCGGCGAGCAGGAGGGCTACATCACCGTCGGCCTCTACGAGGACGGCGAGCCCGGCGAGGTCTTCATCACTATCTCCAAGGAGGGCTCCACCATCCGCGGCCTGATGGACTCCGTGGCAGTGCTGACCTCGCTCGCCCTCCAGTACGGGGTGCCGGTGGAGGACCTGGCGCGGAAGTTCCGCAGCGTGCGCTTCGAGCCGCACGGCTTCACGGACAACCCGGAGATCCCCCAGGCCAGCTCGCTGGTCGACTACATCTTCCGCTGGCTCGAGGAGAAGTTCTCGCCGGAGGCGCGCGCGACCCGAGGACGCAGCAACCGCGGCGGCAAGACTCGACACGGCCGCCGCCGCAAGGCGCCCCCCGCGAACACCTCGGACGACATCTCCACGGGCCTGGCCTGCCCCGACTGCGGCAGCGTCCTCGTCTACGCCGAGGGCTGCCTCATCTGCCGCTCCTGCGGCTACACCAAGTGCGGCTAGCGGCCCCAATCGCCCCATGTACCGCGAACCCCCGCCTGAGAAGCCCCCGTCCGGCTGCCTCGAGACCTGGGCGATCACCCGCGCCGTCTTCGGCGTGCTCTTCTGGCCCATGGCGGCGATCGCCGCCGTGCTCGCCGTGGTCGTGGCCTTCTTCATTCTGTTCGCGATGCACCCCGCCCTCTCCCTCCTGCCGGTCGCCGCGGCGGTCCTCGCCGTGATGCTCTTCATCCGCTGGGAGCGACGGCGCTTCCGCCCGCCCGGCCTCTAGCAGGCTGCTGATAAACCCAAGTGGACCGCTGGTGGTTCGACAGGCTCACCACGAGCGGCATCCGAGAACCGCTCGTCCTGAGCCCGTCGAAGGGCGAGCGGCGACTTCTTGAACACCCTGCTAGCCTCCCCCGCTGAAGCCTCGAGTGCTATCCTCTTACCGTGAGCATCGCCGACAACCTCCGCCGCGTCCGCGAGAGCATAGCCGCCGCCTGCGAGCGCGCGGGCCGCTCGCCCGACGAGGTGACCATCGTCGGGGTCAGCAAGACCTTCCCCCCCGAGGCCATCGCCGAGGCCTGTCGCGCGGGCCTCGCGGACATCGGCGAGAACCGGGTACAGGAGGCCCTGCGCAAAATCCCCCTCGTCGAATCACAGGGCCTTCACCCGCGCTGGCATCTCGTCGGCCACCTCCAGACGAACAAGGCCAGGAGCGTCGTGGGCCTGTTTGGTATAATCCACAGCGTTGATTCGCTGCGCCTGGCCGAAGCCCTCAGCCGCCGCGCCCCTCAGCCCGTGCCTGTTATGCTCGAGGTCAACGTCGCCGGCGAGGCCAGCAAGTTCGGCTTCACCCCGGAGGAGGTGCCGGAGGCCTATCGCCAGGCGGCCGCGCTGCCGAACCTGGACTTGCGGGGCCTGATGACGGTAGCGCCGTTCGTGCCCGACCCCGAGGAGGTGCGCCCGGTGTTCCGGCGGCTGCGCGAGCTGCGCGACGCTCTGGGCCTGCGGGAGCTATCCATGGGAATGACCGACGACTTCGAGGTGGCCATCCAGGAGGGTGCCACCATAGTGCGCATAGGGCGGGCCATCTTCGGGCCCCGCCCTCTGGAGGGATGAGCGGATGCGTTTGGCCTTTGTCGGCGGCGGCTTCATGGGCGAGGCGATGATCAGCGCCGTCCTCCGCGGCGACGTCGCCGCGCCCGATTCTGTCTCCGTGGGCGACGTCAGCGAAGAGCGCCGCCGCCACCTCCAGTCTCGCTACGGCGTCGGCGTCAGCGCCGACAACGTCGAGGCCGCCAGAGGAGCGGACATCGTCGTGCTGGCGGTGAAGCCCCAGGAGCTCGCAGCGGTGGCCCGCGGCCTCCGCGACCACCTGGCGCCCGAGCAGACCGTCGTCTCAATCATGGCGGGCGTCCGCATGGGCGCCATCCGCGACGCCCTCGGCCACGGGGCGCTCGTGCGCGTCATGCCCAACACGCCGGCCTCGGTCGGCGAGGGGATGAGCCTCTGGACGGCCGCCGCCGACGTGAACGCGGACCAGCGCGAGCAGGTCCGCCGCGTCCTCGCCGCCATGGGCAGGGAGATGTACGTGCCCGACGAGAAGTACCTCGACATGGCCACGGCCGTCTCGGGGAGCGGGCCCGGCTTCGTCTTCCTCCTGCTGGAGGCCTTCATCGATGGCGCCGTCCACGTCGGGCTGCGCCGCGAGGCGGCCACGGAGATGGTCCTTCAGACGGTGCTCGGATCGGTGAGGATGGCCCAGGAGACGGGGAAGCACCCCGCGGAGCTGCGCAACATGGTCACCTCCCCCGGGGGGACGACCGCCGAGGGGCTGCGCGTCCTCGAAGAGGCGGGCGTGCGGGCGGCGATGGTCGATGCCATTATCGCCGCCTACGAGCGAACCCTCGAGCTGGGAGGATAGGCCGCCATCGATATCCTCATTCGCGTCGTCGACATCTTCCTCTTGCTGATGATGGCCGCCATCTTCATCCGGGCGCTGCTCTCCTGGGTGAACCCCGACCCCTATAACCCGCTGGCGCGCGCCCTCGACCAGATCACCGAGCCCATCCTGGCCCCCCTGCGGCGGGTCGTACCCCGCATCGGCATGGTCGACCTCACGCCGATGATCGCCATCTTCATCCTGTTCGCTATCCGGCAGGCCGTGGCCAGCCTCTAGCAGGCTGTTGAAAGACCCACGTGGGCCGCTCGTGGTTCGACAGGCTCACCACGAGCGGAATCTTACAGCCGCTCGTCCTGAGCCCGTCGAAGGGCGAGCGACGACTTCTTCAGCGCCCCGCTAGGCCTCGCTGCCGCGGCCAGCCGCGTCTTCACCTCTGCCTCCTCCAGCCCGACCACGCGCACCGTCTTTTCCCGACCCCGCTGCCCTCTCACCACCTCCAGCGCGCCGCGCGGCAGACCAAGCGCCCCGGCGAGCAGCCGCACCAGCGCCTCATTCGCCCGGCCTCCCACGGGAGGCGCCTGCACCCGCACCCGCAGCACCCCCTCCTGCCACCCGGCGATCTCATCGCGCGAGGACCGGGGCGTGACTCGCACCCGCAGGCTGACTTCCGCGCCCATCGGGTCCTATTGTACGGGTACGGACGACAAGGGTCAGGAGGCAAGGAAGACAAGGGGGGGCGTCATGCGAGAGAGCAGGAACGCGGTCTGGTTCGACAAGCTCACCTGGACGGAGGTGAACGAACTGGACCGGGAGCGCACCATCCTCGCGCTGCCCACGGGCTGCACCGAGCAGCAGGGCCCACACCTTCCCCTCGACACCGACACCTACCTGGTGACGCTGTTCGTCTCGGAGGCGGCGAGACGGGCCAGGGCCGAGGGCATTCCGACCTTCGTGCTGCCAGGCCTCCCCTACGGCCCGGCCGAGGAGCACATGGCCTTCGCCGGGACCTGAAGGCGCCGCTCGTGAACAGGGAGGTTCTGTGGTCGCGTGTGTAGGCTCGGGCTCGCGGCCACTGGCCCTCTACGGGCCTCCTGGGGCCTGTGAAGGCTGTCCAG
>CAZFGZ010000112.1:0-6949 GCA_964518585.1 uncultured Dehalococcoidia bacterium | reverse complement strand
TGGGGTTGGCGGCCACAGCGCTGGGATAGCCTATTTCGGTTATCGTATCGATCACGGTGTTGGTGCCCCCGTATATGACCGAGACGCTCTGCCCGTCACGGTTGGCCACGTAGATGAGGTTGGTGTTCGCGTTGACGGCCACGCCTTGGGGCTTCACACCGACCGGTACGGTGGCAATGACCCCAGGCTCCTCCGCTGCTGCACTGCTTGCCAGCAGCGCCACCCCCATGACCGCGGCCACCACCAGAATCAGTCTTGCCTTCATCTCTCCCCCTTTCCTTTTGCGAAGCGTATCCGGACATCTCGGGCGCGAGCGCCGCAGGCGAAGCTCGCCAGATCTCCACCTGCCGCCTCTCCCATGGGCGTTGTTCCGTTCTTGCCAGTGGAAATCCTAGGATGCGCCCCAACCTTGGGCCTTCCCCAGACAGGCTGTCAAGGGTTTCCTTGCCGCTCTACCTCGTAGCCTAAAGGAACGAGACAAATGTCTAGTAGGCTTTAGCAGGCAGGACGCGAGCCTCTCGATCGCGGATGCGGACCGCCCGTCCCGTTCCTTCTTCACCGCCCTCCGGCTCCATGGCTCCATGGTTCCATGGTTCCAGGGCTCGCCCCCTACGGGCTCCCACCGATTGCCCCAAGCATCCCCTCCCCCTATGCTGTCCCCGCATGTATCCGCCGGCCCACCTCGCCGCTGCCCTCCTCGTCAACGAGGCCTGCCGGGGCGACCGCCCTTCCGCGATGGCGGCCAGCCTCGTCCCCGACCTCGTCGACAAGACCCTCGCCTGGCTCCTGGGCGTGACCCCCTCCGGCCGCTACATAGCCCACTCGCTGTCCGCGGTCGCCCTCTCCACCGCCCTCTTCGCCGCCCTCGGCGGACGCCGGCGCGGCCTCAGCTTCGGCGCCGGCTACCTCTCCCACCTCGTCTGCGACATCTCCGAGGGAGGCCACGTCCCCTGGCTGATGCCCTTCAAGCCGTACCGCCGTGTCGAGGACCGCTGGCAGCTCGGCCTCTCCATGCGAGGCTTCCTCATCGAGTCGGCCTCGACCCTCTTCCTCATCCGCTTCGCCCTCACCTCCCTCGAGCGGAGCGCCCAGGCCACCCCTTCCCCCGCTCAGCCATCGAGAACGGAAGCCGCGTTCCGGTAAACGCCTTCTGGGGCCTTTGGACCCGTGCGTTTCGGTCCGATCGGCGCCCGCAAAGGCCCCGTCGGCACGTATCCAGCCCTCGCGTCGTTGGATTATGGTGAGGAGAGCCCTGAGGCCTCGTGCCCTCCCTCTGGCGCATGGTTGTCGCCTGGAGCCCCAGGGCGAACGGAGCCCGCCGGGCTCTGTCGACGGAGAGCATCCGTACTCGGACGCCGAACGGTCCCGGCGGGTTCCATCCCCACACTAGCACCTTTCCGCGTCTTTTTCCATACCCGCCGCCTGTGGCATCGCCGTCCCGCGCGCCGGCGCCGCGGCAACAGCGAAGGAGCCGCCCGAGAGCGGCTCCTTCATCGTGTCTCTGGTAGCGCCTGTCCTACCGCCGCCTGTAGCGAAGACGTCTTGCCATCGCCGTAGCCGCCCCGAGGACGGTCAGTGCCCAGCCTGTCGCCAGGAAGCACGCCGCGCTCGGCGGGATGGTGAGCCCTCCCTGAAGCCCGCCGTCACCGGCGGAAGGCAACTGCTGCGCCGGCCCCTCGGCCGACTCCGGGCCCGCGGCCGGCTGCTGCCCCTCCGGATACGAGGCCGGAGGCCGGGCCTCCGGGTCGCTGACCTGAATAGGCGTGTCGGCGGGCGGCGCATCCACGACCTCTACGTCCGTAGGCAAACCCACGTCCGTAGCCTGCCCGAGGGCTGCCCCGGGGTTCATCAGGCCCGCAACCAGCAGGCCGGCCGCTGCCGCAACCACCGCCATCAGGACAAGAACGTGGCTCTTCGGCATTCGCATCTCTGGCTCCTCCAGCTTCGATTCCTTGAGCGCGCACCGCCGAAACGAGTACGCCCCATAGCCCTTTTCGGAGCCCGAAGAGCCGACTTTATACCCTTCGACAGATCAAGCCAGCCAAAATCCACTTCGCTCGATGTGCCTCCCGACTGAGCCAGCGCGTCTAGGCGTTCCCTGAAGCCGCGACAGCAGTCGGCGAGGGCCCGGCGGATTTCCGCCCGGTCCTCCTGCGCCCAAGTGCCGAAGGTGACCTCGCACGTGTGCCGCTCCCTAGGCCGTTCCCGAGCCCAGCCGTCGAAGGAAGGCCATCACCGTGGCTGCTCGCTCCTCCGGACGCTCGTCCGCCCAGCTCTCCGACGGCTCCACAACAAGCTCCGCCCCCCGAATCCCATCCCTGAACGCCTCCGCCGTCGCCAGCGGGTGCTGAGGGTCATCCGGGTGCGCCACCACCAGCGTCGGCGCCTCCACCTTCCCAAGCCTGTCCAGCGGGATGCCCGGGCCATCGGCCAGCCCCAGGTGGCAGGCCACCATCCCCTCGACGTTCTGCGCCAGCAGCCAGCGACGCTCCCATTCCCACCATGCCGGGTTCTGCGCCTGCCGCTCCCGCGCCCCCTCGAGCGCCTCCTGCAGCCGCACCAGCCCCTCCACCCCCTCCCGTGCGAGCACCGCCGCCCGGATGCGCAGCCCGTTGCGTGCCCAGCCGTCCCACTCCTCCCCCACCGGCGGCGGGCTGAAGAGCAGAAGCGAGGCCGCCACCTCGGGATGTCCCAGCGCCGCCATCACGCTGATGCCCGCCCCCAGCGAGCCCCCTGCCAGGTGCGCCCGCTCGATGCCGAGCGCCTCCAGGAGCCCGTGTAGGTCCTCGCCGAGCGCCTCCCAAGAGTAGTCGCTCGGCTCCGTCGTATGCCCCGACGACCCGTGGCCCCGCGCGTCATAGGCGATCACCCGATGCTCCCGCGCCACCAGGCTCCACCACTCCTGCCACGGCTCATCCTTGTGCACGCATCCCATCAGCCCGTGCGAGATGACCACCGGAGGGTCGGCGCTCTCCCCTCGCTCGTGGTAGTGCATGCGCAGCCCGCGGACCGTCACGAATGGCATGGCTCGCTAACGCAAAGGGTTCTCCGGCGGCGCCACGGCGGTGAGCGCCTCCATCGTCGAGTCTTCGAGCGTCAGCTCGACGGCCTTCAGCGTCTCCTCGATCTGCTCCAGCCGCGTCGCCCCTACGATCGCCGAGGTCACCGCCGGCTGCCGCAGCACCCACGCCACCGACACCTGCGCCGGCGTCGCCCCGCAGCCCGCCGCTATCTCCTTCACCCTCTCCGCCGCGTCGAACATCTCGTCGCGCCAGTAGCGCGCTCGATAGAGCGGCCCGCTCCGTCCGCCCAGCCCGAACCGCGTGTCCTCCGGAGCCGGCTCCTCGCGCTTGTACTTCCCCGTCAGAAACCCCCCAGCGAGCGGATTGTAGGCGATGACCCCGATCCCCTCCTCGACGCACGCCGGCAGCAGGTCCCGCTCGATATCGCGATGGAGCAGGTTGTACCTCGGCTGCGCGCAGTCGAAGCGCGCCAGCCGCAGCCGGTCGCTCACCCACAGCGACTTGTACAGCCGCCACGCCTCGAAGTTCGAGCAGCCCAGGTAGCGCACCTTCCCCCAGCGAACCAGATCGTCCAGCGCCTGCATCGTCTCGTCCAGCGGCGTCTCGGGGTCGGGTGCGTGCACCTGGTACAGGTCGATGTAGTCCGTTTGCAGCCGTCGCAGGCTCGCCTCCACCGCGTCCAGGATGTGCGCCCGCGACAGCCCCTCGTCGTTCGGCTCCCGGCCCACGCGCGCCCGGCACTTCGTCGCCAGCACCACCCGGCTCCGCTTGTCCCGCAGCCAGCGCCCCACGATCTCCTCCGTCCGCCCCGCCGTCTCGATGCTCGGCGGCACCGGATAGATGTCCGCCGTGTCGACGAAGTTGACCCCGGCCTCCACCGCCCGGTCCATGATGGCGTGGCCCGCCTTCTCGTCCGCCTGGGCGCCGAAGGTCATCGTGCCCATGCAGATCTCAGTCACCTTCAGGCCCGTCCGGCCCATCCGTTTCACTCGCATACTCTTCCTCCCGCCTCTCCTCGAAGCAGACTCATCTCCCAGCGGTCAGGCTGTGCGCGATACAGGTTAGAGGCTGGGTCGGCCCGACGCAAGCGTTTCCCCGAGCGCCGCCCTCGCGTCCGAAACCCGCAGCCGGCGACGGCCGCGAGGCTCTTGACACCAGTGCTACAATTGTAGTGTTCCCCGCGTCATGTGCATGCTCCACGAGGAGGGAGGCGGAGCCACGAAAGCCAAGCTTCCGTTGGTTGCAGTAGTGGCAGCGCTGGCTGTATCGCCTTTCTTTGCGCAACCTCGCGGCTCGCTCGAGGCACAGGGCATTGGGGTCAGTGAGGCCTGGCTGGCTCGGTACGACGGGCCGGCTGGGCGGGATGACGTGGCCGTGGCCATGTCTATCGACGCCACCGGCGACGTGTACGTGACCGGCTCCTCGCACTCCGCAGCGACTTCCCAAGATTTCGCTACTATTGAGTACGATTCGGCTGGCAACGAGCTGTGGGTAGCGCGCTACAACGGCCCGGGTAACGGTGTAGACTTGGCCCACGCCATAGACGTGGACACGGCGGGCAACGTGTACGTTACCGGCTCTTCCATGGGGGTCGGCACTCACTCTGACTACGTCACACTGAAGTACAGCACCGCTGGTGAAGAGCTGTGGATGGCCCGCTACGACGGCCCCGGCAGTGGCTATGACTACGCTGAGGCTATGGCCCTGGACGCGGCGGGCAACGTCTACGTAACCGGCTACTCTCCTGGCCTTGGCACGTCCTCAGATTATGCCACCATCAAGTACGACACCTCAGGAAACGAACTGTGGGTGGCGCGGTACAACGGGCCCGGTGATGCGTCTGATTACGCGTACGACATTGCTGTGGACCACACGGGTAGTGTCTACGTGACGGGCGCCTCGTGGGGGCTTGGTACTTACGAAGACTACGCGACGCTAAAGTACGACACCTCGGGCAATCAGTTGTGGGTGGCGCGCTACAGCGGCCCGACGAGCGAACCAACAAGCCCCGACATAGCCAGGGCGTTGGCTGTCGACGCGGCGGGAAACGTGTACATCACGGGTGAGTCGGACGCCCCTACCAGCTACACCGACTACGCAACCCTCAAATACGATCCCTGGGGCAATCAGCTGTGGGTCGCCCGCTACAATGGACCCGCGAACGTGCACGACTGGGCTAGGGCTATTGCTGTGGATGACTCTGGCAACGCGTATGTGACCGGTGCCTCAAATGGCCTGGGCACAGCAAAGGATTATGCAACCATCAAATATGACCAGTTCGGTAGCGAAGTGTGGGTCGCCCGCTACAATGGCCCCGGTAACTGGTACGACGAAGCCCACGACGTTGCTGTGGACAACAGCGGCAACGTATACGTTACTGGCGAGTCGGACGGCGATTACGCTACGATGATGTACGACGCTTCCGGCAATGATCTGTGGGTGATGCGCCACGAGGACCGCGCTGACCGGAGCTATGCCCTCGCGGTGGACGGAGCGGGCGGCGTCTACGTCACAGGCGCCTCTGGGGGTGGAAGCATCACCTACGACTATGACTTCGTCACCATCAAATACATCACGTTCTCCGATTCAGACTCGGATGGCATGCCTGATCTGTACGAGCAGGCCTATTCTTGCCTGGACGCTGCGGTCAATGACGCCACCACTGACCCCGATGCGGATGGGTTGGCCAATCTCCAGGAGTACCGGGG
Organism: uncultured Dehalococcoidia bacterium; assembly: GCA_964518585.1. Classification (GTDB taxonomy): domain Bacteria; phylum Chloroflexota; class Dehalococcoidia; order DSTF01; family CAZFGZ01; genus CAZFGZ01. The sequence goes on along the minus strand of CAZFGZ010000112.1, from coordinate 1,218 downwards.
CGCGGACGGCATTCCAGCCAGCGGCGACGAAACAAATCCCTGCCTGAACGACACTGACGGTGACGGCTGCGCGGACGGTGAGGACCTGGGCTCCAACCCCGCCCTCGGCGGCACCCGCGACCCCCTCAACCCCTACGACTTCTACGACGTGCCCGTTCCCACGGCCTTCAACGGCGGTACCCTCGCCGACAGGGACCAGGCCGTCAGCGTCCTTAGCGACGTGCTCGCCGTCTTCGAGTACGCCGGTTGCTCTGACGGCGGCCCGGCCAACGGCCTGGGCAGGGAGTACAACCAGGACATGAACGGGGACGGCGAAGACGACGGGCTCCTCTACGACCGCTCGGCCGGCACCACCTGGTCAGACGCGCCGGACGGCGCCATCACCGTCATGGTGGACGTCCTCCTCGTCCTCGCCCAGTCCGGCCACTCCTGCCAGGCGCCGCCACCTCCCACCCCCACGGCGACCCCCACGGCGACGCTAAGCCCGACGGTTACGCCTACACCTTCCACGACTCCTACCCCCACGCCTACGCCCAATCCCGCTGCCATAGACGCGGCCATCCAGGCTACCGCCGATCTTTTTGGAGTGCCCGCGGGGAGCGTGGAAGTGATCAGCGTGGAGGCACGCGATTGGCCTGACACTTGTCTCGGCCTGGGGGAGGTGGGTGAAATCTGTCTCCCCATGGTCACCCCCGGATACCGCATAACGCTTTCAATTCCGCTCTACACGCCTATCTGGCGAACCGATGAAGATGGGTCGGAGGTGCGGCTTGAGGCTGTCGAGCCTGCTTAGCCACCCTCGACGACAGGGACAAGGCCGTCAGCGTCCTCAGCGACGCCCTGGCCCAGTCCAGCCGTAGCTGCCAGGCGCCACCGTAGCGCTCCAGCACGCCACACTCCAACCACGCACGGGCGGCCCCAGAGGCCGCCCCTCTCGCTTCCCGCCTCCCGCTCCTCCTCTCCCCGGCTCCCCGGCTCCAACCTCTCCTGTTTGCCTGTTTGCGTGTTTGCCTGTTTGCCTGCTTGCCGGCTGTCCCGCCTCCCGCTTCCTGCTTCGCCGTCTCCCCGGCTCCAAGGTTCCAAGGTTCCAACCTTGCCTGTTTGCCTGCTCGCCTGTTTGCCTCCGGTGTCATCAACCCCTTGGCCCTCGCCCCGCCCACCCCGACCATACCCTTGCCATGACTGCGCGCCCTCGCCCCAGCACACCCTGCGCACAGC
>CAZFGZ010000111.1:0-6958 GCA_964518585.1 uncultured Dehalococcoidia bacterium | reverse complement strand
CGTAATCAAGACCAATACGATAGCAGAAGTCAATAGATTGAGGATCCCCACCCTGTTCCCCGTAAATTAATAGACATTAGTTAAGAACAGCAGACTTATGTTATAGAAAGAAGCAAATAATTTACCATATATGTCTTAAAAACGAATTATTATATATTGTAGATAGTAAACTGATTAATTAGTAATTCAAAAGGGAAGAGAATTCTATTGGAAGATAACATGGTTTTGGAGTTAGAGCAAAGAATAAAAAAAATCAAAAAAATTAAGAGAAAAAAAGGCTATAAATTCGATAAATTATTCGCATCAAAAAAAGGCAAAATACTAGCAAACCATATTGAAGAGACAGAGGATTTTTGTCAAAAATATTTCTTTATACCTATGCTTGGTAGATTTCAATTACTAATGTATAAGGCTATTATTTGGATGCAAACAGAAGAATATGAAAATCTAGTAAAAGAAAAAATAAAAGATGAAAAGGATAAAGAATTATTCAAATTATTTCAAGAATATCAAAAAATAGATCCTAATTGGATGGAATGGACTGAACTAGATTATTTTACAAATGAAGAAGAACAAATAAGATTTTTTGCTTACCTAACAATTACAATTGTATCGTACTTTGAAATATATGTAAGAGAGAGTATTGATATAATACAGGATAAGCTTATTGAGAGAAGTGATTATTATACCAAGAAATATGGAGTAAAGATTAAGGATATTCTAAAAATGTTAAACAAAAAGGAAACTAATAATGCGAAACTACAAATAGATAACTTTCTTAAAGCTATTAATATCAAAAAATCCTTTAACAAACTACTCCTAGAACATGAATTGCAAGAGCTTCCAAAGATAATTGAATCTATTATTGAACTTAGAAATACGATTATACACCATAAACCTTTCCCAGATTTATCAATACTTGAATTGCCAAAGATTAAAACTCTAGAAAAATATATTTCTACAAATCTCGTTGATATGGAGATTTCATATGAAGGAGAAAATGAAGAATTTAAAAACTCACCAACTATACTAAAAGAAATTTTTGAAGAATTATTAGAAATCTTCAAACCTAAAGTTAAACTTATGAGTTTGCTTCAAAGAATACCAGAAATTGTCAATCTTTATGCGAGTCTGTTTGATAATATTGTAAACATATACTTTTAGATTTAGTAGAAAAATGAGTGAGAAACATGGAAAATAGTAAACAGGAAATCATCAATAAGATACAAGAACTTCATAATGCAAGTTTACATGATTTAAATATTAAAGAAGCAGAAAAAGCTATTGATAAGCAAAAACGAATATTAGAATTGCTTGAATTACTAAATGATCAAAATACCGAGATTATTGTTAGATATAATATTGGTTCATTCTATTGTTTATTAGAACTTCATGAAGAAGCTATTAAGGAGTTTGAAATATCTTATAGAATTGCTTACAACAAATCTAACAAAAGAGGTATATTCGAAGCTTTAATTAAGATTAGTAGTATCAAATCTTTGTGGGGACAACATGAAAAAGCTAAGGAGGATCTCCTGTATCTTCTTAATAATATAGTTGGTACCGAAGATCACCAATTTACTTGTGAAATCAATTTCCATTTAGCAAATATCTATAGAAAAACTGGCAATTACACAGAATCACATAAAAAGTATGTTATAGCAAAAAATATCGCTGAAAGAGAGAATTTCATCAATCTCAAGTACCGTATCATCAATAACATGGGATATTTATTTTATGAGTGGAAGGAATATGATACTGCACTACTATATTATGAGGAAGCACTAGAATTTGAAAAGAGAGAAATTAATCTAGAACGTATTGCAATGTTATATAATAACATTGGTTTAGTTTATCAAGCTAAAAAAGACTATACAAAATCAATTGAATTTTTTAGAAGTAGTTTATCACTGTTAGATGAAGTAGGATATTATGAACGCTATAAAGCTAGTACTCTTAACAATCAGGGGCTTTCCTTTCTAGAATTGAAATTATATGATAAAGCAATTGAAAAATTCAATTTAGCTTTGAGTATTCATCAAAAAACAAAGAACATTTCAGGAGAAAGAATCGTTTTACAGAATATTGGGGATCTTTATTTTAAACAAAGAAAATTAAATGAAGCAGAAGAATATTTTCAAAAGGCGTTTGATAAGGGGAAGAATTACAATGATATTAAGAAAGCACATAATCTTTCAAGTTTAGGCTTAGTATTTTTAGAGAAGAATCAAATTTTAAAAGCCAAGGATTTCTTAATACAGTCATTTCATTTGAGAGATCAAATCATGTCAGCTGCTCCGAATGAAAGCATAAGAATAGAGGTAAGAGATACATTGTTCAAGATTTTACCTATTTTAGTTGAAATCTTCCTTCGAGAAAACAACTTATTTGCTGCACTAGGATATATTGAATATAGTAAAGGTAGAGAACTTTCCTTACTGGCTTTTAATAGTAAAGATCATTACATACCAGAAATTAGAAATATCTTGAATAAGAAAAATTCCAATTTTACAGAAATTCAAACAAATAACCGAAATTTAAAGGATTTAGAAGCTAAGGTTAAATATAAATTCATAAGCGAAGAAAATTATATACAAAGAAGGAACGAATTGGAAAAGCAAATAGAAGATTTACAAAAAAGAAATAAACAATTAGATACTAAATTATGGGAAAAGTATCCTGAATATGGAGTGGCTTTTCCTTCAAAACCGATAGAATTTCTGAATCAATTTCTTGGTTCCATTCCTGAAAAAACAATTATATTGGACTTCTTTTATGATGTTTATTTAAATAGAATTTTAGTGTTTGTGATTAGTAGGAATAAAGAAATCTCATTATACCAGAAGTTATTATCTACAGGAAAGATAGATGAGCTGAAAGAAATAACTGAAAATATAAGACTTGCACAAAGAGAAAGATACCCAATAAAGATTTCTATTAATGCAGATCAATTAAGCGATTTTGGCATAAAGCTATTCAAATATCTTATACCTAAAGAATTAAACGATAACATCAACCAGAATGAACCTGAATTTGTAGTAGTAATACCAAATAGCTTCTTACATTCACTACCACTTGAACTAATTCATGATGGTGAAGATTATTGGGGATTAAAGTATAATATTTCTAGAGCATATAATATTTCAAATTTTACAGAATTTCACCTTGATTCCTCCTTCTCAGCAATATTAATTGGAAACCCAGATTCCTCATTAGAACATGCAAAAGAAGAAGTTCTAGAAATAAATAAATTGTTAACTGAAAACTGTTTTGAAACAAAAACATTTATTGAAAAAGAAGCAATTTTATCTAAAATAATACAAGATTTCAAGAAACAGAAATATGCTTTATTCCATTTTTCTGGACATGCAGAATTTAATAATACTTTTCCAAATCTAAGTTGTCTTTACATTCTAGATGATAATTTAAATACGATACCATTATATGGAAATGAAATTCCGCTAAATTTCCATTTTGGAAAACCAACATTGGTAGTTTTAAATGCATGTGAAACAGGTACTATGTCAGTTTCAATAGGTGACGAAATTAATGGGTTAAGTAGAGGATTTATTCATGCAGGGGCTAACGGAATTATATTTAATATATGGTCAGTTTTTGATGCATCCTCAGCTGAATTACTCAAGGAATTCTATAGGATGCTACTGGAAGGTAATAATATAGCATATTCTATTAGAATGGCAAGAAAATATATGAGGGAAAAAATAATGAATTCAACGCATGAATCAGATGCTACTGATATACTTCACTGGGGGTCTTGCATATATTATGGAAATCCTACAACTAAAATTATCAAAGAAAGTGTTAATCGATAATAATACTTAATTAGAACAGATTTTATAATTGTTAAAATTTTTTAAAAAAATAGATAATATCTGTGAATTACTTTGATGTAATTGAGAATCTTTTTATCTTTTTATCATAAAAGGGAATAGAATGAACGATTGGACTAAAGAGAAACTGAAGAATCTTCTTTTGAAGCAAATTGATGAAAAGTGGATTAGATTAAAATGGTTAGTTAAACAAGAAGAAAAGTTTGAACTGAAAAAAACTAAATATGCTGCACAACATGTTATCCAGCTATACTTTGAGACTTCAATGAGTTATCTAATGGGAAATTACTTAGCTGCTATTTTGTCTATTTGTTCTGCGATTGAAGTATATCTAACACTCTATATTTCTGATAATAAAATAAATAATAGAACTTACTTTTCTAAATATGTCAAAGAAGCAACAAAAGAAGGCATAATTACTGAACAGACTAAGAAAGATCTGTTAAAATATAATAAATATGTCCGAAATCAAGTAGTTCACCCTAAGTCTACTCTTTTCTTTGGTTTCTTAGGTTTGAAAGTTATTAGTAAATCTGATGGTGTTGTTACTATTAGTGCTAGAAATGGAGAAGAAAAGAGTAAATCATTGAGTTTTCAAGAAGCTGCAGAAGAAGGGATTTTACTCTTTTACAAGGTTCTACATGACAGTGAGATTAAACAATCTATCGATGAGCGAATAAAAGAAAGATTCCTAGATAAATTTGAAGAGCCGTGGAAATCAATGATAAGAGATAATATAGAAAAAAAGAAATGATAGAAAATAAATCAGAAAAGGGGGATTTAGGAGGACAATTTTCTGTAACTACAAATATTTTCAATCAAGGAAAAGAAAGAAAACATAAAAAGATCCAAAAAAAGCAATATGACTTAATTAAGATGAGTAAGGAGATAACTAACAAAGAAAGATTCGGAAAACTAGACAAAATTTTAGGATATAAATTCCAAAACAAGTTTTTATTGTTTCAAGCTTTTACATCCAAATCTCACGAAACAGAGACATTATCAAAAGCATTTAAAACAGAAAGCAATGAGTATTTGGGGTGGATGATGGAAGCTTTAACAACTTTAGGAGATGGAGTTTTAAATTCAAAAGGTGAAATAACAAACCTGAAAGGTAGAATAGTAAATAATTCAAATCTCAGCAGTATTGCAAAAAAAATAGATTTACAAAATATATTCTTTGGGGAAAAGGAGAAAAACAAAATAGAGTATGGGAACAGTCATGGAAAGTTTTAGCAAATTATCTAGAAGCTATATTAGGTGCAGCGTATCTTGATGGAGGGACTGATGCTGCAAAAGCAATTGTAAAGAAAATGAAGATTATTGAATAGAGAAATTTATTTATCCTCTTTCCTGTTCTCCAAAATTCTAGTTGTTGTTTCTAAGAAATTATCTTTATCCAAAATATATTGTAAAATTGCTTCGTTTAGAATTAAATATCTAATACAAGAATTTCCAATTTCTCTTAGGAATAAACCAATCTTTAAATCTTCTATACCCTTTAACAAAGGTTGTAAAATCTTATCAGGTAAAACATCTTTATCTAGTTCTCTTTTTATTTCTTTGAATAATTTTTCTGCCTTCTCATATTGTTTTTTGAATTTAATTTTTATTTCTTCTAAGGTTAATACAGCTTTTTTATGAGCAGGTACTTTCCTTAAATCCTTAAAATTAGTAAATGATTCTTGATGGATTTCCCATTTGAGACTCTTGATTAATTTGCTTCGAATATCAATTGTTTTAAAATTCTCTTTATCATGTATTTTTAGACCTTTATTGAGTGAATCTACTGGATCTGATGGACTTGGTGCTAACTTATTAAGTGACTCGTAAACTATCTCTTTTGAGCAACTAGAGAAGGAATCTTGAATAAATGACATACAATATACGTCTATAATAGCATACAAAGCAATAACATAATATGCATTTATCCTATAGAATAGATTCATCTGTTCTGCAACTTCCATAATTGAGCTTTTTGACATTTCTTTTTTCTCTTCTTCAGTCTCAGCTGTTTCAGTTAAATTATTGAACTCTTCAAAAATATTACTCAATACAGATTTCTTACTTCGAATATATTCAATAATTTCATCAAATTCCTTTTCTAGTTTAGTTAGTATTTCTTTGCTTAGTTTCTTCTCCTTGCTGTTTAGTTTTGGTATTTTAATAAAATGCTGTAAAAGCTCCAAGATAATAGTTTTAGCTTGTTCTAAAGATTCAATTTTGTCCATTTCCTCTTGAAAGACTGATACTGATTTTGGGAAAATGTATAGATATCCAACTTCAATCAAATCTGAATAATCTTTGTAAAATTCTTTTCCATATTCTGAAATAAAGATGGTGTAATCTGTTTCATTTTCGATGATTTGATCAACTTCAGAAATCCATTCTTCAAGTTCCTTAATCATCTCTTTAGTATTAATTATATCCAAAATCTCACCTTCATCATTAATCTATTAATAAATATTGAATTCTTTTCTTTAAAAGATATGTATTGAATATGTAAAATGGCAACTACAGAATCATAATCGTAATAAGAAACCCAACACTTGATATCTCTTCCGTTTCTCTTTCTTGAAATAAATACAATTTTCTCGACTTTATTAATCAAACTAATAATTTACTAGATAGATAATGAAGAAATATAAACTGAGAGATTTAGTAGCTCTACTGTTCGTCATCTTGTCTATTCTGAGCTATACCTACCCATCAGTCTTTTCAGATTATAGTAGACAAACTATTAATTCTATTTCTATTCCAAACACTATTTTTGAGTATAATTCTACGTATTGTACTCAGCAAACATCCTTCACTCTCCAAAAAGAATTATATGCGTTCAATAACTTAATTTTGCTTTTTACTACTTCAGGAGATAAAAGCAATAATAATGGCATAAGAATCACTTTTACTTTTGGAAACACAGAAGTGCTGTTTATTATTGAACGCTTCTACCAAGACCATCTAGGACATAATTTGACTCAATTCTTTTCCTATCCTGAAAACTTTAGCGAAGAACAAGAAGTTATACTTACAGTAGAAGCACAAACTTCCTTGTGGTATGAAACGGGATCTATCCAAATTTATAGCTATTCAACAATAGAACAAAT
>CAZFGZ010000110.1:0-7046 GCA_964518585.1 uncultured Dehalococcoidia bacterium | reverse complement strand
GAGGAGGGTGGCGACAGCCTCGGTCACCTCGACCAGGACCTGGTATCCCTGGGGGTCGGCCTCGGGTCGTTGGAGGCGGCGGCCGTCGGCGCCGTAGTAGAGGGACTGTGCGGCCTCGGGACGGGGCCGCTCGGTCAGGGCCGCCAGGGCATCCCGAGCGACCGCTTCCTCGAGGGGCCCGCCGCCCAGCGAGCCGAGGCGGGTGCCGTCGGCGCGCAGCAGCAGCCTGGCAGCGAGCGGCACCGGGCCGCCCTCGGGCGCGCGGATGATGGTGGCGGTGGCCACGGTGGGGCCGCCACGCGCGGCGGCCAGCACCTCGCGGGCGATCTGGAGGGTGACGTCGGTGCGGGGCTCGGTCACGGATCACACATTGAAGAGGATGTGGAGGACCTCGCCGTCCTGTACCGGATAGGTCTTGCCCTCGGTGCGGACAATGCCGCGCTTGCGGGCCTCGGCGAGGGAGCCGCTTTCCATCAGCTCCTCCCAGCCGGTGACCTCGGCGCGGATGAAGCCGCGCTCCATGTCGGAGTGGACCTTGCCCGCGGCGGCCACGGCGGGGATGGCGCGGCGGATCGTCCAGGCGCGGCCCTCCTCGGGGTTGACCGTGAAGAAGGAGATGAGCCCGAGGAGGTCGTAGGAGAGGCGGATCATGCGGTCGAGGCCGGACTCGGTGAGGCCCATGTCGGCGCGAAAGACGGCGGCGTCCTCGTCCGAGAGCTCGGAGAGCTCCATCTCGAGCTTGCCGCAGAGGGCGGCAAGCTCGACGTGAGGGCCGCCCCAGCGCGCGCGGAACTCATCCTCCGTCTTCGCGGCCTCTGCGACGGCGCTCTCGTCGATGTTGAGCACCAGCAGGAGGGGCTTGTCGGTCAGGAACTGGTAGTTGGCCAGGGTCTTCGCCTCGTCGTCGGAGATGGTCTGGGCGCGCAGGGGCGTCTCCGCGTCCAGGCCCTGCTTGAGCCGCTGCAAGAGGGCGATCTCCTTCTCGCCGGCCTCGCGCTCGCCGGGGCGCATGGAGCGGACCTCGGTGTCCAGGCGCTCGAGGCGTCGCTCGATGAAGGCCTGGTCGGCGAAGCTGAGCTCCATGTCCATGCCGGCGATGTCGCGATGGGGGTCGATGGAGCCCTCGGGATGGGGGACGGACTCGCTGGTGAAGGCGCGGACAACGTGGATGAGGGCATCGCACTGGGCGAGGGAGGCGAGGAACTGAGCGGCGGGTCCGGCGCCGCGGCCGAAGGCGGCCGCGCCGGGGAAATCGAGGTAGCGGACGTCGGCGTGGGTGACCTTCTTAGGCTTGAGGACGGCGCAGAGGCGGTCCAGGCGCTCGTCGGGCACCTTGACGACGCCGATGTTGGGTTCGACGCCAGCACCGAACGCGCCCGTCTGGGCGTGCCCGCGGGTGACGGCGTTGAAGACCGTGGTCTTGCCCGACTGAGCCAGGCCTATGATGCCCAGGTCCATGCCCGCACCTCTACATCGCCTCTGCCGCTCCCGGCCTCGCCAGGAAGGCCGTCAGCTCGAGCAGCTCGTCGGTGATCTCGGGCCAGGCAGCGGTGGCCTCGCCGATGAGGCGCACGACGCGCTTCTGGGACGGCCAGATGAAGCGCCTCACCGTCACCTCCAGGCTACACCACTCGTAGGCAGTGTGCTCCTCCGATAGTCGCACGGCCGGCAGGCCGTCCGCAAAGGCAGCGAAGGCCGGGACGAGGTGGACGGCGTCGGTGTCGCGGTCGTAGAACGGCTCGACGTACCCCAGGCGGAAGAAGCGTTCCGGCGATAGGCCGGCCTCCTCCAGGGCCTGCCGGGCCGCCGCCTCGGACGCGTTCTCCCCGTCCTCGACGGCTCCGTGCGGGGCCTGCCAGGTGCCACCGAGCCTGAGGGACGGGTTGCGGCGGAGCGTGAGGAAGCGGATCTCGCGGTGGAAGAAGCTGAAGACGTATATGGAAACGGAATGCTGGGTACTCGCCATGCGCACACAGGTCCATGCTATGCGCTTCCTCGTGCCCGGCCGGCGCGTTCAGCATAGGTCAGGGCCGGAAGGGTGTCAACGAAGCTCTGAGGCGGCGGGCGAGGAACGCGGCGCAGGGCAGAGCTCGGCGAGGCAGCACCCGTCGCACAGGGGGGCCTTGCGACAGGACACCTTGGCGTGGCGCACGAGCAGGGCGTGGTACTCGTTGAAGATGGTCACGTCGCGGGGGAGCGCGGAGGTGAAGAGCGCCTGCCAGTCTCTGTATGCCTGGCGCTCGGGGCGCAGGCCCAGGCGGGAGAAGACGCGGCGGGTGTAGGCGTCGACGACGAAGACGGGGCGACGGGCGGCGTAGAGGAGGATGTCGTCAGCCGTCTCGGGGCCGATGCCGTGGGTGGCGAGGAGGCGGGCGCGGAGCGCGTCCAGGGGCAGCGAGAAGAGGCGGTCGAGGCTGCTCGCGAAGTCGGTCGCGAGCATCTCGGCGAAGGCCCGCAGCTTCCGCGCTTTGGCGTTGTAGTAGCCGGAGGGGCGCACCAGGCGGGCGAGCTCCCGCTCCGGCAGCGCCAGGAGGCCGCGGGGGCTGAGGGCGCCCGCGCTCTCGAGGTTGGCCAGGGCTTTCTCGACGTTGGCCCAGGCCGCCGACTGGGTCAGGATGGCGCCGACCACCACGGTGAAGGCGCTGTCGTCGCCGGGCCACCAGCCCTGGGGGCCATAGGCGGCCAGCAGGCGGTCGTAGACCTGCCGAATGAGTTTGTGTTCTTTGCCCACTGCGGTCCGGAGGCTACTCTGCCCCGCGCTCCTCACGCGCCCGGCTTATCCACTCGGGCATCACGGCGTCGGGCACGCCATCGTAGCCGGGGATGTAGGGTTTCACGTCGAGGATGGGGGTGCCGTCGAGGGCATCGAGGCCCTTCACGCGCAGGATGTTGCGCCGCCGGCGCAGCAGGGGAACGACGGAGACGCCGATGGGGTTGGGCCGGAGCTGGCTGCGAGTGGCCAGGATGCCCTGGACGGGGTTGCGCGGGTCGTCCATGGGGACGATGTGGGTCTTGCCCAGGTGGTCCTCAGGCAACCGATTGAAGGCATAGACGACGATGATGTGCGACCACGTCTCCAGGCCATCGAGCGCGCCCATCAGGTCGTCGCGGAAGATGAGGTCCGAGCGGATTTCGCGCCAGTCCTGACTGGTGAGCTCGCGCTCGGAGTTGCGGACGACGCCGATGGGCCGCATGCTGACGGGCTCGCGGGGGATGGGGCCGCCGCCGAAGCCGAAGGGCCGCAAGAGACCATCGAGCAGACGTCGCCACGGAGGCATGGCTCACGACTCCACGGTGAGATACGAGCGATGGACAGCCTGTGCTCGCTGAGAGCTTAGCACAGGCCCGGGGGCTCGCCAACCGGGTATCAGGAGGCCTCTGCGTGGCTGTCACCTTCAGATTCCGCTTGGAGGGCGAATATGGTAAGATTTGGATGATGCGGACAGTGCGAGCAGGCGGGCTTTCGGGCCCTGTTTCCCCGGATCTCATCTCCCACCCTCGGCGCGAGGGTCTCTCCGGGTATCGTGTGAGGTAGGCGAAGACCCAGCACAGCGGCCGCAGCCTGCGGGTGACGCGTGCTCAAGGATTGTTCTGTCCGGCAGATAGCCACCGACGTTCAGATTGACATCGACAGGCAGCGCCAGGAAACACTAGAACCGTAGACCATGGCGAGGACGCGCTCACAAGGCAAGAACCCGACGAAGGCAGCCCGGAAGAGCACCGAGGCAGCGCCCGAGTATACGGCGCGTGACATCCAGGTGCTGGAAGGGCTGGAGGCGGTACGGCGCCGCCCCGGCATGTACATCGGCAGCACCGACGCCCGCGGTCTCCACCACCTAATCTACGAGATCGTGGACAACTCGACCGACGAGGCGATGGCGGGCTTCTGCGACCACGTCTCGATCACGATCGAGAAGGACGGGCACGTGCTGGTGAAGGACAACGGGCGCGGGATCCCCGTGGACAAGCACCCGCGCACCGGCAAATCGGCGCTGGAGACGGTCATGACCTACCTGCACGCCGGGGGCAAGTTCGGCGGGCAGGTGTACAAGGTGTCCGGGGGCCTCCACGGCGTGGGGGCCTCGGTGGTCAACGCGCTGTCGTCGGAGATGTGGGTGGAGGTTCACCGCGATGCGAAGGTCTACCGCCAGGAGTACAAGCGCGGAAAGCCGTCCACTGAGCTGAAGGTCATCCGCAAGACCGACTGGACCGGCACCATGACCGGCTTCCTGCCGGACGGTAGCATCTTCCCGCAACTCGACTACGAGTTCGACAGCCTGGCCCAGCGCTTCCGCGAGATGGCGTACCTGACGAAGGGTCTGTGGATCCACTTCATCGATGAGCGGAGCGATCGGGAGGTCAACTTCTGCTTCGAGGGAGGCGTGGCGAGCTTCGTCCGTCACCTCAGCAGGGAGCGCGAAGTCCTACACCCCCAGCCGATCTACATCGAGAGCACCGCCAACGGCACCGCGGTGGAGTGCGCGATCCAGTACAACGAGGGTTTCTCCGAGGCCACTTTCGCCTTCGCCAACTGCATCAACACGATCGACGGCGGCAGCCACCTGACCGGCTTCCGCAGCGCCCTTACCCGCAGCCTGAACGACTACGCGCGCAAGCAGAAGCTCCTGAAGGACGACGACCCGAACCTCAGCGGCGAGGACGTCCGCGAGGGGCTGGTCGCGGTGATCAGCGCCAAGCTGCCCGAACCCCAGTTCGAGGGGCAGACCAAGACGCGGCTGGGGAACCCGGAGGTGAAGGGCCAGGTGGAGTCGGTGGTGGCGGACCAGCTCTCGGTGTACCTGGACGAGCACCCGGCCGAGGGCCGGCGGATCATCGAGAAGTGCATCACGACGGCGCGGGCGCGGGACGCCGCCCGCAAGGCCCGCGATCTGATCGTTCGCAAGGGGCTGCTGGACGGCGGAATGCTCCCCGGCAAGCTGTCCGACTGCTCGGACCGCAACCCCGAGCGCTGCGAGCTGTACCTAGTCGAGGGCCCATCCGCCGGCGGCTCGGCCAAGCAGGGGCGCGACCGCCGCTTCCAGGCCATCCTCCCGCTGCGGGGCAAGATCCTGAACGTGGAGAAGGCCCGCATGGAGAAGATGCTGGCGCACGCCGAGATCCGGGCCCTGATCACCGCGCTAGGCACCGGCTTCGGGGAGCAGATGGACCTCGAGAAGCTCCGCTACCACCGCGTCATCATCATGACCGACGCGGACGTGGACGGCGCGCACATCCGCACTCTCCTGCTGACCTTCTTCTACCGCCACATGAAGGAGCTGATCACCAGCGGCTATCTGTACATCGCCCAGCCGCCGCTCTACCGGGTGCAGGCGGGCAAGCAGCACGCCTGGCTCTACTCCGACAAGGAGCTGGAGGACTACACGGGCAGGGTCAAGGACGGCAAGAACCTGACCATCCAGCGCTACAAGGGGCTGGGCGAGATGAGCGCGGAGCAGCTCTGGGACACGACCATGGACCCCGACCGGCGCACGCTCCTCCAGGTGACCATGGAGGACGCGATCCTCGCCGAGCGCATCTTCTCCGAGCTGATGGGCGAAGAGGTGGCGCCCCGCAAGAAGTTCATCCTGGCCCACGCCAGCCAGGTAAGAAACCTGGACGTGTAGGGGGCAGGCGGGGCCTGCTAGCGCGTGAAGTCGAGCATCCTCTCCAGGTTGGCACGCACATGGTCCTCCTCGATGAGTACTAGCCCCTTTCCCCGCAAGAAGTTGAGGTCGCGCCGGAGGGTCCTCGGCGTCGCACCCCGGTAGTATTGGGAGAGGGGGTGGCTCCCCCTCCTGAGGTCAGCCAACGGGACCCGTCCCCCCGGAAGCGCCAGAAGGAAGCTCAACATCCGCTCACCAGGCTTGGTCCCTAGCTTCCCGGCGTCGAGAAGGGCTTGTCGCGCGTAGTCACGGAACGCGATGACGGTGACTTCCGCCAGTATCTCCTGGTGCACCATCTCCAGCTCTGCCACGAGGCCGCCCAGGCCGAATCTGACGAACGGAGTCAAATCCCCCCCGCTCTCGAACCGAACATGGTCAAGCATGCTCACGTATTCGGGGCGGTTCTTATAGTAGTAGTTGGCCAGAGAATAGAAGCCGCGTGCGTTGACCCCGCCCTGGAAAAGAACGAAGCTCTCGACTGCCCGAGCCGTGCGACCGTTGCCATCGCCGAACGGGTGAATGCTCACAACATAGAAGTGCGCCACGGCGGCACGCACCGGTGCCGGCCAGTCCCTAGGCGGGCCGTCGTTGAACCAGCGCTCGAACTCCGCCATCAGGCGCCGCACCTCTTCGCCCGTCCGTGGGGGCACATATGTACCCGCCCTCACCGGGTACTGCCGGTACTCACCGGGTTCGTTACGTTCGTAGCGGATTCCTTCTGTCGTTAGCCGGTGGAGACGGCGGATGAGGTCTTGAGTGACGGGATGAGCGGGTTCCTGGCCCAGGCATTCCGCCACGAATCGCATCACCTTCTCGGCATTTCGCGCCTCTTTTTCCTCTCGCTCTCGGCTGGGCGGCAGAACGCGTTGCCCTGGAGGAGCGTCCATGATTCGCTCCACCTCTTCTTCGCTGAGTTCGGTCCCCTCAATACCAGTCGTGCCACGCACGGCTCGAAGAATGTTTAGGCGATCCATGGCCGCCTGGACGCCGGGGGGTATCGGGATGCCGCGGATCACGCTGGCCAGAGCCTCGATCCTCGCCGCCGCACGGACGATGTCCGGCGCGCCCACGTCCAGCCTCATATCGAACGTGACAGCCCAGGCTGGCATGTGCTACTCCTTGTCCATCGCCATGTCCGGGACGATGTCCACCTAAATGTCCAGCGCACGCGCTCTTTCTTAGCTTCAGAATAGCACAGAGTCTGCGCATTGTCCAGAAACTGTGTCCACCATTTTGTCCGCCACCTTGTCCGTCGGTCTGTCCACATTGCTGTCCCTTCCAGAAGCCACCAGGGTCCCATATACTGTTCCTGATATGGCTGGGCGTACATGGCCGTGCTACCTCGCGCTGAGGGAGGGGGAGTGGCAGGCCCGCATCGAGGAG
>CAZFGZ010000109.1:0-7089 GCA_964518585.1 uncultured Dehalococcoidia bacterium | reverse complement strand
GTGGTCATGTTGCAGCCGGCGGTGAGGTTGACGGTGCGCTCTGCGTCCTGGGCGCGGGAGGTCGTCGTGAGGGATGGTGAGGCCAGGGCGACAAGGGCTGCCAGTGTCAGGATGACCAGCTTGCGCTGCATCATGGGGCATCTCCTCTCTTTGCCCCGGCCCGCTGAAGACCAAGAAGCCCCGACCTTCGAGCGGTCGGGGCCTGCCGGGCGAGTACAGTGGGGCGGTCCCTGGCCACCTCAGGGTTCGGCACTGTAGAACCGCCACTGGTGCCAGCACCGGCGGTTCTCTATTGCGCAGGTGGACTTTACGCCTCACATTAGACCGTGTCAAGATCTCCTGCTTGGGAGTCACTACGTCGTCGCGTCGCCGGTCAGTCGTGGATCTCGACGCGCATCCCCGGCTCCGCGAAGATCCAGAAGTACTGGGCGTCGTGCAGGAGCAGGCCCACGCAGCCGTGGCTCGTCGGCGTGGAGCCGAACGCCGACTCCGGCCGCCAGTAGTTGAGGTGCAGGGCGTCGCCCGTCCGGTCGAAGTACTGGGTGAACAGCACCCGCTCCACATCGTAGGTAGCCTGGGAGGGCTCGTAGCCGGCCTGGGAGGCCGTCATCCTCTCCACGACGATTCGCCCGTCCGGTTCGATGTAGTGGGTCCCTCTTGGCGTCTCGAAGCCGGCCGCCCCGGTGGTCGCCGGCGCGACGTGCACCGCCTGACCTCCCACCATGGCGCGCACGGCCTGCTCGGATAGGTTCACGTCGATCCACTTCTCCTCGATTCCGGGATCGAGGAGCGGCGTCGTCTCCTCCGGGAGGAGCGTGAACACGAACGCTCCGTGCACGTACGTGCCGTCCTCGAGCTGGAGCCACTCGCTCGCCCAGACGGGCACGCTTGCCACCCACGTCTGCGTGCCGACAAGCCAGTTCTCTCCCTGGACCCTGGCGACCACCTGTACCTCCTCGCCGTCCTGCAGGACTCCCACCACTGGCCCGGCGGTGGAGGGATCGGCTCGCACCTGGACGGCTCCGCCCACGACGATGCTGACGCCGGGCGCCAGCTCGGGCAGAGGCGTGGGCAGAGGCGTGGGCCCGGGGGTGGGGATAGGGGTGGGGGGCAGAGGAGTCGAGGTCGGCGGCTCCGTCGGCGTCGGCGTAGGTTCGGAGAGGGCAAAGTTGCAGGAGGTGGAGAGCACCAGGGTGCACGCCATGCTGAGGATGGGGGGCAGAATGCGCCCGAGGGCCGTCAACACCCGCCGGCCTCCGATCTGAAGCGAGGCAGCCAGCCGGCCTCGACCCTGAACATCTCGTCCACCATCTGCCGGGTCTCCTCGAGGGACAGCACCGCCGCGGTGAGCGGGTCGGCGGCGATGGCATGGAAGGCCATCTCCCGGTCCGCGTCGAGGGCCGCCCGCACGGCCATCTCGTGCACGGCGATGTTGCTCCGATTGATGGCGGCCAGGTGCGGCGGCAGCTCGCCGACGAAGCAGGGGTTGATGCCGCGCTTGTCGACACAACACGGCACCTCGACGCAGCATCCCTCCGGCAGGTTGGTGATGAGCCCGGTGTTGCGGACGTTGCCGTTGATGCGGCGGGATGTACCCGTCTCCAGCGAGTGGATGATGAAGGCCCCGTACTCCTCGCTGCGGCTCATGTCCAGCGGCTCCTCTCCCGAGGCGATGCGCTCCAGCTCCTCCTCGTAGTCCTGGCGGTCGCTCCCATAGAGCTGAAGGATGAAGCCGGTGCCCCCATTCCAGCCGCCGCCCGGCGTGTACTTCTTCAGCAGGTCGGGGCGCTTCCGGAACCAGGGGTTGTACTCGGAGTTGTGCCCGCTGGACTCCGTGACGAAGTAGCCCAGGTGCTTCAGCATCTCGAAGCGGGTGGTGTCGATGTCGTAGATCTGCGGGTCGTCGATCCTGCGACGAAGCTCCGGGTAGAGGTCCTGCCCCTTCCAGCGAAGCGATAGGAACCACGACTGATGGTTGATGCCCGCCACCCAGTAGGACACCTCCTCGGGCGGGGCGCCCGTCAGGTGCGCCAGCCACCAGGCGGTCCCCTGGACGCTGTGGCAGAGCCCCACGTTCCTGACGGCGGTGGCATCGTTCATGGCCCAGCAGACCATGGCCATGGGGTTGGTGTAGTTGAGCAGCCAGGCGTCCGGGCAGATCTCCTCCACGTCGCGGCAGATGTCCAGCATGACGGGGATGGTGCGCAGGGCGCGAAAGACCCCGCCGGGCCCCAGCGTGTCGCCGATGCACTGGTCAACGCCGTACTTGAGGGGGATGTCGATATCGTGGCGGATGACCTCGATGTCCCCCACCAGGATCGTGGTGATGACGTAGTCGGCGGCCCGCAGCGCCTCGCGACGGTCCGTGGTCGCCTCGACGTGGGCCGGAAAGCCGCCCTCGCGGACGATGCGTTCGGCCACGCGGCGGCTGTAGTCGAGGCGCTTCGCGTCGATGTCCATGAGGGCGAAGGTGCTCTCCCTCAGCTCGGGGAAGGAGAGGATGTCGATCATCAGCCTGCGCGAGAATTCAAGGCTGCCGGCCCCGATGAAGGCGATCCTGGGCATGATACCCCCTTGGCGTCCCGGCGAGAGCTGCTACTCGCCGATGATCTGAACGATGATCTCGCGGCGGCGCGGGCGGATGTCGAAGTCCAGGTAGATGATCTGCTGCCAGGTGCCCAGGGTCAGCGCGCCGTCGACGAAGGGTACGCAGAGGGAGGGCCCGAGCAGGGCCGCCCGCACGTGGCTGTGCCCGTTGCCGTCGCCCCAGCGCTCGTTGTGGCGGTAGTAGCGGTCCGGAGGAACCACCTCATCGAAGACCTGTCTCAGGTCGGCGACGGCGCCGGCCTCGAACTCGATGGTGGTGAGGCCGCTGGTGGAGCCCGGGCAGAAGAGGGTGACTATTCCCGACCTGACCCCCGAGTCGGCCACGGCCTGCGTCGCCGCCCGCGTGACGTCGTGGGCGTCGGCGTTCCCCCTCGTCTGCAGCGTGAGCTTCTGCGTGATGACCATCGCTGAGTCCCCCTTCCTCCCGTCGCGCACGCCGCCGGATGGCGGAGAGCGGCGGAAGAGACCACGTCGGCGGCTTCATCCTACTATCTTGGCGGGCCAAACGGAACCGGAGCCGCGTCCGCATGCTGTGCTGGCCAAGGTTGCCGAGCCGGGCAGCGCGACGGTCCCGGTGCGGGGCGCTATAATCTCGCCGGGGCCGGGCACGGTTCCCGTGTTTGGAGCTTTCGGACCTCGGCGGAGGAAGCGGACGCGCAGGCTCAGGTGGCGATCTTCAAGGGCGGTCTGGCAGGACTACCGCGAGAGCAGCTACAGCAATACCTGCTCCTGAACATCTACGGCGCCCCGCTGTCCGCCCTCTGGGGTGGCCTCAACACCCTTATCGCGCCGCACGTCATCGACCAACTGGTGTCCGAGAGGCTGGAGAACACCTTCCTCGGCCTCCTCCTCTTCTTCGGGCTGGGCGTTGCGGTTCTGACGCAGCCCTTTGCCGGCGCGGTGAGCGATCGCTACGGGTCGCGGTTCGGGCGGCGGCGCCCGTTCATCCTCGGCGCGTCCGTCCTCGATGCGGTGTTCATCGTCGCCTTCGGCCTGGCGACGAACTTCTGGCTCGCCTTCGTGGCGTACGCCTTCCTCCAGGTCTCCTCCAACTTCGCCCAGGCCGCCTACCAGGCGCTGGTCCCCGACTTCGCGCGGGAGGAGGAGCGGGGCCTGGCCTCGGGGGCGAAGCAGGCCCTCGAGGTGGTGGGCTCCGTCATCGGTCTTGGGGCCGCCGGGCTCTTCATCGCGGTGGACGTGGAGTGGGGCGCATACGCCGCCATCATCCTGCTGCTGCTGACCGGCGCCTTGATCACGTTCCGCCATCTCCGCGAGCCGCCCGTCGAGGGGCAGCCTCTCCTGCGCGGGGTCTTCTCTACGGGCCTCAAGGCCTACCTGTTCGACGTTCGCGCCAACCCGGGGTTCGCCCGCCTGCTGGCGACCCGCTTCGTCTTCTTCCTCGGGTTCGTATCCATCCAGCGTTTCCTGCGCAACTTCATGTCGGATGTGCTGGGGCTGGAGGAGCCCGAGGCGTGGGCGGCCGGAGTGCTGGTGGTTGCGACGATAGTCGGGGCGGTGGGCGCGCTGGCGGCCGGCACCCTCGTCGACAGGATAGGGCGGAGGCGTGTGGCCATCGCCGCCGCGCTCATCGCTGCCGTCTACCTCCTGCCGCTGGCGTTCTTCCCGCGGCTGTACCTGATGCTGGTGCTCGGGGGCGTACTGGGCCTGGCCGGAGGGGCCTTCGCCGCCTCCACCTGGGCGTTCCTGGCGGACGAGATCCCGAAGGGAGAGAGCGCCCGATTCTACGGTATCGCCAACTACGCGACGGCCGGGGCCGGTGCGCTCGGCGCGGGCATCTTCGGCCCCATGATCGACGGGCTCAACGCCTGGAAGGAGGTGGCGGGCTTCCGGGCCCTCATCGTCATCGCCGCCGTTCTCCTCATCGCCTGCCTGCCCCTCCTGCCGCCCGAACGGTGGCGACCCGCCCGGGGGACCGCTGCCGGGCCGGATGGGTAGTCGGCCCGCTAGGACGCGGGAAGCTCGCCCAGGGCCATGCGCACCAGCTCGATGATGTGGTGGTTCCCCAGGCCCCGCGCCTGCGCGTCGGGCGTCAGCATGTTTCGGCACACAGGGCACAGGTAGCACATGGCCTGGGCGCCGGCCTCCTGGGCGTCGTCGAGGTTGCGTTCGCGCAGGCCCGGCGCGATGTCCGGCTGCAGGACGTTGACCCCCCCGGAGCAGCAGAGCGCGTTCTCGCGGTCGTAGCGCCGCTGCACCCGCTCCACGCCGATCCGCTCGAAGACGGCGTCCAGGGCGTCCTCCTTGCCCGGGGTCAGCCGCGAGGCGCAGGGCCGCTGGTAGGCTACCCGCAGGCCCAGCGGCCGGACCTCGTCCCGGTGGGCGTCCAGGTAGTCGCGCAGGTGCTCCAGCACGTGGACCGGACGGAAGGGCACCTTGATGCCGAACTGGGGCGCCCGGTCCACCAGCATGCTGTAGCAGTCGTCGTGGACGAGGACGACCTCCTCCGCCCCGGTGGCGGCGAGGTTGTCCACGAAGGCCTGGGCGTGGCGGCGGGTCACCGAGCCGGCGCCTATGTGGTCGAAGAGGATGTAGCAGAAGAAGTGGCGCCCCTTGACCACGGGCAGCCCCTCGAAGAGGCGGCCCTCGAACAGGTCCGGGTCGGACCTGCTGAACACGCAGGCCGAGACGACGCGCCCCCCGGTGCGCTCCACCTGGAGCTCGGAGGTTACCGCGAACTGCGCCTCCTGCGCCTTCGCCATGTCCGCAGTCACGGTCAGCGAGCCGAACTGCTCCTGGCGCTCCAGGATCAGGTCGAAGGGGCGGGCGTCGGTTGGGCAGAACTCATCGCAGGCGAAGCAGGTAACGCACGCCGACAGGATGGGCGCGTCCTGCCCCGCCATCAGGGCCTTGATCTCGGCGGCGGCCCGTTCCTTGTCGTAGTCCACATAGGGACAGCGGACCAGACAGTCCCCGCAGAGGTCGCAGCGCGTCGCATCAAACATCGTGAATACCTCCCGTAACTCAGGCCATCAGGAAGCCCGGCTGTAACTACACCATCCTCCCCACGCGAAGCCCGCTCAGAGTGGAATCCAGCATCTTGCGGGGGGCCACGCATTGCCCCGCCGCGTAGAGCTCTCGAACGCGGCCCTTGAGGGCCTTGTAGAGTCCGTCGTTAGCCGTGCTGCCGCGGGCGATCACGACGGTGTCGACTCCCTCGATCACCCGTTCCTGGCCGCTGAAGGCGTTGGCGACCGTGACCGTATTGCCCTGCACGGACCTTATCTGCGTGGCCGGCGTCACCACCGCACCCTTCGGATACAGGCGCATCAGCACGAGGGAGAAGGTGATGGGCTCGATGGGGAAGCCCATGAAGGCGTGGGGTGCGAGAATCTCCACCTCGCTGCCCCGGTCCGCCAGGAAGTCCGCCGTCGTCAGGCCCTCCATCCCTCGGTCCATGGCCAGCAGAACGACCTTCTTGCCTGCCTCCACCTTGCCCTCGAGCACGTCGCGCGCCGTCACCACGTTGGGCTGGTCCGCGCCGCGGAAGGTGGCCGCGCCGGGCAGCCCACCGGTGGCCACGATGACCGCGTCCGGGTTCACCTGCTCCACGGTGGCCTCGTCCACCACCGATCCCAGGTGTACCTCCACGCCCAGGAGCTGGAACTGCTTCTCGTAGTAGCGGACCGGCTCGGCCATGTCCTGCCTGCCCGGCGCCTTGGCGGCGATCTGGAGCTGCCCGCCGAGCTGCCCGTCCTTCTCATACAGGGAGACGGTGTGGCCCCGCAGCGCCGCCACGCGTGCCGCCTCCATGCCCGCGATTCCCGCCCCGATCACCATCACCCGCTTCTTCACCGGGGCGGGCGTGATTTCCATCTCCTTTTCTCGGCCGGCGCTGGGGTTGATGGCGCAGGTGATGGGCAGGGTATCGTAGATGCGGCCCCAGCAGCCCTCGTTGCAGCCGATGCAGTAGCGGATCTCATCCAGGCGGCCCTCGCGGGCCTTGTTGGGGAGCTCAGGGTCGCAGAGGTTGGCGCGGGTCATCCCCACCATGTCGGCCTGGTTCTTCGCCAGGATCTCTTCGGCCTTCAGGGGGTCGATGATCCGCCCGACGCAGAACACCGGGATGTCCACCACCTCCTTGATGCCGGCGGCCAGGTAGACGAAGGCGGCGGCCGGTATGTACATGGGAGGGATGGGCGCGCCACCTGCCCCCACGGTCACGCTGACGTAGTCCAGCTTGCCCGAGGCGGTCACCCCCGGCATGATCCTTTGCATGTCCTCGAGGCCCAGGCCGCCCCCCTGGTACTGGTCCCCGCTGATCCGCATGCCCACAGTGAAGTCGCTGCCCACCGCCGCCCGCACCGCGTCGATGAGCTCGCGCACGAAGCGGAGGCGGTTCTCCTCGGACCCTCCATATTCGTCCGTCCGGCGGTTCGTGCGCGGCGACATGAACTGCTCGATGAGGAACCCGTGGGTGCCCATGAGCTCTACCCCGTCCAGGCCCGCCTCTCGCATCCGCCG
>CAZFGZ010000108.1:0-7167 GCA_964518585.1 uncultured Dehalococcoidia bacterium | reverse complement strand
GCGTGGCGCCATCGGCCGACGGCGAGCTCGTCGAGCGCGCCTACCGGCACCTGACCCGCAAGTATCGGGCGGAAGAGAGCCCGGACGGCGAGGCCGAGGTCAGGCTGGCCGAGCTCAAGGAGGCCTACAGCGTGCTTGCCGCCAACGGAAAGCGACCGGCCACCAAGTTGGCCGCCCCGAAGGAGCCGCCGCCTGAGCCTCCTGAGCCGCCCTTGCTCGAGGTCTTCCTGCTGTGGGCCCGCGAGCTGGCCGCCTCTACCGCCGCCCGCTGGGAGGGGCACGTCACCGAGATCACTGTCCTCACGGCCTGTCTGGGTTTGCTGACGGCCCTGGCGTTCCTGGCCGGCGCCGACCTGCTGCTGACCACGCTGGTGGCGGCCGCGGCCGCTATCACCATCTGGTCCCCCTGGCGGCGTCTCCGCTAGTCCCTGCGGTTCCCTATCGGCGGCCCGCCCGCTGGTGCCGGTGCCAGGGGAGGGGTTAGGGGTGCCCTGACTCCATGCGCAGGAGCGACTGGATCGTAGTGCGGAGACCGTCCGAGCAGGTGAGGAGCGCGCCGTTCCGGTTGTAGATACGGTACTGGATGTGAGCATCGGTCTCAGCGGGGACGTCCAGGAGCAGCTCACCATCCCAGGAGTGGATCGTCAGCCCGGCGGGGAAGGACTCGAGGCCGCCTGACTCGGCCGCCAGGCAGCCGCTCGAATCGTAGAGGCGGAAGTAGACAAAGGGGAGACCGTCTTCGTCCAGGCCGACACGCAGGAGCACTTCGTTGGTGGGCGCGTCCAAGAAGGCGATCAATGTGTTTGGCCGTCGATGTCGTAGCCTCGTAGATTCCTCCCGCGCGTTGCGCGGCGTTTGCCGCTCCAGAGCATATCTTGACGGACGACGGCCGCTTTCAAGGCAACAGGTCAGCAACGGCACACCGCCCGTGATCGGACGGAGGCGGCGGCTGGCGGTAGCGGTGAAACCGGCGGCTATGGGCCTGTGCGGCCCTCAGCGCCTCCGGCGGAAGCCGCCCCGCCTGCGCCGATCGCCGTGCCGCCCGGCTGACGATTGGCGATCCACGACCACATCCATCATCCATCCCTTGAGTTCGCTTCCCTTTAGGGCTTCGACGGCGACGGCCGCGGCCTCGTCCTCAAGCTCGACGAGAGCGAAGCCACGGGGGCGGCCGGCGCGGTTGTGGGGCACGCGGATGGAACCGATCTCTCCGTAGACAGAGAAGACCTTCCGCAGGTCACTATCGGTGACCTCCGGGGATAGGTTGCCCACAAACAGAGTGGTCAATGGGTGGCCCATCAGCGGACGGCTAGGATGGCTGGCGGACGTGGGTGGCGCGGCTCCGGCTTGGCTGCCGCGGATCCGGCTCGATCTCGAACTCGACCTGTTGGCCTTCGTTCAGCTCATCGAAGCTAGGGCCTTCCACTGCGCTGCTGTGGAAGAAGACCTCTTCCGTGGCGCCCTCGGGCTGAATGAAGCCAAAACCTCGACCGCGGATCAGACGCTTGATGGTGCCTACTGCCATGATATGGACCTCCTCACGGGGCGTGCAGGGCTGTTCGGGGGAAGGTGTCCTGTGGGACCGACTCCCCCTGCCTACGTGGGACGGCGACCATTGCCAGGGCGTGCCCTACTGGCACGCTTTCGTGCCCGTCGCATCGCTTTGGCGCGCGCCAGCCGCCGCGCCTGCGACCTTGATACGAAGTGACGCTTCTGTCGCGCCTCGCGCAGGATGCCGTCGCGTTGGACGGCTTGCCGGAACCTGGCCAGCAGGCGTTCCTGCGATTCGCCCTCCCTGAGCTCAACGAACATATATATGGTGTCCTTTCTCGGCGCTGGCAGGCGCTAGGCGCGTCCTTGTGGCTGTGTGCGGCCACTGGGCCGGCGCAGTCGGAGCGCCCCGACGCCCCCTTTGTCGAAGGGGCCGTCCAGTATCGAGAGAGTCCGGGCCCCTAGTACCGGCTGCGCGTCGGCTGCCGCTTTGCGTAACAGTCGCGGCAGTAGACAGGCCGGTCACCGCGCGGTTCGAACGGGACCTCTGTCTGCTGGCCGCACTCGGCGCAGACCACCGGATACATCTGGCGGGACGAGGAGCCGTAACCGCCCCCCTCGCCGCGCTCGGCCTTGCGAGCCTGGCGGCAGGAAGGGCAACGCTTGGGCTCGTTGGTGAACCCACGGCTGGCGTGGTACTCTTGGTCCTCGGCGGAGAACGTGAACTGGGCGCCGCAATCGACGCATGTTAGGGTTTTGTCTGTGTAGGGCACTCAACGACCTCCTTAGGTGTCTGCTGTTCCTGTCGTCGAGTGCGAGACGAAACGGGGGATATTCGCTGCAGTTCGAGGACGAGGAAGACTTCTTGCGCAGACACTATAGCACAGTTGCGCGCCCGCTGCCACTCGGGGGCGCTATTCGGCCCTGCGGGCCAGAACGGTGAAGGAGGGAATCCGCGGGCCGCACTCACCGACGGGCCGCGTGTGCCCTCGGCCGGGCCTTCAGGACATCAGCTATGGGTAGCTCAACCAGCACTGTCGTACCCTGTCCGGGTTCGGAGCGGATATCGAAGCTGCCGCACAGAAGGCGGGCCCGCTCGTACATTCCCAGCAGCCCCAGCTTGCCGGTAGTGGCCAGGTCGCTGATGTCCTTGGGGAGCTTGAACCCTCTCCCGTCGTCTTTCACCGTCATCTTGATGCGGTCCCCGCAGACCCGCAGCGAGATGGCGGCCCGAGTGGCACCCGAGTGCCTGCCCGCATTCCGCAGCGCCTCCTGGGCAATGCGGAAGAGGAGCAACTGCGCCTCCTGAGAGAGCTCCGGCAGGGCGTCGTCTACCTCCACGCTTGCCTCCACCCCATACTGGTTGGGCAGGTCATCGGCTAGCCACTCCAGAGCGGGCACAAGCCCCAGGTCGTCCAGGATGCGCGGTCGCAGGTCCTGAGTCAGGCGCCGCAGGTTGGCCAGCGTCTGCAGGACCTCTCCCCGCAGATCCTTCATCTCTTCGGCCCGGTTGGTTGCCGTCTCTCTGGCGCGATTCGAGCCCAGGCGGTCCAGCCGCTGCGCGGTCAGCAGCAGAGACTGGGCGGTCTCGTCATGAAGCTCCCGCGCGATGCGCTGGCGCTCGTGCTCCTGGGCCCTGGTGAAGTGCTGGAGATAAAACCTGAGGTTCTGCTGCAGGCGCGTCTGTTCCGTGATGTCGCGGGCGATAAGGTGGAAAGCCTTGGGCTGCCCGTTGCTGGTGATCAGGCTGGTGGTGAGCCACAGTCGGGCGGGCGTGCCGTCTCTCTTGATGATCTCCTGCTCGTACGACCCATCGATGGTCTGGTCGGCAAGCAGCCTCTGGCGAACCTCTCTGGCCTTGTCCAGGGACTCTTTCGAGAGGAACTCCCTGGCCCTCATCCCCACCAGCTCTTCCGGGCTGTAGCCGGTGACCTCGGCGCAGGCCCTGTTGGCCATGGTGATCCTGCCGTCCATGTCCTGCACCCAGATGGCATCGTGAGCGTTGTCGAATATCTCTCGGTAGCGCTCCTCGGATAGCTGCAACTGATCCGCCATGAGGCGGCGGCGCTCCCGTTCTCTCCGGATGCGCTCGAACCCGAAGTTGATCACGACGCCCACGGTGGTGACGGCGCTGACGTCCACCAGGGCATCGGCGCGTTCCGCTGATATGAAGACGGCCCTCGGCAGCATGATGGCGAGGGATATCCCCGAGGCGACCAGCCCCGCCCTTATCCCGAACAGGAACCCTACGTAGGTGATGGGCAGGAGGATGAAGATGCGCTCGATGGCGTGTCGCTCCAGGCCCAGCACGGAGCCCGGCTCCTCTATCTGCAGGAAGGGGAGCAGGTGCTCCGGATAGTGGATGGGGATGGCCACCATGAACATGGCGATCGCGACCCAGAGCTCAAGGCTGCGGATCGCTCCCCACAACCGGCGGGTGGCCTGCCGTGTCATCTCATTCTTTCCTGATGCGCCCCGGGCCTGGGGTGCTCCAAGACGCCTGTGCCTCCTCAGCGACCCGGTGCCGTAGAGGACCCGTAGTCCTCACCCCGCTCCACGGCCCTTCTTGACATTGGGACGTAGGCATAGCTGGATGGGTCACCGGGATGCTCGCTGGGCGGGTATTCCAGCGC
The DNA here is from genome assembly GCA_964518585.1 of uncultured Dehalococcoidia bacterium. Lineage (GTDB taxonomy): Bacteria > Chloroflexota > Dehalococcoidia > DSTF01 > CAZFGZ01 > CAZFGZ01. The sequence continues at coordinate 3,043 of CAZFGZ010000108.1, read as the reverse complement.
TGCCCCCGAAGCAGCCTCGGGCGCTGCGTCCTCCACCTGGATCCAGCCCTGACGCACAGCCTGCAATACGGCCTCCGTTCGTGAGGCCACCCCCATCTTGTTGAAGATGTTCGCCAGGTGCGCCTTGACCGTTGGCAGACTGAGCGCCAGCTCCTTGGCGATCTCCTTGTTTGCCCCGCCCTTGGCCGCAAGCCTTAGTACGTCCAGTTCTCGTTCGGTGAGCACCTCTCCGCTGCGAGGCGCGATCGCTCTTGCGGGGGAGCGCGCCGCTCTGGCCAGGAGCCTGGCGGTCACCGCGGGGTGCAATACCGACTCCCCCGCGTGGACGGCGCGGATGGCGTGGACCACCTCCTGGCCGCTGGCACTCTTCAGAAGATAGCCCGCGGCTCCCGCCTCCAGGAGGCCGAGGACGTAGCGATCATCGTCGTAGGCGCTGAGGATGAGCGTGGCGGTGGTGGGGTTGCCCTGCTTGATCTGCTTGGCGGCCTCAATTCCGCCCAGGCGCGGCATGACCACGTCCATCAGCACGACGTCAGGCTTCGTCGCTTTGGCGGCCGCCACGGCCTCCAGGCCGTTGCCTGCCTCCCCAACCACCTTTATGTCCGGCTCCTGCTCCAGGATATTGCGCATTCCCTCCCTAAGCACCCCATGATCATCCACCAACAAGACCTTAATGACTTCCAAGGCACACCTGCCCGTCTCTTGTGAATAGCTTCACGATAATTGTACCCCCTTTTGCCGCCTGTGTCACCTCCTTTGGTATTAGGCCTTTGGTCTCCTCGATGTCTAAAGCATGAGTCAAACTAGACCGCAGGCCGAGGCGGCTAGAGGCCTGGAAGTGTGAATATGTTCACGAATGGGTATTCACTCAAGGAGGCAAGGCCATGAAAGACAGATCGTTCATCTACTACGGCAACCCGTGCACCATCTGTATGTCCGATCCTGCCCTCCAGAACTTCAGCGACGTGGAGGAGCGCGGGCGGAGCCCCTGCCGCTACTACCCCGAGCGGAAGGAATGCGCTCCGCCCTCGTTCGGCTGCATCCAGATCGCCGGCGTTGCCATGGCCCGCTACGTGCTCCAGTTCTACAGCGAGGCCACCGAGGAAACCCTCGCCATGGAGAAGGATGAGTTCCGGCGGCGGGCGCCCCTGCCCCCTAAGGACGTGGAGGCCTACGTCGACACGGCGGACCAGGGCTACCGCCGGATCACCGACCCGGACCTGGTGGTCGAGCGCGTCTGGGAGTATGCTTGTGCCGTTCTGGACCTGAAGCCCGGTGAGAAAATCTTCCGCGGCACCGAGGAAGATTGGGAGCCGCCCATCACCATCCAGATGGAGAGGGTCACCGGTGACGAGGCCGAGCCCTCGGTTCCCACCAGCCAGCGCTGAGGTTGAGCATACCGGCCCGGCTTCGCCTCGTTCACATCATTTCGTCCTGGTGATGGCCGGGCGGTACTAGGCACAGGAGATAGCGAGTCATGAGAGCCTCGGAATACGCCGAGCATCCAGGCCGCGTCGAGGAGGGCGGCAACGGGCATCGGTCCGTGCTCGGGTTCATGTTTCAGGGCCCGGCGGCGGCACAGGCCCCTCTTTCTCGGGCCCAGGCACTGGCGTCACCACGGCGGCTGCGCGCAGTTGCCTGGCCGGGCGTCAGCGCCACCTGGCTCGAGCTGCTAACCACCGGCAGCGGACTGGGTCTGACCATCTTCATGATGATGCACCTGGGTCTGCTGTCGACCGTGCTGATCGGCGCCCAGACGATGGATGACCTGGGTGGTCTTCTGGAGCGCACCTATCTGCTCCACGCCATGATTGGACCCCTGATTCTCCTGGGGCTCCTCCATGTCCTTCTGGCGGTACGAAAGGTGCCCACCACGTTTCGCCAGCAGCGTATCCTGGTGAGCCGGGCGAGCGGCATGGCCCACCTGGACACCTGGACCTGGGCCTTCCAGGTCCTCAGCGGGGTGGCTGTGCTGATGCTCGCCTCCATTCACCTTTGGGTCATCCTTACCGATCTGCCCATCGAGGCCAGCAAGAGCGGCGAGCACGTCGCCGGCATGTACCTCTGGCTCGACATCCCGTTTGTCTTGCTCGTCTGGGGGCACATCTGCGTGGGCCTGTACCGCATTGCCGTCAAGTGGGGGTTTCTCGCGCGTGGCTGGGCCTACGGCGTGCTCGGCGCATACGCTGTTCTTGCCCTCGCTCTCAGCTCTGCGGTGATGGCAAGCTTCTATGGCCTTGGAGGATGACCGTGACCACCATAATGACCGATGTTCTGGTGATAGGCGCCGGCTTGGCCGGCGAGCGAGCCGCCGTTGAGGCGGCCGCGCGTGGCTGTCGGGTCATCATGATCTCCCTGGTCCCGCCCCGGCGCTCCCACTCCAGCGCCGCTCAGGGGGGCATGCAGGCCTCCCTGGGCAACGTGGTCAAGGGTTTCGGCGACTCACCAGACGTTCACTTTGAGGATACTGTCAAGGGTGCCGACTGGGGCTGCAACCAGGACGTGGCCCGGCGCTTCGTCAACCTGGCTCCCGTAGCCGTCCGCCAAATGGCCTGGTGGGGCGTGCCCTGGAGCCGGGTGGTCGCCGGGCCCCGCGAGCTCCCCAGCGGCGAAGTCATCGAGGAATCGCCCGAGAAGGAAGGGCTGATCGCCGCCCGCGCCTTCGGCGGCACCAAGAAGTGGCGCGCCTGCTTCTGCTCCGATGGCACCGGCCACTCACTTCTGTACACTCTGGACAACGTGGCCCTTCAGCTGGGCGTGGACGTGCACGACCGGGCGGAGGCCCTGGCTCTCATCCAGGATGGTGAGCGCTGCTACGGCGCCATCGTCCGTGACCTACGGAACGGAGAGCTGCGTGCCTACGCAGCCCGCGCCACCGTCATCGCCACCGGCGGCTACGGCCGTATCTACGGGCATTCCACCAACGCCGTCATCAACGAAGGCAGCGGCATGGCCCTCGCCCTGAATACCGGTGTGGTCCCCCTGGGGAACATGGAGGCCGTGCAGTTCCACCCCACCGGCGTCGTCCCCGGAGACATCCTGG
>CAZFGZ010000107.1:0-7191 GCA_964518585.1 uncultured Dehalococcoidia bacterium | reverse complement strand
TTGCCGGTGGAGCGGTCGCCGATGATGAGCTCGCGCTGGCCCCGGCCGATGGGGATCATGGCGTCGATGGCCTTGATGCCGGTCTGGACGGGGGTATCGACCGCCTTGCGCTTGGTGACGTCGGGCGCGATGCGCTCGACGGGGCGAGTCTCGGTGGTGCCCAGGGGCCCCTTGCCGTCGAGGGGATTGCCGAGGGGATCCACGACGCGGCCGATGAGGGCGTCGCCCACGGGCACCTCGGCGATGCGGCCGGTGGTGCGCACCTCGTCGCCCTCCTTGATCTCCGAGTAGTCCCCGAGGACCATGACGCCGACGGTCTCCTCCTCGAGGTTGAGAGCGAGGCCCATGACCCCGCTGGGGAACTCGACCAGCTCCGAGGCCATCACCTCGCTGAGGCCGTGGATGCGGGCGATGCCGTCGCCGGCCTGCACCACGGTGCCGACGTTGGCCGCGGTCACCTCGGCGCCGAACTGCTCAATCTGCTGTTTGATGATCGATGCGATCTCTTCCGGTCGTACTGCCATAGCTACCCCCGACCCGATAGGCTGCGCTGCCATCCCCACGAGCCAGGACGGACCTCGGCTCGCGGCGTTCGCGCCCCCTCGGGAGGCTTCGACAGCGATGGCGGCATCCTATCCATGTGTATCCGCTAGCGGACGGTCCCCTCTAACTCTCTCTTCAGCGATTCCAGCCTTGCGCGCGTGCTGCCGTCGATGAGCTGGTCGCCGATGCGCGCCACCAGCCCGCCGATGATCTGCGGGTCCTCGTGCGCCTCCACCACCACCTGCTTGCCGGTGAGCTCCCCGAGGCGCGCGGCCACCGCGTCCGCCTGCGAGGCGGTCAGGGGGACCGCTGTGGTGACCTGGGCCTGGGCGACGCCGCGGTGCCCGTCGAGCAGCTCCTGGAAGGCGAGCGCGATCTGAGGCCCGAGGCCAAGGCGGCCCCGGCTCACCAGAAGGCGCGCCAGGTTCCAGGCGAGCGGGCCTATTCCTTCCAGCACCTGCTCCAGGACCCGCTCCTTCTGCGCGTCGGGGACCCTGGCGCTGTCGAAGAAGGCTACGGCGCCGGGCTCGGCCAGGACGCCGGCGAGGGCGCGCAGGTCGCCGGCCCAGCGGTCCAGGTCGTCGCGCTCCAGAGCGAGCTCGAACGCCGCCTCCGCATAGCGGCGGGCGGCAGCAGGGATGAACTCCACCGGGGTTAGGACTCCCTGAAGCTGGACTCGGCCAGCACCTCATCGATCAGGCGCTGGTGCGCCTGCCTGTCGAGGGACTGGCCGATGACCTTCTCGGCGGCACTGACGGTGAGATCGCCGAATTCCTTGCGCAGTTCGGCGATGGCGCTGTCCCGCTCGAGCTCGATCTCCTTGCGGGCGCGGGCGAGCAGCGCCTCGCCCTCCTGGCGGGCGGCCTGGCGTGCCTCCTCCTGGATACGGTTGGCGATCTCCTGGGCCTGGCCGACCAGGGCCTGGCCCTCGGTGCGGGCCTCGTCGAGGCGGGCCTGGACGTCGCGCTCCGTCTCGGTCGCCTTCTCTTTCGAGGCTTCGGCGGCCTCCATGCCCTCGCGGACGCGGCGGGCGCGCTCGTCCAGCATGCGCATGACGGGCCCGTACAACAGCAGACGCAGCAACACCAACAGAATGAAGAAGTTGATGAGCTGCGCCACCACTCCCGGTACGTTGATACCTAGTGCATCCACTGCACCCCTCCCGAAATAGCCGTGAAGGGACGCCACATCACAACCACCACCCTCATCCCAGACCTTCGGTGCTCAGCTAGAACACGAAGCCGATCATCACCGAGACCACCAACGCGTAGATGGCGATGGCCTCGGCGAAGGCGATGCCCAGGATCATGTTGGTCTGGATGGCGGGCTGGGCCTCGGGGTTGCGTCCCAGCGCCTCCATGGCTTTACCCACCAGCCAGCCGATAGCGATCGCGGGACCGAGGGCTCCGGCGCCGACCGCGAATCCCGCGCCCATGAACCGAAGCCCCTCGTCGCCTATCTGAAGCAGGGGGAACAAAACTACTGGGTCCATCTTTCCTCCGCTAGGGTTTCTGAGCCTTGCTGGTCGCCTGTCCGGTTTGTCTGCCGCGCACCTCTCGCGCTAGTGGTCTTGGCTGCCGCCTTACGGTTCCTCCTGCGGGTGCACGGCCGAGACCGCGATGACCCCGAACACCATGGTGAGCATCGCGAAGATGAAGGCCTGAATGAGGCCGACGAATATCTCGAGCGCGTAGACCGCCTGGAGGACCACTAGAGGGGCGAGGAAGACGACAACCAAGAACAGCATCTCCCCGGCGAAGATGTTGCCGAAGAGACGAAAGGTGAAGCTCACGAGGCGGACCGCTTCCGCCACGAACTCAAGGATGCCTACGAAGGCATCGATGATGCCGTCGAAGAACTTGCCCCGCAGGAGGCGTCGCAGGTTGAGGAACTTGCTGCCGTAGCGGAAGAAGCCGTGGGCGCTGATGCCCCACCACTCGACGAAGATGGCGGAGGCGATGGCCAGGGCCAGCGGGGCGTTGAGGTCGGTGTTGACGCTGCGCAGGAAGGGGACGAGGACGCCGACCGATTCGTGCTCGCCCACCTGGCCCTCGGTGGCCTTCTGGATGGCCGCCTCTTTGTCGGCCACGCTGGCGTCCTCGGCAACGTTGATCTCGATGACGGGCGGCTCGCCGGGGGGCCAGCCCGGGGCCGAGGGCATGACGAGCTTCATGCCTCCCGCGTCCCGGAAGACGAGGGCTTCGTCGTGGAACTCCTCTGCGGTCGCGCTCACCTCCTCGACCTTGCCCACGGTGGTGAAGAAGGGGAAGAGGCCGAACCAGTTGGAGACGACGACGTAGAGGAAGATGGTGGCGATGATGGGGAAGAAGCGTCGCGCATACTGGGAGCCGGCGCTCATCTCGACGAGGCCATAGAGGGTCTCCAGCGCCCACTCCATCAGGTTCTGGAGGCCACGCGGGACGAGAGCCATACGGCGGGTGGCCAGGTAGGAGAAGACGACCAGAAACACGACCACGATCCAGGAGGTGATCATGGTGTTGGTGATGGGCACGGGGCCCAGCTCGAAGAGCGTCTCGGCCTTGAGCTCGATGATCGGTTTGGGGGAGCGAAGGGACAGGAACCCGAAGAGGATGAGGGCAAGGAAGCCGACAACAAGGGCGATCGTGCGTGCTCTGCGCACTACGGGTCCTTCCCTCTGCGCCGGCCGAAGCCGCCTATGGCTTCCACAAGCATGCGATAACCGCCGTAGAACGCGGCGACGAGACCCAGTAGAAGACCGAGCAGGGTGAAGAGAGGAGCTAGATCCGTGGCTCTATCCAGCAGCAGGCCGCCCACCACTCCGCCCACGATGCACGCTGCCACATACCAGCCAATACCTATGAGCTGGACGGTTGGCGGGAGGCGGTTCATGCCAACACCCGTCGGCGTCTCAGCCGCCGACCAGGAGAAGGCTATCACAGAAGAAAGCCTCGATCAAGCCTGCGCGGCCGCCGGGCTCATTGGGTAGGCTCGCCCGTTTCGGCTGCGGCGCAGAGCGTGACGGCCCGGCGCTAACGCCCAATTTTCCGGGCGGGGGGAAATTACCTGAAATTCGCTACTTGCCAGTAGGCTTGGCGGCTGCTAGGATAATCGTCTGTTAGGAGAAACGCACGTTTCTGATGCTATCGGTGAGGAGCAAGAAAGTAAGGGGGTTATCCATGCCAGCCCGTAAGCAGCCAGCCCGTAAGCAGCCAGCCCGTAAGCAGCCAGCCGCCAAGCAGCCCGACGCCAAGCAGCCCGACCATATGCCTCTCTACAGGCGAATGTTGCCGTGGGTCCTGATCTCAGAGATCTACTGGCTGAGCAATAAGCTGCTGGAGCGCCGACTGTTTCCGACGGGAGTCTCTGTATCACAGGCCCGTGTGCTCGGCCTGCTGTACTTCTCCAAGAGGCCCGTGAAGCCCAGCCGCCTGGCCACCCTGCTCTTCCAGGAGACCCAGAGCATCACAGGCATCTTGCACCGCATCGAGACCAAGGGCTGGGTTCGCCGGCAGCCTGACCCCGAGGACCGGCGCGCTGTGGGCCTGGCGCTGACGGACAAGGGTCGCGATCTGGCCAAGCGGGTGGTGTCCATCTCTGAGGAGCTCTACGGCGAGGTCTTCGGCCCGCTCACCGCCCGCGAGCGCGGGAGCGTGGAGAGCATTCTCCGGAAGCTGCGCGCGAACGGCTTCGTCCTGCCCGAGACGGACGCCAAGCTGCGTCGGGCCCGCTTCTACGACATGTGGAAGGCGTAGCGGGCGCCAGGAGTCCTTCACTCGGTCGATGGTGCTGACCCGCAGGGCGCGGTCGCCGCGCTCTGCGGGTCGGTGCGAGACGATGGCTACGTCCGTGTCTTCGAAGGCAAGGAGGCGCGGGCGACCTCGTCGAGCACAAGCTTCGCTACCCTCGGGACAGCCTCCGCGACCTCCGCCGATAGTCCCTCACCTAGGTCGAAGCTCTTGCCCTGCACGCCGTAGACGATGAGGCGAGGGGGCAGCTCGCCCAGGGCTCTGGCGAGCTGGATCGCCTCCATGAGGCTGATGGCGTGCGTTGAACAGGTAGGGGGGGCGGCTTCACTCGACTGGAGACGGGCGTCCAGGCGGCGAACCGTTCCCGGCTGACCGGCGGAATCAAGCGCGTCGATGATGATCACGAGGCCGGCGCCCTTCCAGGCAGCCATCAGGGCCAGGCCGTCGGCGGTCTCCTCCAGCACGGTGACCGTGGGGTTGAGCGTCTTCCTGAGGAGGCGAGCCACTACCAGCCCCACGCCGTCATCGCCGCGGTAGTCATTGCCCACGCCCACCACGAGGACGGGGCGCTCGGTCCGGGCTTGAAGATCCATCGTCACTCTCGGTCGATGTCGAGCGTCAGGAAGTGCGTGGAGCACGAGATGCACGGGTCATAGTTGCGGATGGACTGCTCACACTGCCAGGTCAGCTTGTCATCCGGGAGGTCAATCTGTCTGGAGACCAGGTCGCGCAGGTCGTCCTCGATGGTCTTCTGGTTCTGGGACGTCGGCGGGACGATCTGGGCATCGAGGATGGAGCCGTCGTCGCCCACCCGGTAGCGATGGTAGAGAATGCCGCGCGGCGCCTCGGTGCAGCCGTAGCCCGTGGCTTCGCGCGGCGACACCTCGAGGGCGGGCTTGTCGGGCATGTCGTATTGGTCGATCATGCGTAGCGCCTCGTCGCAGGCGTAGAGGACTTCCACGGCGCGGATGATGATGCTCTTGAACGGATTGCGGCAGACCGGTTCCAGGCCGGCGTCGCTAGCCGCCTGCCGGGCAAGGGGGGAGAGCTTGTCGAAGTTCAGGTTGTAGCGGGCCAGCGGGCCGACAAGGTAGCTGCCACGCTCCCTGATGACCGAATGAAGGGCGGTGGAGTGCTCCACCTGCTCCTCGACGAAGTGGTCGTCGTACTCGCGCACGGCGATATCGAGCCCCTCGCTGGAGGCGAGGCGGCCCTCGGCGATGGGGTAGGCATCGGGGTGGCGGAGCGCGACGAACTCGTAGTCGCGCTCGAACTGGGGGAAGGGGAAAGCCGCCGTCCAGCGGACGGTCTCCAGGGCGGCGTCCCTGGCCCATTCCAGGCGCTCGACAAGCGGGCGCAGATCGGCCCTGGTGGGCACTTTGTAGAAGCCGCCGACCCGCACGTTGACCGGATGGACCTCCCGCCCGCCGAGGAGGGTGATGATCTCGTTGCCTATCTTCTTGAGCTCAAGCCCCCGCCTGACGGCCTGGGGATGGTCCTCGGCCATGTGGAAGGCGCTCTCATAGCCGAGGAAATCCGGGGCGTGCAGCATGTAGACGTGGAGCGTGTGGCTCTCGATCCACTCGCCGCAGTAGAGGAGGCGGCGAAGGACACGAAGCGGGCCATCCACCTCGACTCCGCAGGCGTCCTCCATGGCCTGGCAGGCGCTCATCTGGTAGGCGACGGGACAGATGCCGCAGATGCGCGCGGTGATATCGGGGGCCTCGGTGAACCTTCTGCCCCGGAGGAGGGCCTCGAAGAAGCGGGGCGGCTCGAAGATCCTGAGCTTCACATCCGTAACCGCTCCGGCCCTGACCTTGACGTAGAGCCCGCCTTCACCCTCGACCCGGGCGAGGTAGTCCACCCTTATGGTCCTAGACCTCTTCATTGGCCTCGCTCTCCGCTCTGAAGGGTTCGGCGTAGGCGTTGAAGCTGCGGAACTCGCGTACTATGTCCCGCTGGCTGACGCCGAGGTGCCGCGCCCAGGCGCTGAGCGACCCCGTGTTGGGCGTCTCCTTGGGCCCGAAGCAGCCGTAGCAGCCGCGATTGCAGGAGGGGCAGATGGCACCGCAGCCGGCCTGGGTGACCGGCCCGAGGCAGAGGATTCCCTGGGCCACCATCACGCAGACCGTGCCGAGGGCCTTGCACTCCATGCAGACGCTGTGGGGGGGTATGTTGGGCCGGCGACCGTTGACGAAGGCGCTGATGACCTCGATCAGCTGGCGCTTGTTGATGGGGCAGCCGCGCAGCTCGAAGTCGACGGGGACGTGCTGGGCGATGGGGGTGGACTGCGCCGCGGCGTCGAGCCACTCGGGTCTGGCGTAGACGATCGGGGGGAAGTCGCCAGCGCGGGCGAAGTTGCGCAGCGCCTGGATGCCGCCGGCGGTGGCGCAGGCACCGATGGTCACCAGGTACTTCGAGGCGCGGCGGACGCGCTGGATGCGTTCGGCGTCGGCATCGGTGGAGACGGAGCCTTCGACGAGGGAGATGTCATCGGGGCCCCTGGCCATCGCGCGCGACGCCTCGGCGAAGTAGGCGATCTCGACCTCATCGGCGATGGCGAGCAGCTCGTCCTCGCAGTCGAGAAGGCTGAGCTGGCAGCCGTCACACGAGGCGAACTTCCACACCGCCAGCCTTGGCTTGCCGCTCTTGCGCATCTAGATCTCCCGACCCGCCATCAGCGGCGCAACGTGATCGTATCGCAGGACCGGCCCGTCCTTGCAGACGAAGATGGGCCCACGCTGACAGTGCCCGCAAAGCCCGGTGCCGCACTTCATGTTGCGCTCCATGGAGACGAAGATGCTCTCCGGCTCAACGCCGCGCTTCTCGAGCTCCCTGGCGGTGAAGCGCATCATGATCTCCGGGCCGCAGACGAAGGCGACGGTGCTGGGCGGGTCGAAGCGGGCATGAGGGATGAGCG
>CAZFGZ010000106.1:0-7202 GCA_964518585.1 uncultured Dehalococcoidia bacterium | reverse complement strand
CAGGGCCAGCGGCATCAAGACGGCGATCATATCGGCCAGCAAGAACTGTGCCGATGTCCTGAGGGCCGCGAAGGTCCTTGACCTCTTTGATGCCAAAGTGGACGGCACGGACGCCGACGAACTCGGACTGCCGGGCAAACCCCACCCGGCAGTCTTCCTTGAGGCCGCCAGACGGCTCGGAGTGCCTCCCGAGCGCGCCGTCGTCGTCGAGGATGCCATCGCCGGCGTACAGGCCGGCCACGACGGCCGTTTCGGACTCGTCATCGGCGTTAACAGGTCCGGCGAGACCGGCGTCCTCAAGGACAACGGCGCGGATGTCGAGGTCGCCGATCTCGAAGAGGTCACCGTCGCCAACGAGACCTCTGCCGCCACCGTGGACCAGCACACACTCCCCTCGGCCATCGGCCAGGCGGAGGATATTCGCCGGCGGATGGCCGGCAAGAGCGTCGCCGTCTTCCTCGACTACGACGGCACGCTGACGCCCATCGTCGATCACCCCGACCAGGCGATCCTCGCGGACCAGGTGCGCGCTACCATCGAGGAGCTCGCCGCCCGTTGCACCGTCGCCGTCATCAGCGGCAGGGACCTGGACGATGTTCGCGCACACGTGCGCGTCAACTCCATCTTCTACGCCGGCAGCCACGGCTTCGACATCGCCGGCCCCCAAGGCTGGCGCTCGGTGCACGAGGAGGGCAGGGCCTTCCTTCCCCTCCTGGACCAGGCCGAGGCCGACCTTCGCGGCCAGATCAGCCTCTTCCCCGGTGCCTGGGTCGAGCGCAAGATATTCGCCGTCGCTGTCCACTTCCGCCAGGCCCTCGACAAGGACGTCCCCGCGATTGAACAGGCCGTCGACCGCGCCTGCGCGGACCACCCCGGCTTGCGGAAATCGAGCGGCAAGAAGGTCTTCGAGCTCCGGCCCGATATCGACTGGCACAAGGGCAAGGCCGTCCTCTGGCTGCTCGAGGTCCTTCGCCTCGACCCGGCCCAGGTTCTCCCTTTCTACATAGGTGACGACGTCACGGACGAGGACGCCTTCCGCGCGCTTGATGGCCGCGGCGTCGGCATCGTCGTTCTTGACGGAAAGCGGCCCACTGCGGCCCGTTTTGCGCTCGAGGACACGGACCAGGTTCGCCGCTTCCTCGAAGTACTCGTTGCGGAGCTGGACAGGAGCCCCAATGGATAAGTGGTCTTTCGTCTACGAAGGGTTCGAGCCTGAGCAGGAGAGCCTGCGCGAGGCCCTCTGCACGCTCGGCAACGGCTACTTCGCCACGAGAGGTGCGGCGTCGGAAGCGGATGCTGACGATGTCCACTACCCCGGCACCTACCTCGCCGGGGGCTACAACCGCCTGACCACCGACGTCGAAGGGCGCACTGTCGAGAACGAGGACCTGGTCAACCTCCCGAACTGGCTCCCTCTCACCTTCCGCATAGAGGGCGGCGACTGGTTCGACCTTCGAAAGGTAGAGATCCTCTCCTACAGGCAGGAGCTCGACCTGAAGAAGGGGCTCCTGATCCGTACCGTCCGCTTCCGCGACAGCGAGGACCGCCGCACCACGCTGACCAGCCGGCGCTTCGTGCACATCAGAAGTCAGCACCTCGCCGGCATCCAGACCACCCTGACCCCCGAGAACTGGTCGGGCCGTCTCGATGTCTGCTCCGCGCTCGACGGTCGCGTCGTCAACGCTGGCGTCAAACGCTATCGCCGCCTCAACAGCAAGCACCTCGAGCCTCTGGAGACGGGTACCGTCGGGGAAGACGGCGTCTGGCTGAAGGCCAGGACCAATCAGTCGCGCATCGAGATCGCCATGGCCGCGCGGACGCGTCTCCTTCTCGACGGCGAAGCGGTCGCGGCCGGCAGAAGCACGATCCGCGACTCAGACTACGTCGCCCAGGAGTTCGCCTGCGACGTCACCCCGGGAAACACGGTGACCATCGAGAAGATCGCCTCCCTCTACACGTCGCGAGACCGCGGCATCTCGGAGAGCGGCCTCGAAGCCCGTACCGCGATCGAGCGTGCTGACGGCTTCGATGACCTGCTCGAGAGCCATGTCCTCGCCTGGCAGCACCTCTGGGAGCACTTCGACATCGACGTCACCAACAGCGGCCACACGACCCTCATCCTGCGCCTGCACATCTTTCACCTCTTGCAGACCGTCTCCGTCCACACGATCGACCTCGACGTCGGCGTCCCGGCCCGCGGTTGGCACGGCGAGGCCTACCGCGGCCACATCTTCTGGGATGAGCTCTTCATCTTCCCCCTCCTGAACTTCCGCCTGCCCGAGCTCACACGGGCGCTGCTCTGCTATCGCCACCGCCGCCTCCCCGAGGCCCGCTGGGCCGCCAGAGAGGCCGGCTATCGCGGCGCCATGTATCCCTGGCAGGGCGGGAGCAACGGGCGCGAAGAGAGCCAGAAGCTCCATCTCAACCCCCAGTCCGGACACTGGATGCCCGACAACAGCTATCGCCAGCGCCACATCAATGCCGCCATCGCCTACAAGATCTGGGAGTACTACCAGGTCACCGCCGATACCGAGTTCCTCTACTACTACGGCGCCGAGATGCTCCTCGAGATCGCCCGCTTCTGGGCCAGCATCGCCACCTACAACACCCAACTCGACCGCTACGAGATCCTTCACGTCATGGGGCCCGACGAGTACCACGACAGCTACCCCGACGCCGTCGAACCCGGCGTGAACAACAACGCCTACACCAACATCATGGCCGTCTGGGTGCTCTGTCGCGCCCTCGAGGTTCTCGACATGCTGCCGTCCCGGCGCCGCCGCGAGCTCTGCGAAACCCTCCACCTGGAGCCGGAGGAGATCGAACGCTGGCAGGATCTCAGCCGCAAGATGCGCGTGGTCTTCCACGACGACGGCATCATCAGCCAGTTCGAAGGCTACGACCGCCTGCAGGAGTTCGACTGGGCCGCATATCGTGAGAAGTACGGCGACATTCAGCGCCTCGACCGCATCCTCGAAGCGGAGGGCGACACCCCCAACCGCTACAAGCTGTCCAAGCAGGCCGACGTCCTCATGCTCTTCTACCTGTTCTCGTCCGAAGAGCTGCGTGACCTATTCGGCCGCCTTGGATATCCTTTCGAGCCCGATACGATCCCGAAGAACGTCGACTACTACCTGCAGCGGACATCACACGGATCCACCCTCAGCCGCATCGTCCATTCCTGGGTCCTGGCCCGCTCCGACCGCCCACGCTCCTGGAGACTCTTCATCGAGGCTCTCGAGAGCGACATCGCCGACACCCAGGGCGGGACCACGCCGGAGGGCATTCACCTCGGCGCCATGGCCGGCACCGTTGACCTGATGCAGCGCGGATACACGGGCGTCAAGGCCCGCGGCGACGTGCTCTGGTTCGACCCCTGCCTGCCCGACGAGGCGTCGTGTCTCTCCCTCCGCCTCCGCTACCGCCAGAACTGGCTTGACGTCGAGATCGGGGGCGACCGCCTCAAGGTCAAGACCTACGACGACTCTTCGGACCCGATCAAGGTGGGCTTCCAGGAGAACGTCTATCAGTTGAAGCCGGGCGAGACCATAGAATTCCCGCTCCAGCCCACCCCGGCTGCCCCGCCACTCCACTCGCCCCCACCACCGGCCGATACTCACACACTTGCAGTTGGCAGCGAAAGGGCCACAAGTATGAATACCGGACAAAGACGCCTCGGGATCCTTGTCGGAGGCGGCCCCGCCCCCGGCATCAACAGCGCCATCAGCGCCGCTACGATTGAAGCAGTGAACAGAGGCTTCGAAGTCCTCGGCTTCTATGAAGGCTTTGAGCACCTGGTGCACGGCCGCACCGACATGGTCCGCCCGCTGACCATCGCGGACGTCTCCCGCATTCATACGCAAGGCGGCTCGATCCTGCGCACCTCCCGCGCCAACCCAACCCGCAGCCCCGAGCACCTGGAGCGCGCCGTTCAGGCGCTCCACTGGCTCAACGTCGCCCATCTCATAACCATCGGCGGCGACGACACCGCCTTCGGCGCATTCGAGCTGGCCAAGGCCGCGAAGGGCGCCGTCAAAGTCGCCCACCTGCCCAAGACCATCGACAATGACCTGCCCCTTCCCACCGCCATGCCCACCTTCGGCTTTGAGACCGCCCGCCACGTCGGCACCGCATCGGCGCTCAACCTCATGGAGGACTGTCGCACCACCAACCGCTGGTCCTATGCAGTGGTAATGGGGCGCCGGGCAGGCCACCTGGCGCTCGGCATTGGCAAGTCAGCCGGCGCCACCCTCACGATCATACCTGAGGAGTTCCCGAAGGAGCGCATAACCCTGGACGACGTCTGCAGCATACTCGAGGGCGCCATCCTCAAGCGTCAGCTCATGGGCCGAAAGGACGGACTGGCTGTCATCGCTGAGGGCGTCGGCGAGAAGCTGGATCCGGAGGAGCTGGCCAAGATTCCCGGCGTCGAAGTGGGATACGACCCCTATGGACACATCACTCTCGGCGACATCCCCCTGGCCAGCATCTTGAAGCACGAGGTCCAGAGGCGCTTCGCCGCCCGCGGCGAGCGCGTACACATCGTCGGCGTCACGCTGGGATACGAGCTGCGTTGCGCCCCGCCCATCCCCTTCGACATCGACTACACCCGCACGCTCGGCTACGGGGCCGTCCGCTTCCTGCTTTCCCAGCCGGCCGACGAGGACCTCCGTCACGGCGGCCTGCTCTGCCTGGAGGAAGGATACCTGCGCGCCCTGCCCTTCGAGGGTCTCCGCGACCCGGCCACCGGCCGCACTCGCGTTCGTCTGGTGGACCTCCAGTCCGAGCACTACAAGGTCGCCCGCGACTACATGATCCGGCTGGAGCCCCGTGACCTTGAGGACCCGGACATGCGGGCGAAGCTGGCTGACGCTGCCGGCACGAAGCCCGAGCAACTCGACAGCGTCTTCGCTATCGTAAAGGCCAATGGACAGCAAATCGCAGCTTGAGGAGGACCCGATGGCTATCCAACTGTCTCCAGGAAAGTGGCACCGACTCTGTTCCCTTAGCGACGAGAAGGGACGCTTCAAGATGCTGGCGATCGACCAGCGAGGTTCCCTCGTCAAGGCCATCGCCAAGGCGACCGGAAAGGCGCCCACAGACGTCACCGCCGAGGACATGGCAACGGCGAAACAGGTCGTCACGCAGACGCTTGCCCCCTACGCAACCGCACTGCTGACTGACCCCGTCTACGGTCTCCCGCACTCCTTCCGCAACCTCCCTCCCGGCGTAGCACTGCTACTGTCCCACGAGGAGTCAGGCTACGAAGCCGCCGGGGTGCAGGGCAAGGAGCGCAAGACGCACCCAGTAGAGGGCTGGTCCGTCCAGAAGGCGCAGCGCGCCGGCGCCGACGCCGTCAAGCTGCTCGTCTACTACCGCCCCGACGGCTCCGCTGCCGTCCGCCGGCATCAGCAGGCGTTGGTGCGGCGCGTCGGCAGAGACTGCGAGCAGGCGGACATGCCCTTCCTGCTCGAGCTGGTCAGCTACCCCATCCGCGACGAGAGCGCCGACACGCCTGAGTTCGCCCTCAAGAAGCCCGACCTCGTAGCCGAGAGCGCGGCCGAGTTCAGCAAGCCCCAGTACAAGGTGGACATCCTCAAGCTGGAGTTCCCTGCTGACCTCAAGCACACGACTGAGTTCTCAGGCGGCGCCTTCGATGGGAAGAAGCGCGAGGCTGCCTACGGCCTGCGCGAGGTCCGCGAGTCCTGCCGTCGCCTCAACAACGCCGCCGCCGTGCCCTGGGTGATCCTCAGCGCCGGCGTCGACATTAGCGAGTTCCTCGTGCAGGTAGACCTGGCCACCGAGGCAGGCGCCAGCGGCTTCCTCTGCGGACGCGCCATATGGAAGGACGCCATCAACCTGTATCCCAACGTTGACCGGATGGAGAAGTGGCTTCGCGCCCAGGGCGTGTACAACTTCGTGCGCGCCAATGCGCACGCCCACCAGGCCCAGCCCTGGTTCCAGCCGGCCGACGTCGCCGAGCGGCCCTTCCGTGTCATACGGGGCAACTCCCCTGCCACCGCCGCCCGCGGGTCCTCCAACGCCCTGACCCGCCGAGCACGCCGTAGCTAGGGCTCAGGCTCAGGCTCCGTCGCCATCGCCGTCCCAGGCGGACTTCTACGCCGCCCGCTGGTTCAGCAGGGTGTGTGCTGTTTCGAGCAGTTCGCCCGCGGTCGTTCCGTCGCTGGGGTAGTACGCGAACGCCCCGTTCCACCGGCGGGGTTCTCCCTCGAACAGCCGGGAGTTGAGCGCCTTCGCAAACCGTCTCGCGGCCTGTTCCGCCTCCGACCCGCCTGTCCCGGGTAGCAAGATGAGCAGCCTGCCGCCGCTGTCCACCGTCGCGAACTCACCTTTCCGGATGCCGCCGCCTACGGCGCGCCCCACCCGGCCTCGGAAGCCTTCCTCCAGCAGGAGTGCCCGGTCATCGGGCTCCATCAGGCACAAAGCCAGCTCCTGCCCATTCCTCATCGCCCGCTGGATCTCTTCAGTCATCCGCACCGAGAAGATCCAGGGACGCGGCAGCGTCGTCTCGGGGTCCAGGAGCAGCTCCAGCCCGGTCTCCGCCGGCTCGCGCAGCCTGGCGAGACCGGCCAGCGCCTGGAACCAGCCAAGGTAGCGCGAATGCGCCATCTCCAGAGTGAGGAACAGCGCGACGAAGCATATCGAGACGATCAGCGCGGCGGCCCCGTACGCCCGCTCTTCGAGCGTCAGCAGCAGCCACACAGAGACCGCCACCGCCACACCCGTGGCGACGCATGCCAGCCTGGCCAGTGTGCGCAGCGGGGCCGCAGGGCTTCGCATTCTATCTGCCTCAGCGGAATTATCGACCCGGCCGGAGCCCAAGAACAGCCTCACCCCCGCCTTTCGAGGCCACAAGACCACCCGGAGCCGCGGCTCGGCCCGGCCCCCACGCCTCGGCGGGCCCCCTCCCGCCCGCGCACGAACCCGACCCCATCCTCGGTAAACACATGGCCGCCTGCACGTTCCGAAAGACGAAAACAGTACCTCCCTCCCGACCCGAGTGCTATACTGATAGAGCCCCGCCCCGCGATTCGCACATCGTGCTTCTCGGAAGGAAACCAGTCATGTCGCGCAAACTCTTGATGGCCGTGGCCATGGCCATCGGTCTGGCAGTCCTCCCCCGTCCCGTCGCCGCGGAGGCCACCGTCGTCATCATCATCAACGAGGTGGACGCCGACACC
>CAZFGZ010000105.1:0-7238 GCA_964518585.1 uncultured Dehalococcoidia bacterium | reverse complement strand
CAGGAAAAAGGTTACTTGAAGAAAAATAAGACGCAATAAAGCTAAAATTCTCCTCATTCTTAGAAGACAGATGACTTTGCATTTTAATGCAAAGTAGAAAAAGAACTTAGAAATTCAGAAAATACTTGTATCATTATGTAATCAGATTGTTAGTGAATCAAACTGAAAATCAGAAATTATAGGAATAAGGTTATTAGTCCAAAATACCAAAATTTTTTCTTAAGATAGATGTTATTTCCTCTTCCCAGTCTCTATAACTTGCTGAATTATTCCAAAATTTCTCCCATGCCAGATTAAGTACTCTAACTATTTCATTTTGAGATTTGTTCTTTAAATCATTAGGTCTTACTATTTTGAACTTACAATCTTGGAGACTTTCTAGAAACTCTTCTGTTACTTTTTGAAGAATCTCTTCAGGAAATGCAAAGAAGTATTCTGGACTAGGCTGAAAAATTGAGCAATATGGAAGAGTATTCCATTTTGACTGAATTAATGCCAGTTCTGAGTCATATCCAAGTATACCCAATCCGATAATCAAAGCTCGGAATCTTGCATAATCAGCTGGGTGTGTTTGAAATTCTCTTGGATTAAATTCATAAACATTTGTTGTTTTTTTTGCAGTTAAATGTAGATGAGACCATGCATAGGCAGGACCTAATGTGAAGAGAGCAAAAAGATCAGAGAAGATTTCATTAATCCAATCAAACTTCCACTGTGAGTGGATTTCTTTTATCATTTGAGGTATATCTTCCGGACATGTTTCCCTTATTTTTTGAATATATAAATTTAGATAGTAATCGGAAATGTATTCTATTACTTCCTTGAATTTTTTGTTTAACGGATGAAGTTTTGAAATGTTGCTTTTGTTTGAAATTACATGATGACCAATTTCATGAAAAATATCCGATAAATGAAGTAGAAAACTTGATTCACCGATAGGAGAAAAAATAATATTAACTTTTGAGTGGTAGAAGAAGTATCTAGTGGATATACAAGCTATAGCAGGTGGATTGAGCGGTAAATTGATTTCTTGATGTATTTTGAATATTAATTTATTCAGAAACTCTAATTCCTTCGTTTCATGGTAAAGTGCAGTTATTCCATATTTTTCAATATCCTCGAGATCCCTAAGATTTGCTCTAAAGAGTCTATATATATCGATAATATCATCGGAACTTCGTTCCTTCAAATCCAATTGCAAATCTGACAATCGAATACAAATTTCATCAATCATTCTGGAGCATCTCTCGGCAAGACTTAGTAATTCTGAAATTCGAAGTGGATGAGGTATAATTGTTTTTAGAAATTTTCCCCGTATGATTTGTTCATTAATAAGAGCCTCTAGATACTTTTTCATCCTGCCATCATCCTTTTGAAAAGCTTTTCGCATTCGAAATCAATAGCATCTGCAATTATGTTCAATATGATTATATCATCTTTATCTAATGCGATTTCACTTTTTTCTAGTTTTTTATACACCTCTAGAAGTTGATTTTTTGTAACTGATGTACCACCTGTAGACTGTATCCGTATTGTGTCCCAAATTTTCAATTCGTCAATCATAACTGATTTACTAAATCTACTCTCCACTGAAGCAATAATAGATTCAATAATTTCTAGCAAAAATTGTATTTTGATCAAATTTTCTGGGTTTGTTGTAACTTTTTGTGAATCTCTTACTAATAATAGTGCTTCTTCGAATTTTCTTAATGTTTCATTAAAACTGGTAAGTTTAGTGCTAAAATTACTGATTTCATTCATTGTATTCATCCTCGAATTTTAAAGAATCTTCATCATAAAGACCTGCCGATTCTCTCAATCTAACATCTGCCATTTTAATAGTGATTGGTAATCTTGAACAGTAATCTATCCTGGTCCACGTAAGATTTGATAAATAAAAAATATCTTGCATAACTGATTTAATTGAAAGATTTCCTGATATTCTATTTATCTGAATTGGAACTGTAGTTCCTTTGAATTTGTACGGAGGTCCAGTATTGCAAACAAATCCTGAATTTTCAGAAGATGCGAAATAGGTTCCAACTATTGGATTGTATACATATTCTTTTTGCTCAATCGGATTACTCACTAGTTCGAATATTCTAAGTGGTATTCTGGAAGTAGAAAAAACTTCAACAATTGTCACATTACATTCTTTTTGAAGTATTTTTTGTAGTGTGCTTTCTGCTTTAAGAAACTCAATTGCATCATTAAATCCATCTATTTCCGACTGAAATACTCTTCCCTGCCTATGGAAAACAATGTTTCTGATTTTGAAATCATTTAACTGCTTTTCCTGTTTCAAGATTTCGATAATCTTGGTTTTAATATGGTTTCGTGATAATTGTTCTTTTTGAGATGATTCACTAAAATAGAAATTCATATTTTCTCCAGTTTTATATATTATAGAAAAACATGCAGTACTATTTTTTACATCCAATCCAATTGTTAAATCCGCAATTAACTGGTCTCTTAGTATAAAAGGCCAGAAGGAGTTAAGTAACATTATTTTGTTAATTACTATGTTTCTCAGATATCCATTGAATCGTTTTTTTGTTTTCTCGTCATCAATCAAAACCCATTTTTGTCTTCCTTTGTCATCTATAATTTCAGTATAACTTCTTTCTGAGACATCATTGTGAATTATGGAAACATATACTTTTCTTGATCTTAATTCTTGCATTACTAAATTGGAAAGTTCATCTTCTGTATATGCTAATTTAGACTTAATTCCTGGTACCATTACTAGTCCTAAACCTGGACCTTGAAAGTTATCTTCCATAGCTTTAATAATTTGTCTACCAATTTTTGCAACGGTTTTTTGTACTGAATCATCATAAGTAATAACTGTAGGATTGTATGTCATTTGTATCGAAGTATCACAGTACTTCATTGTTTCATTTCTCAGGTCTTCTATGAATTTTTTTCCAAAGGTTTGATAGACTGAAAAGGGTAAAATTATATATTGTCGATCAAAAATCTTCTTTTTGAAAAAACCAGATTCTTGAGAATTTAGTAATCTTGATTTCATCTTTGGAAAATCTTCTAATGAACTTTTTATACCATCATCGTTCTTTTTTGTTGTAAGTATTGTATTATTTCCAAATTCCAAATCTGGGATTTCGAAAACCTCAGCTTTTATAGAAAGGTTTTCTTTACTTAGTAGTATCTTTGATTCTCCTAGATATAAATCATTAAAATATTGGTTTAATATAAAATCAATACGTCTTTTTCTTTTATTGGGATATAGAATGGCTTGATCATGTAGTTTTTTTACACTTGGATGACTAGTTCTAAAAGTTTCTCTACAAAGACCAGTTGGTACATTTCTAGATTGTCCATAGCTTGTATAATAAATCGCAACTGAACCATTCTTTGGCAATCTTAATAGATTTTTAGATTTCGAAGATCCTGCTTGTATATGTATCTCGTCGTAAAGACTATTCCCAGATGGTAGTGGAACTTGAATAACATTTAAGTCATTAAAACCACTTAATCTTATTTCATACCACCTATTACCATATTCATATATGCAATTTGCTCCATCATATCTTTTACTAAACTCATCAGATGATAGATTAGTTGGTAAAGTGTATCGTGATACATACTTATTACTAACGTCAATACATACACCAATTTTCTCATTGTTGATTATTATGATTCTAAATTTAAAACCTCTGTATACATCAACATTATTTGATTTTTTTTGCATGTCTCTGTCTGGAAATTTTGAGTAATATGCGTGACCTGGTTTTGGTTGCCATAAATTAAAGTCGTTGTAAAATCTCTGTTCTATACATCCTTGTAAGAACCGAACTATTATGTTCCTTCTTTCTGTATTAATATTGTTTAGATAAATTTCCTCTTCTCTTGTCTTCTCAATAACCACTGTAGTTCCAATTAAATTAAGATTCTTTGGTAAATCACTCTTACCTGATGGTTGAGCAATAAAAAGCTCCCCATTTTCATGAAATTTTGCACAAGATGATTTCGAAATCCTGCTTAAGTCACTTTCAAGAATTTGAACATTTTTATGATAATCTTCAGTTCCTTTAGGTAATCCCTTTATCTTATAAACTTTAAACACACATTTTATCTTATCTAAATTTTCAATTAGAAATATGTTTGATACTGTAGATTTAACTTCCATCACCTTCTCCCTTCGATTTATTGATCCTTACCTGATCCCAACAAATTGCTTTAAATCTGCAGCTAGTACATACATTTGTGCTTCTAGCTGATTCAAAGTGTGAACCTGGTAATTCACCTTTCTCTTGTTCTTTTAAAACTCTTTTCATTTTAAGCGCTGAAAGATAAATATAATCCTCAAATTCATGTAGGTCTTCTTGTGTAATCTCATATTTTCGTAGCTTGTTCTGTAATAGCTGATATTCAATTAATTTGATGTTTTCATTCTGTTTTCTTATATCGTTAAAATTTTCTGGATAATCCTTGTGAGGATTCTGATTCAATAGAACAAGTGCATAAATACCTAATTGTTTTCTTGCTCTAGCTGTTGCAAAAGCATGCACCTTCCAATCAATTATAGATATAGATTTCTTACTGAAAGAAATAAGATCTGGTGTTGCATTAACATGGATGTCAGAATCTAAAGTGTAGCTTATTGATCTTTGGGAAACAGAATAATTTTCTTCTAATATCAGTTTTTCTAATAATTTGGAATTTAGTATGTTATTTAATGCAGTAGTGACTTCGGATTTAGCAAAATCAACCGCCTTTTGATCTAAGCTCCCCTTGTATTCTAAATCGTAAAATGCACAGTATTCGTCTCCTGTTTTCGATTTTACCATAGAAGTATCTTTGTGTTTTTGTTTCATTCCAAATTCTAATTGTCTATCTAGCAAATCATGAGCAAATTCCAGAATTTCACTCTTTCTTGGATGTTCATTCTTATTAATGTATGAGATCATGGTTCTTTCTATTGTTTTGTCCACTAAACTACCTCTCCAAGCACTTATTGATTGTAATTGCTTTAGTTGAAAAGCTTGTTTTCGTAATTGATTTTTAGATCGTGAATTTGCATAGTTTGTGTGAAAATACCACATTTTTTGGCATTTTACGAAAATTCTAGAACTTGAATATGTCCATTTCATTATTTTTTCCTTTTTGATTTTAAATACTGTATGTAATCACTGACTTGCTCCTTCTCTTCTGAAGATAGCTCAGAAAATTCTGTTTGGATTCTATTTTGGATCCTTGTACTACTACTTTCTGGTAAAGGATATCCTGTTAAATTCAGTAATTTCTCATAAGATATGCCATATAAATTTGATAATTTATGTAGGATTTTCGGTGAAGGTTGCTCTATTTTTTCTGTTTCTAATTGACTAAGATAAGCGTTTGAAATTCCGATTTCTCTTTCAACATCTCTTAAGGTTAGTTTTCTTTCTTTTCTTATTCGAAGCAGAAATTTTCCCAAAGATTCTCTCATGAGATATTAATGAATAAAGACATATATAAATGTTAAGTTTATCAAGCAAAATCTAAATAAATCAAGCACTCTGAACTCGCCTCTTTATGTACTACAGATCGAATTGAAATATACTTAGGAAGACTGCACAGTAAATGTTTGATTCCCTGCTACAAGTATAGTTTACCTATTCCTATGTTTACTAAATGAAAATTCTGTTTATATAGCGAAAATTCTACCGATGTAGTTAAGAACAAAAGATTCTTCTGAAACAACATCTCAATCTAATATGTTATCGTACAATTTTATTAAATATACATTTGAATCATATTCATCGATAAATCGAATCAAACAAATTTGTAGATATTTCTTTAATTTGGTTTCTTCTATTTTGTTACCAAAATCAATATCGGAGTATAAGTCAGCAAGCTTCCTAACCAAAAACTCTTTTGCTTGTATTGGTGCATTATCATCCACAAGATTGTAGAATTGTAGTATAAAGGATATAAAGTTCTTGTAACCTTGATAACCTCCATAATCCAACCATTTGAAAGATAGATTCATTATGTATTTCATCATCTGCTTGTAAAATCCCGAAACATAGATATTTAGTTTACCCAAGTTATTTTGAGTTAATATCTTCTCTAGTATATTCTGAGATATGCTCTCGTAGAATTCTAGAAATTTCTTAGGTTCATCTATTGCTACACGATATAAATTGAGTATTATAATTAGCAACGAGTTATTTGGAGGTCTTAAATCATCTTCTGAAGTTATTAGTAAGTATCTAAGAATTTTGAGGTTGAAACTATGTTCTTCTAAATCATTAAGATTCATTTCATGTACATGGAATCTGTAATCTAAATACTTTATTTTTTGTTCTTCTTCGATAACAAAATATGACTTATGTGCAAGTGCATTTCTCAAACTAGAATTCATAAATTCGAATAAAGGCTTATATTTAGAATTTGAATGCTCTATAAGGGTTTGAACTACCTGATGCCTTGGATAAAACTTGCGTTTTTTCAAGTTCAGAATATTGTATGCTGGTTCTGTATAATTTCCATAAAGATACTCAAAATCTTCTACATAGTTTTTTGAGTAATAATCTATTAAATCACCAAATGTATTCAATGTAACCAATGTGCTCATTAGGAAACTTCCTAGCTTCTCTTCTATTGGATTTAATGCAACTATATTGATAGAATAATCTGCTGAAGGTTTTCTTTGTTTTTTTCTTTGTTCATTACTTGCAGAGAAAGTTATCAAATAAAGAGCTGTCTGCATTAGTTCCTTTTTGTACCAGTATTCTCGATGAATTTTCTGATCTAAATTGGAAAGTTTTTGTGAAAAATCACTTTCAAAAGTCCTGAACTCTTTTCGAAACTCTGTGACTATTTGATTGAAGTTTTTAGATTTAACAAACTTACTTGCATATCTACTAACTCGTGAATAATTGAACAAAACAAGAAAATCGATTAATATCTTATTTGGATTATCTGAAAGTTCTTTCTCAAACTGAGAAAAGTCAATTTTATCTTTGAATAGGAAATCTGTATAATCTTTAAAGAATTCTAGATCTTCTTCAGACAATGCAAATTCCCGCCCATTTTTTTTCATGTATTTACCTAATTTAGTTAAGTAATATTAATTTTACTCCAATAGAGTTGTATTCATTATAACCTATTAATCTATTTTCAGTATACTGCAATTGGATTTATCTTATTTGACAATAAGTTATCTTTTAGTATACTCTTCTTTGTTACTGATAATTTACAATTTAAGTAAGAAGAAGTTTTCAAAGAGT
>CAZFGZ010000104.1:0-7240 GCA_964518585.1 uncultured Dehalococcoidia bacterium | reverse complement strand
CCAGGCGTAGTAGCCCCGCACGTCGGCGCCGTCCCGGTTGGCCCGCCCCACCTGCGCGATGTAGCGCTGGTAGAAGCTAACGCGCCGGTCGTCGTTCACGACGCCCTTTTCGTCGGGGCCGTCGCCGTAGGAGCAGCCGTTCTCAGTGATGTAGATCGGCCGGCGGTAGTCGTTCCAGACGCGCATGATGATCTGGTGGATCGCCTCCGGATAGACCTCAGAGTTGAACTCGGTGCGCTCCACGTCCGGCGGCTGAACGATGCGGGCGCCCAGGTTGGCGTCCTGGGGGTCGTGGGCAACGACGATACGGCTGTAGAGGTTGATGCCGATGAAGTCGAGGGGCGCCTTCACCACCTCCATGTCGCCGGGCTGCACGCCCATGCGCTCCAGCGGCACGCCGCCGACGTACGCTTCCGGGTAGTGCCCGTTCTGAACGGTCCTTAGGAACCAGTCGTTGTTGAAGCCGTGGTAGCGTTCGGCGGCGGCGCGGTCCTCCTCGCTGTCGCTGGCGGGATAGATGCCGGCCGTGCTGAAGGCCGTGCCCACGGCCTCGGGCCTGCCGGTGGCGCGGACGGCGCGCACGGCCATGCCCTGGGCCAGGTTGACGATGTGGGTCGTTCGCAGCGTCAACTCCGGGTCGCGGATGCCGGGGGGATGGTGGCCGACCAGATAGCCAATCACAGTGAAGATCCAGGGCTCATTGAAGATCATCCAGCTCTTGACGCGGTCGCCAAGGTGGTCCACGACGGCGGCGCAGTAGTCGGCGAAGCGCTGCGCGGTGTCGCGGTTGGCCCAACCCCCTTCGTCCTCCAGGGCCTGGGGCAGGTCCCAGTGGTAGAGCGTCGGGAAGGGCGTGATGCCAGCAGCCAGCAGCTCATCGACCAGTCGGCTGTAGAAGTCCAGGCCCTTCGGGTTGACCCGTCCCTTGCCCTCAGGGAAGATGCGGGGCCAGGAGATACTGAAGCGGTAGCCCTTCAGGCCCAACTCCTTCATCAGGGCCACGTCCTCCCGGTAGCGATGGTAGTGGTCGCAGGCCACGTCGCCGGTGTCGCCGTCTTTGACGTGATCCGGCGTGTGGCAGAAGCGGTCCCAGATGGACTCGCCCTTGCCGTCCTCGTTCCAGGCGCCCTCGATCTGGTACGAGGCGGTGGCGCAGCCCCAAACGAATCCCTCGGGAAACTCTAGCGTCGGCATGCTGGCTCCTCCTGAACTCCATTGAAGCGCTGAGCGGGCCAAGCCTATGATACCGCCGCGAGCCCGCAAGCTGAACGGGGTGCCCCCAGCCGTCCGGCCCTATCCCATGGTGAGATCCGGCCCTTTCCGTCACGACCCTCACGTCGCCACTCCGGGCCGGGATAGATGACCCTTGAACCGTGACGCGGCGGGCAGCAAGATGGAGCCACCCTCATGATAGGCTACGTCATTCGGCGGCTGGCTGCGCTGGTGCCCATTCTTGTTGGGGTCTCCGTCGTCGTCTTCGTCCTCGTGCGCATCATGCCCGGCAACTTCGCGCAGCTCATGCTGGGTCCGAACGCGTCGCCAGAGCAGGTGCAGGAGCTGGAGCGCGAGTACGGCCTCGACCGGCCAGTGGTGGAGCAGTACTTCGACTGGATGAGCGGCGTCCTCCGCGGCGACCTGGGGGATTCCTACATACGGGACCGTAGCGTCGCCAGCGAGATCCTGGACCGTCTGCCCATCACGGGTGAGTTACTCATTCTGACCGTGGGCGTGACGATGGTGCTCGGGCTGTCGCTGGGCGCCGTGGCGGCCATGAATCACCATCGTCCCGCCGATGGTGTTCTGCGCGCGGTGAGCATCCTCGGCATGTCTGTGCCGACGTTCTGGACCGCCACCCTCGTGATCCTGCTTCCGTCGATCTTCTTCTCCTATGCGCCGCCGTTCCAGCACGTGCCCTTCTTCGAGAACCCCTGGGACAACCTGCGCCAGTACGGGCCGGCTGCCCTCGTGCTGGGTTTCGCTTCCGCCTGCGGGCTGGCGCGGATCGTGCGGGGGGCGCTACTGGGCGTGCTGGGCTCGGACTACATCCGAACGGCGCGCTCCAAGGGCCTGCGCGAGCGGGTGGTGGTGCGCCGCCACGCGCTGGGCAATGCGATGCTTCCCGTGGTCACCATCCTCGGCCTCGAGGTGGCGACACTGATGGGCGGCACGGTCATCATCGAGCAGGTGTTCGCGCTCAACGGCCTGGGGCGCCTGATGCTGGAGTCGGTGAGCGCGCGGGACTATCCAGTCATCCAGGTGATGGCGCTGTACGCAGCGGTAGTCTTCGTCGTCATGTGTTTGCTGATCGACCTCGCCTACGCCTGGCTGGACCCGCGTGTGCGGCTGAGCGGAGGGAGACGTGGCTGAGGCGCAGCTCGCCCTGGAGGTGCTTCCGGAGCGGCGCCGGTGGAGGCCGCGGGTCATCCTGCGGCGTCACCTGATGGGCGTGGCAGGCGTGACGATCCTGGTTCTGCTGGGAGTCGTGGCGCTTGCCGCGCCGCTCATCGCCCCGAGCGCTCCCGACGCTCAGGACGCCCCCGCGCTGGAGAGGCCGAGCCTCTCGCATCCCTTCGGCACGGACCTCCTGGGGCGAGACGTCTTCTCCCGTGTGGTGCACGGCGCACGGATCTCGCTGGGGATCGGCTTCGCGGCTGTGACTATCGGGGTGCTGGGCGGCTCGCTCATCGGCGTCGTCTCCGGGTACTTCGGCGGCTCGGTGGACTACCTGATGCAGCGGCTGGTCGAGGTCATCCTGGCGTTCCCGCTGCTCATCCTGCTGCTGATCATAGTGGCCGCCGTGGGCGCCTCGGTGCAGAACGTGATCCTGGTCATCGGGATAGTGATGGCGCCGTTCATGTCGCGGATCGTGCGCTCCATCGTCCTGGCGGAGAAGGAGCTGCCGTACATAGAGGCGGCCCGCGCTCTGGGCGCCTCCGACGTGCGCATCCTCTTTCTCCACCTCCTCCCTTCGGTGTTCCCTCTGGCCGGCATACTGGCCAGTATCGCCCTGGGCGGCGTGATCATGGCCGAAGCGGGGCTGAGCTTCCTGGGCCTGGGTGTGCCGCCGCCCAACCCCTCCTGGGGCGCGGACCTGAGCGGCAACGCCCGCGACTACTTCCAGCACGCGCCCTGGCTTGCCGTCTTCCCGGGACTCGCCCTCAGCGTGACCATCCTGGGGGCAAATCTGCTCGCGGAGGCGGTACGCGATGTCGTCGACCCGTTTTCCCACGAGATGCGCTGAGGCTATTCGCGCCGGGAACCGGCAAAGCGTGCCCTAGTCGACGGGGAAGCGGGCGGCCACCTCGGCAGCCGCATGGATGTTCTCGGGCGGCGTGCCGAAGGGGACCGCATCGCCGCTGCCGAGTATGAAGCCGCGGCGGTCCGGACCCATGCGCTCCAGCAGGTCCGCGACGTAGGCCTTCATCTGCTGCGGCGTCCCGAGGGCGAAGAGTGTGGGGTCGATCCCTCCCATCAGGATGAACTGCCTGGCCCAGGTGCGGCGCGCCTCCACGATGTCCATGTCTCCCGTGGGCGACGGCGTGACGTCGGAGATGCCGTCCTGTCGGGCCTCGGCGAAATCTTCGGCGAAGCCGGTGAGCTTCCCGCACCAGTGACTGATCAGCAGCTTGCCGCCGGCGTGAAACGCGTCGGCGTAATCGTTGACGTAGGGCCGGTCGAAGCCGCGGTACATGGCCCGGCTGGTGGTGGTTGAGGAGAGATTGTCGTGGATGAAGGCAATCTCGGCGGGCACCTCGGCCATGAGTCGCCAGGCCTCGAGCTGCTTGGCGTGGTAGGTGTCAAGCATCTCGCGCATCTCGTCGGGGTGGTCAGCCAGCATGTAGGCGGTGCGCTCCACGCCCATCTCGAAGTTGATCATCTGCTGGAGAGGGGAGGTCGGCCCGATGATGGCGACGACCCCTCGCTCGCCGACATACGAACGCTGCCTCTCGAAGTAGTCCGTGTCCAGCCAGAAGGCCGTCCGCTCGATGAGATACTGGAACACCTTGAGGTCTTCGACGGTGTGGATGCGGTTCTCGATGACCCAGGGGATGTAGGGACTCTCCGACGCGAAGCGAAGGCGCCACGTCAGGCTGCCTACGGGAGTCTCGACGATGTGGACGATGTCACCGTCGGCCTTGAAGGCGCGTTGCTCGATGCCGGTCGGAAGGTCCCTCGCCACCGCGCCCAGCCAGAGGGGCGTATTGATGCCGAACGTTCCCAGCCGCATGAGGACGTGCCCGGACATCTCGTACTGGATGTCGGCGATATGGCGATGCGCGCCGTCGGGGAGGGAGGCCTGGAAGTAGCCCTCCACCAGCGGCATGAAGGGGACGCGGTCGCAGGGCTGGCGGCGAAAGGCGGCCAGCAGCCGCTCCCGCGGGGTCATCTCAGGCTTGTTCTTCATCTCTCCCGGCCGTTTGAAGGCGCAGCATCCCACCCCCCCGCCTCTAGCGGGAGGGCTCCGGGCGCAGGGCGCACCCGTGCTCCATGAACGCTTCGTAGATGGCCCGGTGCTTCTCGGGTGGCATGCCGATGTCCCAGGGCTGGGGATACTGCCGTGCTATGAAGCCTCCAGGGAAGCGGCCGAACGCCTCCACCATTCGCCTGACCTCAGCCCTCACCTCATCCAGGGTGACCTCAGGATGAGGCGACCACTGGATGTCCACCGTGTTCCAGAAGCAGATCCTCCCCCCGAACTCGCTCGCTAGCCGCTCCACGCCCATCAGGCGCGGCTGGTCGAGTTGGAGCACGTCCACGCCGATCTCGATGAGGTCCGGGATGATGTCGAGGATCTGCCCGCAGCAGTGGAACAGGTAGTGCATGCCCGCCGCATTGGTCGCCTCTACGATCCGCTCGTACCGCGGCTTGAAGATCTCGCGCCACTGCTCCGGGCTGATCTGGAGAGTGGTCTGGAGGCCCCAGTCCTCCCAGGTCATGAAGCCGTGCACCGTTCCCATGTCGGCGTAGATCCGCACCGCATCTAGAGTCATCTCCACCAGCCTGTCGAGCAGGCGCTCGAGCAAGGGGCGCTGCGTGTACAGCGCGACCATGAGGTCGGTGAAGCCCATTAGCAGGCGCAGCCGCTCGATCCCCTTGATGGGGTCTGCGCCCACCACATACTTGCCGGCTTCGTCGCCTGCCCGCGCCAGAGCGGCCCCGGCCGCGAAACGCTCGCGCGCCACAACGTCCGGGAAGCGGTAGGTGTCCAGGGCGCTGAGGTCCTGCAGAGGGTGCACCTCGGCGTGGCCCCACAGGGTTCCCGAGCTGCGCCGCCCTACGCCCCACTCGTCGAACACCATCTGCCCTTTCGGAACGCGGGAGATGTCGGCGTCGCCGGGGGCGACAACCGCGAGCTCCACGAAGTCCGACTCCAGCGGCTGGATGAAGCTGTACGGAATGCGCGGCGGGCCCTCGAACTCGATAGCGCGGCGCACGATCTCGCGGCTGGTGACGCCGGGCGGCGTCGGGACCGGCTTCAGGTACTCTTCCAGGGGAGAGCTGGACACTGTCATTGTCTCAGTTCACCGTGTCTGCCCTCTTGCACGGGCGAGCCCAGGCGCGAGGCAGAGCCAGCGCGCCCCGAGGCCCTGGCCTCATGTTGTGCGTTCGGGCAGGCCCACCAGTCGGCGGGCGAGGGCCGTGGCCGCAGAGGCGTCGGGTGCGTAGCCGTCGGCGCCGATCTGCTGGGAGAAGGAGTCAGTGACGGGGGCACCGCCCACCATGACGCGCACCTCGCCCTCCAGCTCCGCCTGCCGGATAGCGCGGACCGTCTCCTGCATGGCGGGGAGCGTCGTGGTGAGGAGGGTGGAGAGGCCCACCAGTTTGGCGCCGCTCTCCCTCGCGGCCTCCACGAAGCGCTCGGGGGCCACATTGGTCCCGAGGTCCACGACCTCGAAGCCGCTCCCCTCAAGCATCATGGAGACCAGCTTCTTGCCGATGTCGTGCAGATCGCCCTGGACGGTGCCCATGACCACCGTTCCTGCTGGCTGGTAGCCGCTCCCCACTAGCAACGGACGGAGGACGTCCATGGCCGCGTACATGGCCCGCGCGGAAAGAAGGAGCTCAGGCACGAAGTACTCATTGCGGGAGAAGAGGTCGCCCACCTCCTCCATTCCTGGCATGAGGGCCTCCCTGAGGATGGTCTCCGCCGAGACCTGTTCGGCCAGGGCCTCTCGGGTGCCATCGGCCGTCCCTTGGGCATCTCCCTCCACCAACCGCTGCTTGATGAGCGATAGGTCCACCTTGATCCTCCTTCACTGCTCGCAGCCCCAGACCGGCCCGATTATCGCCCGGCAGCCAGCCAGACGCAACGGAAGACCCTCGCCGCCGGAGGCTGGAGGCCCTCTCTCAGCTATCAGACCCGGCCCTCAGCGCCCGTGAGCCAGAAGCTCTCTCATCTCGCTGACGAACCGATCCAGGCTTCCTCCCCCCCCAGGCCAGGTGCCGCGGTGCGGCTCCGTCTCCCGCTCCTCGGGCGGCAGCACCAGAACGCACAGGCCCCGGTCATGATTCGTGACCCGCAGCACGTGGCGCACGTAGTCGGACTCCGAGTCGAAGTGGATATCCTTGTTCAGGCCCAGGTGGGTGACGATCGCCGTCCGCCCGCCGAAGCGCTCCCACACGGCTTCGAAGGGCGTCTCCGAGGCCCCGAAGTTCAGGCCCCGCAGGTCATGCACCTTCTCCAAGTTGTCGAACTGGTGGACGAAGTTGCCGCAGGAGTGGACGAAGACGCCACCGAACTCATCGGAGAGCTCATTCAGGTACGGAAGGGCAAACTCCTCATAGAGGGCAGGGCTGAGGACAGCCAGGCAGTCGTCGCTGACGCTGACACCGCGGCCATCGGGGAGCCAGACCGGCGGGTAGTGGCAGGGCATGAACTCGGGCACGCGCGAGCGCTGCTCCCGCACGAAGCGGATGATGAGGTCGGTCATCAGGCGCATCAAATGGTGCACTTCCCTGGGGTTCGTGTACATGGCCACCATGAAGGCGGCGGGCTCCCACACCAGGTAGGCGCTGTCCAGAGGGCCCTGAAGGTCCGTCAGCGCCAGTGCGTAGCGACCTGCTGCCCGCTCGACGAAGTAGTCTCCCCACTCGAGGATCGTGCCCAGCTGGCCGTCGGTGATGGCGGGGGCCGGCAGGTCGTACACCTCCTCCGGCTGGTCTTCGGGGCGGATGACCGGGTGAGCCCAGGGCAGCGTGTGGTCGAAGAACTCGACCTCGCAGCCGAAGGCGGAGGCGA
>CAZFGZ010000103.1:0-7242 GCA_964518585.1 uncultured Dehalococcoidia bacterium | reverse complement strand
GACCATCGGTCGCTGGGCCATGGTGGGCGCCGGCGCCGTGGTCACCGCCGACGTGTCCGAGCACGGCCTGGTGCTGGGCAACCCGGCGCGCCTGGCGGGATACGCTTGCGCCTGCGGGCGAAGGCTCGAGCGGGGGGAGGCGCCCGATGCCTGGCGCTGCCCCCACTGCGGGCGGACGTTCCAACTCGCCGCTGCCGGGGTGATGGGGCCATGATCCGCATGGGCCGGCCGGTGATCGGGGACGAGGAGAAGCGGGCCGTGCTGGCCGTCCTGGAGTCCGGCCAGCTCGCCCAGGCGCGGCGGGTGGCCGAGTTCGAGGAGGCGTTCGCCCGCTTCGTCGGCACCGAGCACGCCGTGGCCGTCTCCTCGGGCACAGCGTCGCTAATAGCGGCCCTCGTGGCCCACGGCATCGGCGCGGGCGACGAGGTCATCACCACCCCCTTCACGTTCGCCGCCACCGCGAACGCCGTCCTCGTGGCGGGCGCGCGGCCGGTCTTCGTGGACGTGCGCGAGGGCGATTTCAACATCGACCCGGCCCTCGTTGAGCTGGCGATCACGCGGCACACGCGGGCCATCCTGCCCGTGCACCTGTTCGGCCACCCCTGCGACATGGAGGCCATCGGCGACATCGCTCGCCGGCACGGCCTGGCGGTGATCGAGGATGCCTGCCAGGCGCACGGGGCCAGCGTCGGCGGGCGGGCCGCGGGCAGCTTCGGCACAGGCTGCTTCTCCCTCTACGCCACCAAGAACATGACCACCGGCGAGGGAGGCATGCTGACCACGAATGACGCCGCGATCGCCGAGGGAGTGCGCCTCATTCGCAATCACGGCGAGCGGCAGCGCTACCATTCGGAGCTGCTGGGCTACAATTTCCGCATGACCGAGATCGCCGCCGCGCTGGGGCTGGCTCAGCTCTCGCGGCTGCCCGATCTCAACGAGCGGCGGCGGGCCAACGCGGACTACCTGTCGCGGCACCTGCAGGGCGTCATCACCCCCGGCGAGAGGCCGGGTTGCCACCACGTCTATCACCAGTACACCGTGCGGGTGCCCTCGGGGCGGGACCGGCTGGCCGCCGTGCTCAAGGAGGCGGGCGTCGAGACCGCCGTCTTCTATCCCACGCCGGTGCACCGGCAGACGCTGTATCGCGAGCGGGGGTACGACCTCTCCCTGCCCGTGGCGGAGGGGCTGAGCGAGCGGGTGCTCTCGCTGCCTGTGCACCCTTCGCTCTCTCAGGAGGACCTGGAGACCATCGTGGCCGCCGTCAACGGGGCGAGGGCGGCGGTGGGAGGGAGCGATGACTGAGGAGCGGGGCGGGCCGCTGCGGGCGGGGGTGATCGGCCTGGGGTCGATGGGTGTGAACCATGCCCGCGTCTACGGCGAACTGGAGACGACCGAGCTGGCCGCCGTCTGCGATGTGGACGCCGAGCGGCTGCGGTCGGCGACGCGGGGCCGGCCCGCGCGCGGCTATCGGGAGTACCGGGAGCTGCTGGCTCGGGAGAGCCTCGACCTCCTGTCGGTGGCGGTGCCCACCGGCCTGCATCGAGAGGTGGCGCTGGCCGCCATCGAGCGGGGCGTGCCCGTGCTGATCGAGAAGCCGATCGCGGCGGGCCGCGGCGAGGGCGAAGAGATCGCCCGCGCCGCCCGCGAGGCCGGCGTGCCCCTGATGGTGGGGCACGTGGAGCGCTTCAACCCTGCCGTCCAGGAGCTGAAGCGGCGGCTCGAGCGCGGCGAGCTGGGGCGGGTCTTTCAGATGCACGCGCGCCGGGTAGGGCCCTTCCCGCAGCGGGTGCGCGACGTGGGCGTGGTGCTCGACCTGGCGCCCCACGACATCGATGTCATGCGCTTCCTTCTCGGCTCGGAGGTGGAGCGGGTGCACGCGGAGACCGAGCGGCGCATCAACACCGACCAGGAGGACATGCTCTCGGGCCTGCTGCGCTTTCGTAACGGCGTGGTGGGCGTGCTCGACGTTAACTGGCTCACCCCCACCAAGATCCGCCAGCTATCGGTGGTGGGAGAGCGCGGCATGTTCACGGTGGACTACCTGACCCAGGAGCTGCGCTTCTACGAGAACGACTCCGCCGGGGGCGGCTGGCCCAGCCTCGCTACGCTCACGGGCGTCAGCGAGGGGGCGATGGTGCGCCTGAAGGTGGAAAAGCGCG
This sequence comes from uncultured Dehalococcoidia bacterium, assembly GCA_964518585.1. GTDB lineage: Bacteria > Chloroflexota > Dehalococcoidia > DSTF01 > CAZFGZ01 > CAZFGZ01. The sequence continues at coordinate 5,083 of CAZFGZ010000103.1, read as the reverse complement.
AGCCGCTGCGGGTGGAGCTTGAGGCCTTCGCTCGGGCGGTGGCGGAGGGCTCCCCGCCGCCCGTGGGCGCCGCCGACGCCCTGGCCGCCCTGGAGGTCGCCGAGGCGCTCGTGCAGGCGGCCCAGGAGGGGCGTGTGGTGGCGGTGAAGGGCGTGGCCGCAGGGGGTGCATCGTGAGGGTGTGCGTGGTGGGCCTGGGGAAGATCGGCCTGCCCCTGGCGGTCCAGTACGCGTCGAAGGGCCTGGCCGTCACCGGGTGCGACATCGACGAGGGGCTGGTCGGCGATGTCAACGAGGGCCGCTGCCCCATCGTCGGCGAGGAGGGGTTGGAGGAGCGGCTGGCTGCTGTGCTGGCAGAGGGCCGACTGCGGGCCACCACCGACACTGCGGACGCCGTCGCCGGGAGCGAGGTGGTGGTCATCATCGTGCCCGTGGGGGTGGATGAGGAGCACCGGCCTGACCTCTCGGCCCTGGACGCGACCGCCGAGGCGGTGGCTCGGGGCCTGCGGCCGGGCGTCCTGGTGGTGCTGGAGTCGACGGTGCCCGTGGGCACCACGCGGCAGCGTCTCGGCCGGGCGCGAGAGGAGGGGTCGGGCCTGCGGGCGGGCGCCGATTTCCACCTGGCGTTCAGCCCGGAGCGCGTGTACTCGGGCCGGGTCCTGCGCGATCTGCAGACCTATCCGAAGGTGGTGGGAGGCATCGACGAGGCGAGCACCCAGCGCGCCGCCGCCTTCTATGGGCGTGCCCTGGACGCCGAGGTGCTGCCGGTGCGGGACGCCGAGACCGCCGAGTTCGCCAAGCTCGCCGAGACCACCTACCGCGACGTCAACATCGCTTTCGCGAACGAGATGGCCGTCTTTGCGGACGCCTACGGCATCGACGTAGGCGAGGCCATCGCTGCGGCCAACTCGCAGCCGTACTCGCAGATCCACCAGCCCGGCGTGGGCGTGGGCGGCCACTGCATCCCCGTCAACCCCTACCTGCTCATGGGAGGACCCGCGGGCGAGATGGGTGAGTCCTCGTCCGTGCGGCTCGCGGCGGCCTCGCGCCGGATCAACGATGCCATGGCCCGCTATGGGGTGGAGAGGCTGGAGGCGGCCCTGGGCTCGCTGGAGGGCAGCACCGTGGTCATCCTGGGGCTGTCGTATCGCGCCAACGTGAAGGAGGCCGCCTACTCGAGCGCGCGCTTGATCGCTGCCGAGCTACGGGCTCGGGGCGCCCGGCCGCTGGTGCACGATCCTCTCTTCTCGGCCGCCGAGATCACCGCCCTGGGGCTGGAGCCGGCCGGCGAGCTGCCGGCGGAGGGCATCGATGCCATCATCGTGCAGGCGTATCACGATGCCTATCGCGATCTCGACCTGGGGTCGTTCAGGGGCTGCCGGGCGTTGCTGGACGGACGCAACGCTCTGGATAGGCAGCGGGTGGAGGCCGCCGGCATGAGGTATCTGGGGATCGGGCGATAGGCCGCGCGGCAAAGCCGAAGGTGAAGGAAGAGGGATAACACCAGCGGTCCCGTGGGCCGGGCTTGGCGCGGGGCGTGCGAAGTGGCGATCCGCTAGCGCATGCGGGGGGTGTGCAGGGCGCCGTCGGCGATGGGCTCGTCGATGTAGAGGTCGCCGTTGCGGATCTTGATGTTGAATCCGCAGTCAGGGTTGGTACAGGCCCAGGCCTTGAAGTGAATGGGCGCCCCCTGGCTGCCGAAGTCAGAAAGCGGAACCAGGTCTCCTACCTTGCATTTCTGACACTTTGGTAGGTACGCGATGTCCACGAAGCCACCTCCCCAACTCTGCCTCCCTCAACGGGCTGCTCGGCAGGAGTATAGCAGGGGCCTCCGGGGTTTGACAATCGCCGGGAGTGTGAGGGGGTGCGGCACAGCTTGGCATCCAGTTAACACTTTCTTTACACTCAGTTAGCAGGGGCTTATTCGCACCGCACGAGAATTATCATGGGGCGGACCGTCCACACGTCATGATGGCGCAGGGCGTGTTATCTTTGAGGTAGGTAGTGGGGGCGGTTCGCCCGCCTCTTGCTGCCCGATACTATATGGGGGCGAACTAAGGGGGGAGCTGCTAATGCCGAGCACCGTTCTCGTCGTCGACGACGAGAAGAACATCGTCCAGTTGGCCCGCCTGTACCTCAACAACGAGGGCTTCCGGGTGGAGGCGGCCTACGACGGCCGTCAGGCCCTGGAGAAGGCACGCACCGTTCGCCCCGACCTCATCGTTCTGGACATCATGATGCCCGAGGTGGACGGCCTCACCGTCTGCAAGGAGCTGCGCAAGAGCAGCAACGTTCCGATCATCATCCTCACCGCCCGCGGCGACGACGTGGACCGCATCGTCGGCCTGGAACTGGGCGCGGACGACTACATCAGCAAGCCCTTCAACCCCCGCGAACTTGTGGCACGGGTCAAGGCCGTCCTCCGACGCACCCAGGAGCAGTATGCGCCTCAGGAGGTGCTGGAGGCCGATGGCCTGCGCCTGGATGTGGCGAGCCGCGAGGTGACCATCGAGGGCAAGCCGGTGACCATGCGGGCCAAGGAGTTCGACCTGCTGGCGGCATTCCTCCGGCACCCCGGCGTCGTCCTCGACCGGGAGCGCCTGCTGCACATGGTGTGGGGCGCTGACTACTACGGGGACTCCCGCACCATCGATGTGCACGTGGCGTGGCTGCGCGACAAGCTGGAGGGCGCGCGCGTCGCCATCCAGACCGTTTGGGGGGTGGGCTACAAGCTGGTGGTGAGCAGCGATGCTGGGAAGTCTTAGCTCGCGGCTGATAGCGGCCTTCGCCGTGGTCATCGCCCTCTCACTGGCGGTGGCCGGAGTGGGCTCTCTCTTTCTGCTGCGCGACGAGCAGGAGGACGCCGCGCGCGAGCGCGTGGGGCGCCTGGCCGAACCCATCGCGCTGGGAGTGGCCCTCATGGAGCTGGCGGAGCTGAGCCAGGACGACATCGTGGGGGTGCTGGAGCGCTACTCCCAGCGCTTCGATGTGCGCATCCTCTTGCTGGACGCGGACCAGCGGGTGGTGGCCGATACCGACGCACGCCTGATCGGGCGCACCATCGGCGCCTTTGAGAACGCAGGCCCACCTGAGGAGGGAGAACAGGCGGCCGACTTCTGGGTAGCCAGCTACCAGGCCGAAGAGGGCAGCCTGCTCCTCTTCGCGTCGGCGCAAGAGGGGGACCTGATGCTCGGCGCGCTATCCGTGGAGGAGCTGCAGGCGCTCATCTTCGACGCCGCCGCCACCGGCTTCTCGCTGGAGGACATGCAGGCTGGATTGGCGAGCCTGCGGATCGGTCCCACGGGCGAGCGTGTGTTGGCCCCGGTCCGTTATCGGGCCGTGGTGGCCGTGTCGGAGGGGGAGATCACGTCGGCCTGGCTGGACCTGGCGCCGCGGCTGACCGTCGCGGCCGGAGTGGCGCTGCTGGCCTCCGTGGTGGTGTCGGTGATCATCTCGCGCTCCATCTCCGGCCGCCTCGCCCGCATCACCAGGGCGTCGCAGGAGATGGCCCGGGGCAAGTACGACCAGGAGATCGAGGTGTACGGTCGCGACGAGGTGGGACGCCTGGCGCAGGCGTTCAATCAGATGGCCCGCGAGGTCAGCCACTCTCACCGCAGTATGCGCGACCTGCTGGCCAACGTCTCGCATGAGCTGAAGACTCCGCTCACCTCCGTTCAGGGCTTCTCTCAGGCCATGGCCGAGGGCGCCATCAGGTCACCCGAGGAGTACGCTGAGTCGGCCCGCATCATCAACGAGGAGACCCAGCGCATGCGCTCCCTGGTGGAAGACCTGCTCTACCTCTCTCAGATGGAGTCCGGCCAGTTGCAGATACAGCGGGAGCCGGTGGACCTGGAGGACCTGCTGCGCACCTGCGCCGAGCGCTTCCAGTGGCAGCTTCAGGACTCGGGTGCGCAGCTCAGGCTGGACGTGAGGCCTCTGCCCGCCATGGAAGGGGATGTGCGCCGCCTGGAGCAGGCCTTCTCGAACCTGATCGACAACGCCATCCGGCACACCCCCCGTGGCGGTACCGTCACGCTTCAGGCGGACGCCGCCAACGGGCTGGCTCGCGTGAGCGTGCACAACTCCGGCTCTTTCATCCCGCCCGAGGACCTGCCGCGGGTCTTCGAGCGCTTCTTCCAGGTGGATCGGAACCGGGCCTCGGGCCGCTCCGGCCTCGGGCTCTCCATCGCAGCGGAGGTGGTGCAGGCCCACCGGGGCACCATTCGGGCCACCAGCTCGCGTGAGACGGGGACCGAGTTCACTGTCACCCTGCCCCTGGCCGACGGCACCGTCGGCGGAGCCCCGGAGAGGGCGGGCAAACGCTAGAGGTTGGCTGCGGGACACTGCTGTCTGCGAGGTGAGGGAGCATGGGCAAGGAACTGAGGTGGGCCCTGGCGGCCCTGGCGTTGGGCGTACTGGCCCTGGTCGGCTTCGCGGTTGTCGCCGCGGTCCGCGGCGACGGCGGCGAGGGCGAGCCGAGGGTGATCCGTATCCAGGCGGACCAGTCAGCGGATCGGGATTTCGAATTCTCCCTGGAGGTGCCGGAGGGGCCTATCGTGGCCGTGCCGGAGACGCTGCAGGCGCGCGCCTTCGTCGGCGTCACCCTGACCGAGACGGAGGAGGGGGTCGAGATCAAGGCCGTCACTCCGGACAGCCCGGCCGAGGAGGCCGACCTCCGCGAGGGCGACCTGATCCGGGCGATCGATGGGGAGAAGGTGGAGAGCGTCGAGGCGGTGACAGACCGGGTGGGCGACGCGGAGCCGGGCGACGAGCTCACCTTCACGGTCGAGCGGGATGGGCGCCAACTGGACATAGACGTGCGCCTGGCCGAGCGCGCCGGCTTCGAGCTGCCGCTGGACATCGAAGGAATCGTGCCCGGGAAGCTCCGGGAGCGCCTGCAAGAGTTCGACTGGGAGGAGCTGCTGCCGGAAGGCCTCGCTGAGCGAGGGTGGTCGTTGGGACGTTGGGGAGACGTTCGGGACGAGGCGCTGGATCGGTTCATCAGCGCCGAGGTGCGCTACCTGGACAAGGATGGAAAACCCGCATCGCTGCAGGCCCTGGGCGGCACCGTGAGCGGCATCGAC
>CAZFGZ010000102.1:0-7429 GCA_964518585.1 uncultured Dehalococcoidia bacterium | reverse complement strand
GTGTCCCCCAGATTCCAAATACATCTCGCGGGCGGGCGGGTGGGCAGAACCACCTCACTTCTGCAGCAGGCTCGGATGGCCACTCACCTTGACATCGGTCTGCTGACTTCCTACACTTACTACTAGAACAGCATATGGATGCGGGAGCTGGGGCGAGCCCGGCTGAGAGGGTGGCCAGTCCGCCACCGACCGCCCGAACCTGATCTGGGTAATGCCAGCGAAGGAATCGTCTCCTGATGAGGCCGCCGGCAACCCGGCGGCCTGATTGCATAGTGAGATGAGCGACGACCGAAGGGCCCCCATAGCCATGACCATCGCCGGCTCCGACTCCGGAGGCGGAGCGGGCATCCAGGCCGATCTCAAGACCTTCGCTGCCCTGGGCGTGTACGGCACCTCTGCCATCACCGCCATCACCGCCCAGAACACCCAGCGCGTCATTCGGGTGCTGGAGCTGCCCCCGGATCTCGTGGCCGCCCAGATCGACGCCGTCGTCAGCGACATCGGCGCCGACGCGGTGAAGACCGGCATGCTCGCCAGCTCCGCCATCATCGAGGTGGTCGCGCGCAAGATATCGGAGCATGGTCTGCGCAACGTCGTGGTGGACCCGGTGATGGTGGCCAAGGGCGGCGACCATCTCCTTCAGCAGGAGGCGGTGACGGCCCTCAAGGAGAGGCTGCTGCCCCTGGCCCTGGTGCTGACCCCCAACGTCCCCGAGGCCGAGGTGTTGGTCGGCCGCACCCTCGAGACCTGGGACGACATCCGCGCCGCCGCCCGCGAGATCGCGGCCATGGGGCCGAAGAACGTGGTGATGAAGGGCGGCCATCGCCAGGGCCCGGCCGTGGACCTGCTCTACGACGGCCGGGAGTTCCACGAGTTCACCGCCCCACGCGTGGACACCGCCAGCACCCACGGCACCGGCTGCACCTTCGCCTCCGCCATCGCCGCCGGGCTCGCCAAGGGCTCCGACGTGCGCCAGGCGGTCGCCCTGGCCAAGGCCTTCGTCACCAAGGCGCTCCAGGCGGCCTATCCCCTGGGGCAGGGCCACGGGCCGGTGCACCACTTTTTTCGATTCTGGCAACCAGTGTAGCGAGGAGGCCGAGATGGAAGCTCGAACCAAGATGTCCGGTCCCGCCAACACCCAGATGTACCACGCCCGCCGCGGCGTCGTCACCCCGGAGATGGCCCGCGTAGCCGAGCGCGAGGGGCTCGCGCCCGAAGAGGTGCGCCGCGAGGTCGCCGAGGGCCGCCTGGTCATCCCCGCCAACGTCAATCACGCCAGCCTCGACCCCATGGCCATCGGCACCGCCGCCACCGTCAAGATCAACGCCAACATCGGCAACTCCGCCGTAAGCTCCGACATCGACGAGGAGCTGGAGAAGGTCCACCTCGCCGTCCACTTCGGCGCCGACACGGTCATGGACCTCAGCACCGGCGGCGAAATCGACGCCATCCGCCGCGCCATCATCGAGGCCAGCCCTGTGCCCGTCGGCACCGTGCCCATCTATCAGTCCGTCGCGGAGGTCGACCGCGTCGAGGACCTCACCGCTGAGGACCTCCTGGAGATGATCGAGCTTCAGGCCCGCCAGGGCGTGGACTTCATGACGGTGCACTGTGGCATCCTCAGCGAGCACCTGCCTCTGGCGCTGCGGCGGGTGACCGGCATCGTCAGTCGGGGCGGCAGCCTGCTCGCCCAATGGATGACCGCCCACGGGCGCCAGAACCCGCTCTATGAGCGCTTCGACGACCTCTGCGACATCGCCCGCCGCTACGACGTCACCCTCAGCATCGGCGACGGCCTCCGCCCCGGCTGCCTCGCCGACGCCAGCGACGACGCCCAGTTCGCCGAGCTCGAGACCATGGGCGAGCTCACCCGCCGCGCCTGGCAGCGAGACGTGCAGGTCATGATCGAGGGGCCCGGCCACATCCCCTTCGACCAGATCGAGATGAACGTGCGCCGTCAGCAGGAGCTGTGCCACGGCGCCCCCTTCTACGTCCTGGGACCCATCGTCACCGACATCGCCCCCGGCTACGACCACATCACCTCGGCCATCGGCGCCACCATGGCCGCCCATGCCGGGGCCAGCTACCTCTGCTACGTCACCCCTCGCGAGCACCTGGGCCTGCCCGACCTCGGCGATGTCAAGCAGGGGGTGATCGCCTACAAGATCGCCGCCCACGCCGCAGACATCGCCCGCGGCCGCAAGGGCGCCCGCGACCGCGACGACGAGATGTCGCGCGCCCGCTTCGCCTTCGACTGGGAGAGGCAGTTCGCCCTCTCCCTCGACCCGGATTTCGCCCGCTGCCTCCACGACGAGAGCCTCCCCGGCGACAGCTTCAAGACGGCGGAGTTCTGCTCCATGTGCGGGCCCAGGTTCTGCCCCATGCGCATCACCAAGGACCTCGCGAAGCTGGGCGGCCCGGAGGCGTCAACGTGAGACTATGGCGCTGGTGGACGAATAGCTGGCGGCGCCCCCGCCTGGCGCGCTCGCTGTACCTGGCAATGGCCCTCGCCTTCGCCGGGGTAGCCGCAGTCGCGGGACTGCTCGGCGATGTGGCGGTGGCCGCCGTCGCGGGCGCCTTCGCCCTGCTCACCGCCGGCCTGGCGCTCGTAGTGCCCCGGCTTGCCGAGGCGACCCAGAGGAATACCGACTAGCAACGGAGTTGAGCGATGGAAGACGAACTAATCATTGCCGGCAAGCAGTTCAGGTCGCGCCTCTTCCTGGGCACCGGCAAGCACCGGACGCCCGAGGAGATGCTGGCCTGTCTCGAGGCCTCCGGCGCCGAGATCGTCACGGTGGCCATCCGCCGCCTCGACCTCGACGACCCCTCCAAGAAGACCCTCCTCGACTACGTCGACTGGAGCAAGTACACCATCCTCCCCAACACCGCGGGCTGCCAGACCGTGGACGAGGCCCTCATGACGGCCCGCCTCGGCCGCGAGGTCACCGGCTCCAACTGGGTGAAGCTCGAGGTGATTCCCGATCCGAAGTACCTGCTCCCCGACCCGGTGGGCACGCTGGAGGCGGCCAGGACCCTCCTTGACGAGGGTTTCACCGTGCTGCCCTACATCCACGCCGACCCCATCCTGGCCCGCAGGCTCGAGGAGATCGGCTGCGCCACGGTCATGCCCCTCGGCTCGGCCATCGGCTCCGGCCAGGGCATCCTCACCCTCGACGAGATCAAGATCATCGTCGAGAACGCGCACGTGCCGGTGGTGGTGGACGCAGGCCTTGGGGCGCCCTCAGACGCCGCCCTCGCCATGGAGGTCGGCGCCGACGCCGTCCTGATCAACACGGCGGTTGCCCTGGCCCAGGACCCGCCCCTCATGGCCGAGGCCATCCGCGGCGGCGTCGAGGCCGGCCGCAAGGCCTTCCTGGCCGGTCGCATCCCCAGGAAGGCCTACGCCTCCGCCAGCAGCCCCCTGGAGGGCGTCGTGCGATGAGCGGTGCCGGCGGAGAACCTCGCCTCCGGCTGCCCTGCCTCTCGCTGGTCACCGACCGCAGCCGCTGCCGGGCCCGGCCTCTCGAAGAGATCGTGGCCCTGGCCATCGAGGGCGGCGTCGGCCTGATACAGCTCCGCGAGAAGGACCTGCCCGGCGGCGAGCTCTACGACCTGGCCCTCGCCCTTCGCGCCGTCGTGCACGGCCGGGGCCTCCTCATCGTCAACGAGCGTCTCGACGTCGCCCAGGCCTGCGGCGCCGACGGCATCCACCTGCCGGAGCGAGGTCTCCCCATCAGGATCGTGCGCGAGCTTGCCGGCGACAGCCTGCTCGTGGGCCGCTCCGTCCACAGCGCGGAGGCGGCGGCCCGGGCCCAGCGCCAGGGCGCCGACTTCGTCCAGGTGGGCACGATATTCGCCACCCGCTCCAAGCCCGGCCTGGAGCCCGCCGGCCCCGAGATCATCTCGGCCGTGCACAAGGCCGTGTCTATCCCGGTCCTGGCCATCGGCGGCATCGACGCCACGAACGTATCGCAGGTGATGGGCGCGGGCGCCGACGGGGTCGCGGTCATCTCCGCCATCATGGACGCCGACGACCCGCGCGCGGCCGCCCGCGGCCTATCGGATGCGCTGAGCGAGGCCTGGGTGCGCCCGCCCACGGGGGCGAGGAGATGACCATCGAGCTCACCGTCAACGGCAAGAAGCGGACACTGGACGGCGAGGCCGGCCTGCCCGCCTTCCTGAAATCGCTCAACGTCGATGTCCGGCTCATCGCCGTGGCCCACAACGGCGAGGTGATCCCCCGCGACCAGTACGCAGGCATCCGCCTCCGCGACGGCGACCGGCTGGAGATCGTGCGTATGGTGGGCGGCGGCTGACGCTCCCGAACCCTTGAGCCACAGAACCCTGGGACCAGGATGCACAGGCTGGGTTCCAAGTTTGCAGGGTTCCAAGGCTCTAAGGTTCCAGGGTTCCAAGATTCCGCAGCCTATAGGCCCTCGATAGCAGCAAGCATTGGGTACCAAACAAAGCTCTGAGGTGATAATCGTGGGCGGGGGCGCCATCGGCTGCGCCATCGCCTACTACCTGTCCAGGGCCGGCGTGCGCGCGACGGTCCTCGACCGTCGTCGGCTGGGCATGGAGGCGTCCAACGCGGCGGCGGGCATGCTCGCGCCCCTCTCCGAGGCCCACGGCCTTGGCCCCATGCTCGACCTCAGCCTCGCCAGCCTGCGCATCTTCCCCACGCTCGCCCCCGAGCTTCACGAGGCCACCGGCATCGACCTCGAGTACCGCCTGACCGGCATCCTGCGCGTCGCCTTCACCCCGCAAGAGGCAGCCGAGCTCCGCCGACGCCTTGAGTGGCAGCGGCCCCTGGGCCTGCCTCTGGAATGGCTCGACGAGACCATGCTCTGGGAGCTCGAGCCCCGGCTCTCGCCCCGCGTCCTCGCCGGCGTCCTCTCCGAGGACGAGGGCCGGGTCAGCAACCAGAACATGACCCTGGCCTTCGCCCGCGCGGCGGCCGCCGCCGGCGCCACCCTGCGCGAGCGGACCCCGGTCACCAGCCTGATCACGAGCAACGGCCGCGCTACGGCCGTGCGTACCCCCGAAGGGAGGGTGGCCGCCGGGCATGTCGTGCTGGCCGCGGGCGCCTGGACCGGCCGGCTGGCCCGACGCCACGGGCTGGAGGTGCCGGTGCGGCCCATGCGCGGCCAGATGCTCGCCCTCGGGGGCATGGTGACCCCTATCCGCACCATCGTCTGGGGGCCTCGCGGCTATCTGGTGCCGAGAGCCAACGGCCTCGTCTTCGCCGGCGCCACCGTCGAGGACGTCGGCTTCCGGCCCCGGACGACCCTCCGCGGCCTGCGAGAGGTGCGCCGCGCGGCGATAGGGATGGTGCCCCAGCTCACGCACGCCCACGCCCAGTTCACCTGGGCCGGGCTCCGGCCCGCCTCGGCCGACGAGCTGCCCATCCTGGGGCCCCTGCCCGGCCTCGACAACGTGACGGTCGCCAGCGGCCACTACCGCAACGGCATCCTGCTCGCCCCCGTCACCGGCCGCCTCATCGCCCAGGCCATCATCGACGGCCGCCCCAGCGAGGCCCTCGCTCCCTTCAGCCCCGCCCGCTTCTGCTAGACCGACCCTCAATAGCGGGCTGCCGAAGAACCCAGGTGAGCCATTCGTGGTTCGACAGGCTCAACACGAGCGAAATGCCAAAACCGCTCGTCCTGAGCTTGTCGAAGGGCGAGCGGCGACTCTTCCAGCAGCCTGCTGGTCCGCTTATCGCCGGGCTGCCATACGCTCGACCAGCCTCCGCGCGGCCTCCCGCACGTCTTCCGCGCCGCACACCGCGCTGATCACGGCCACGGCGTCGGCCCCGGCCTCCAGCACCCGGTCGATGTTCCCCTCGTCGATGCCGCCGATGGCGACGACAGGCACGCCCACCGCGGCCTTCACCTCGGCGAGCCGCTCCGGGCTCGCCGGCCGCGTCACCTCCTTCGACGCCGTCGGGAAGATGCTGCCGACCGCCACGTACCCCGCTCCGTTCTCCTCTGCCCGCCGCGCCTCCTCCACGTTGTTCGTGGAGACGCCGATGACGCTGCCCTCGCCAAGCATGCCCCGTACTGCCTCCGGAGGCAGGTCCTTCTGACCGAGGTGCACGCCGTCCGCCCCGACGGCGACGGCAAGGTCTGCATGGTCATTCACGATCAAGAGAGCGCCGTGGCGAGCGCACAGCTCGCGCACGGCCCGGACGTCGGGAAGCTGCTCCCCCTTGTCGCGGCGTTTGTCGCGCCACTGAAGCATGGAGGCGCCGCCCTCCAGCGCCAGCCGGGCCACCTCTACCGCATCGCGGCCGCGGCTGGCCTCCGGGTCGATAATCACGTATAGGCCCTGGACCTTCGCGCTCACGCCCTTATTGTACGCTCGACGGCCCTGGGACCGCACCCGTATGATGGAGGAGGCTGTGCCCGCTCAGACCCCGGTCAGGCGCCGACGAAAGTGAGCCCTCGTGCGACTCCCTCCCCTCCTCATGCTCGTGATCCTGGGCTGCATCTGGGGCAACTCCTTCCTCTTCACCAAGGTAGCCGTAGAGGAGGTCCCGCCCCTCACCCTCGTCGAGGGACGCCTGCTGCTGGCAGGGGCGGTCCTGCTGCTCCTGATGCGCAGCCTGGGCCTGTCGCTTTCCCTGACGCCCCGGCTCTGGGCAGCCATCGCCTTCATGGGGCTGGTCAACAACGTCATCCCCTTCGCCCTCATCACCTGGGGCCAGCAGCACATCGATAGCAGCCTGGCGGCCATCCTCAACTCCACCATGCCCCTCTTCACGGTGGTCGTCGCGCCGCTCTGGATCAAGGAGCGCCTGACCGCCGAGAGGACCCTGGGCGTCCTTGTCGGCTTCGCCGGGGTGTTCGTCCTCCTGGGGGCCGACCTCGGCGCCATCACCGAGTCGAGTACGCTGGGGCAGATCGCCGTCATCGTGGCTTCGCTCGGGTACGCCACGGGCACGGTCTTCGCCCGACGCTACCTCCAGGAAAGACCGCCCGTCGTCTTCGCCGCGAGCCAGATGGTGGTCGCCAGCGCCCTGCTCCTGCCCGTGGCCCTCGCCGTGGACAGGCCGTTTGACCTGCACACCTCGGCCAAGGCAGCGCTGGCCTGGGTAGCCCTGGGCGTAGTGAGCTCGGGGCTGGCCTACGTCATCTTCTTCTGGCTCGTCCAGCGCCTGGAGGCCCTGCAGGTCTCCCTCGTCGCCTACCTCATACCCCTGGTGGCGGTCCTCATGGGCTGGCTGGTGCTGGATGAGCGCCTCGGCACCAACAGCTTCGGCGGCCTGGCGCTCATCGTCCTGGGGGTCTTCATCGTCAACAGCACCTGGCGCGGGGTCTGGCGGCGCCTTCGACCCACCGCCCTACCGAGGGGCGACACCGCCGACGTCGATCGCTAGCCCGGCCTCCCGAACACCTCGCTCAGGAGATGGTCGCTCAGGCGCTTGCCG